>NZ_JOHB01000004.1:0-312931 GCF_000719605.1 Streptomyces sp. NRRL S-1813
CACCACCAGCACACCCATCGAGAACAGCAGCTGCTGGAGCTGCATCAGGCAGAACGAGATGGGCAGGCAGGCGCGCGGGAAGTGCAGCGCCCGCACCAGCCCGAGATTGCCCGAGATCGCCCGGGTGCCGGCCATCACCGAGCTCTGCGTGAAGGTGAAGATGAAGACACCGGTCACCAGGAACGGCACGAAGTCCGGGATGCCCCTGCTCGTCCCGATCAGCTTCCCGAAGATGAGGTAGTACACGAGCGCGTTCAGCAGCGGCGTCGCCACCTGCCAGACCTGTCCCAGCTTGGCCTGGCTGTACTGCGCCGTCAGCTTGGCACTGGCAAAGGCGGAGATGAAGTGCCGCCGGTCCCACAGCTGCCGGACGTACTCCGGAAGGCCGGGACGGGCCCCGCTCTGCGAGAGCCCGTACTTCTGGGCCCGCTGGGCAGGAGTGAGCCCTTCGTCGGAAGCAGGCGGGGCACTCATGGCGACCGCACTGTCGTGCGTGGTCTCGCTCACAGTTGACACTTTCGTCCTCAAGGTGCGCTGCCGGGGCCACGCCCCGGCTCGCGCCTGATGCTCTCAGATCCGAGCTTGTCAGATGACGGGAGGGCGGCCCAGTCGGGTCAGTCGCCAAACGGTAGCCCACTTCATGGGGCGCCTGGGACCGCTCGGGGTCACCCAGCCCTCCTTGAAGCCGCCCAGCCAAGCCCGTAGCGCCGGTCGCGACGGCCGACGGGCGAGGGTGAGGAGGAACCAGACACCGAGATAGACCGGAACCAGCGGGGCGGGCAGATTGCGCCGGGCCAGCCACACACGGTTACGGGCCACCATCCGGTGGTAGACCGCATGCCGGGCCGGTGCCGTCGTCGGATGGAAGAGGACCATGTCCGAGCGGTAGTCGATCTGCCAGCCCGCGTCCAGCGCACGCCAGGCCAGATCGGTCTCCTCGTGCGCGTAGAAGAAGTCGTCGGGCAGCCCGCCGACCTCCTCGAAGACCTGGGTACGCGCCGCGTTCGCACCGCCGAGGAAGGTGGTGACCCGCGACGAGCGCATCGGGTCCGAGGCCCGCAGCCGCGGGACGTGGCGGCGCTGGGTCTCCCCCGTGTCCGGGTCGGCGATCCGGAAGCTGATGATGCCGAGCTCGGGGTCCGCGGCGAACGCCTCCCGGCACAGCTCGGCGGTGTCCTCCCTGGCCAGCAGCCCGTCGTCGTCGAGGAAGAGCAGCACGTCGACCTCGCTGCCGCCGGGACCGAACGCCTCGATGCCGACATTGCGGCCGGCCGGGATGCCGACGTTCTCCGGCAGCTCGACGGTCCGTACGCCCTCGGGGAGCTCGGGCAGCGGCGAACCGTTGCCGACGACCGCGATCTCGATCGGGTCGCCCTCCTGCTTGGCGACCGAGTCCAGCAGCGCGCGCAGCTCCTCGGGGCGGTTGCCCATGGTCAGGACAACCGCACCGAGGCGCATGCTCTTACTCACACCGGCCCCCGTCACTTGAGCCTGCTGGAGGCGAGGATGGACACGAGGTGGAGCAGCGTCTGGACGATCGCGATGCCGGCGAGCACGGCGACGCCGAGGCGCGAGAAGAACAGGTCGCCCCTGATCGTGTCCAGGACCGCCAGGGCCAGGATCAGCAGGGACGCCTCGACCCCGAGGACGAGCCGGTGGAACTTCAGTGCCGCGGCGGCCTTGCGGGCCAGCGCCATTCCGGACGAGCGCGGCTCGGACGCCGCCTCCTTCACCGGCGGCAGCCCGCCCTGGTGACGGGCGACACCGACGAGGTCGGTCTCGGCCTTGATCAGGATCGCGCCGAGGGCGGCGAGCGTGCCGAGGAAGGCCCACAGCCAGTCGATCCGCCCGGAGCCCCACAGGTCGGCGGCGCGCAGGCCGAAGCCGACCAGTACCGCGGCGTCGCACAGGTAGGCGCCGACGCGGTCCAGGTACACCCCGCCGAGCGAGAACTGCTTCTTCCAGCGGGCGACCTCGCCGTCGACGCAGTCGAGCAGCAGGTACAGCTGGACCATCAGCACGCCGAGGACGGCGCCCGCGATCCCCGGCACCAGCAGGGCCGGGGCGGCGAGGACGCCGAAGACGGTCATCAGGTAGGTCAGCTGGTTGGGCGTGACCTTCGTGTTCACCAGGTGCCGGTCGATGCGCAAGGAGAGCTCGCGCATGTAGAGCCGGCCGGCCCAGTGCTCGCCGCTCCGCCGGTCCTTCACCCCCGGGGGGTGAACGACCGGGCGGAGCTCAGCTACCGATGGCTTGTGCATAGTCGGCGTAAGCGTCCCTGATCTGGTCGGTGGACAGGTCGAGGTGCTCCAGGATGGTGTAGCGCCCGGGGCGGGTCTTGGGTGCGTACTCGACGGCCTGGACGAATTCCTCGTCGGTGAAGCCGATCTCACCCGGCGTGACCGGCAGGCCGTGCCTGCGCAGCACCTCGACCATCAGGTCCCGGGTCTCCTTGTCCCCGCGCAGATGCGTGGCGAACGCCGCGGCGAGGCCGCACTGTTCGCCGTGGCTCGCCGCACGCTTGGGGTAGAGGATGTCGAGCGCGTGGTTGATCTCGTGGCAGGCGCCGGACGCCGGACGGCTGTCGCCGGCCACCGACATCGAGATGCCGGTCAGGACCAGACCCTCGGCCAGCACCTGGAGGAAGGCGTCGTCGCCGACCCCGCCGGGGTGGCGGAGCACGGCCTCGCCGGCCTGGCGTGCCATGGCGGCGGCCAGTCCGTCGATCGCCTCGCCGGTCTCGCGGTGCGAGAGCTCCCAGTCCCGGACCGCGGAGATGTTGGAGATCGCGTCGCCGATACCGGAGCGGACGAACCGGACCGGGGCCTCACGGATGATGTCGAGGTCGATCACCACGGCGATCGGGTTCGGCACACCGTAGGAGCCGCGGCCCGCGTCGTTGTCGAGGGTGGCGACCGGCGAGCACAGGCCGTCGTGCGACAGGTTCGTCGCCACGGCGACCAGCGGCAGCCCGATCCGCGCGGCGGCGAACTTGGCGCAGTCGATGATCTTGCCGCCGCCGAGGCCCACGACCGCGTCGTAGTGCCCCTTCTTCATGGCGTCGGCCAGCTTGATCGCTTCGTCCAGGGTGCCGCCGCCGACCTCGTACCACTCGGCGCCGGGGAGCGCGGGGGACAGCCGCTCACGCAGCCGTGCCCCCGAACCGCCGCTGATCGCGATGGCGAGCTTGCCGGACGCGGAGATGCGCTGATCGGCCAGCAGGCCCGCCAGGTCGTCCAGGGCGCCGGCGTTGATGTCGACGACGACCGGGGACGGAATGAGGCGGGTCAGTACTGGCATGCGATGTCACGGCCCTTCGCGAGGTCGTCGTGGTTGTCGATCTCAACCCACTTGATGTCGCCGATCGGGGCCACGTCGACCTTGAAGCCGCGGTTGACGAGCTCCTGGTAGCCGTCCTCGTAGTAGAGGTCGGGGTCCCGCTCGAAGGTGGTCTTCAGGGCGTCGGCCAGCTCCTCGGCGGCCTCGCCCTCGATGAGGGTGACGCCGATGTACTCACCGGTCGCCTCGGCCGGGTCCATCAGCTTCGTGATCTTCTGGACGCCCTTGGCGGGGTCCACGACGACCTTCATCTCCTCGTCGGCGAGCTGCTTGACGGTGTCCAGCGCGAGGATGATCTTCTTGCCGTCGCCGCGGGCGGCGAGCAGGGTCTTCTCGACGGAGACCGGGTGCACGGTGTCGCCGTTGGCGAGGATCACGGTGTGCTTGATCGAGTCACGGCCGCACCACAGGGAGTAGGCGTTGTTCCACTCCTCGGCCTTGTCGTTGTCGATGAGGGTGAGCTTGAGGCCGTACTTCTGCTCCAGGGCCTCCTTGCGCTCGTAGACGGCTTCCTTGCGGTAGCCGACGATGATCGCGACCTCGGTCAGGCCGATCTCGGCGAAGTTGCCGAGGGTCAGGTCGAGAATGGTCGTGTCCCCGTCGACCGGCACCAGAGCCTTCGGCAGGGTGTCGGTGTAGGGGCGCAGACGCCGTCCGGCGCCGGCAGCCAGCACGAGGCCGATCATGCGGGTTCTCCTTCATCGTGTACGGCGGGTGCTTGGGAGGACACCCAGAAGCGGATGCTCTCGATGAGCACCAGCAGCGCCAGGACCACAGCAAGGGCCGTCAGCGCGATTGTGAAACCTGAGGGGGACAGCGCGGCGGCGAGGACGGCGATCACGAGGATCCGTCCCTCATGTCCGCCGGTCGCCCGGACCAGCCACCGCGGAGGGGCTCCGGTGCCACCGCGGATGCGGTAGACCGTGTCGTAGTGATGGTAGGCGACCGCCGCGATCAGCCCGTACGCCGCGGGCAGCGCTCCGGGGACGTCCGCACGGGCGGCCAGCACCAGGATGGTGACGTACTCGCCGGCCCGGAAGAAGGGCGGCACGAGCCAGTCGAGGGCGCCCTTGAGCGGCCGGGCCACGGCCGCGCCGGCCAGCAGCGCGGAGCAGACGGCGACGCCGACGGTGAGCCAGGACGTGGGGTCGTCCTGGAAAATCACCCAGACCAGCAGCACGGCGGCTGAGAGAAATGCCATGACGGGCGCCAGGAAGGAACCGGTGCGGCCACGGCCGCGGGCGCGGCCCGCGATCAGTTCGGCGAGCGGCCCGGAGTCGGCGAGGTCGGCCAGTGCCCGGGCGGCGCGGTCGGTGCGCCGGGCCCGGCGGGTCAGCGAGCGCAGCACCCGTCCTGCCGTGGTGTAGCAGGCGGCCAGTGCGCAGCCGATGAGCAGGGCGTAGAAGACGATGCGCGGGGTGGTCAGCGCGGTGAGCACCGCGATCATGGCCCAGCGCTCACCGATGGGCAGCACGATCATCCGGCGCACCCAGACCGTCCAGCCGACGCTGTCGAGCTTGTCGGAGAGCGCGGCGGTGGGACTGGTGTTGGCGCTGGCGTCGTGATTCGCCTCGTTGAACGAGAAGTCGACGACATGGCGGCAGGTCTGGAGCACCATCGCGCCGAGCGCCAGCGCCCAGACGTCATCGCCGCCGCGGGCCGCGCCCAGGGCGAGGCCCGCGTAGTACGCGTACTCCTTGGCCCGGTCGAAGGTGGCGTCGAGCCAGGCGCCCATCGTCGAGTACTGGAGGGAGTAGCGGGCGAGCTGCCCGTCGGTGCAGTCCAGGACGAAGGAGAACAGCAGCAGGAGGCCGGCGGCGATGAAGCCGCCGCGGGTTCCGGTGGCCGCGCAGCCGGCCGCGATCAGCGCGGTGAGCAGGGACGCGGTGGTGACCTGGTTGGGGGTGAGCCCGCGGCGCGCGCACCAGCGGGCGAGGTAGCGGGAGTACGGGCTGATGCAGTACGTCGTGAAGAACCCGTCGCGGGACTTCACGGCGGTGCGCAGCCGTACGGCCTCGTCGTCGACGGCGGCGACGGCCTCCCGGGCGTCCTCGCGCTGCGCCGGGGTGAGCGCGACGGTGGCGACCAGACTGCCCAGCTCGACGCGGTGGAGAGGGGTCTCCTCGCGGTCGAGGGACTCGGTGAGGGTGTCGGTGAGGACATCCGTGAGGTGGGCGGTGCCGGCGCCGACCGGGATCCTGCCGAACGCGCGGGCCAGCGCGGCGCGGGCCCCGGGCTGCGCGGTGAGCGCGCCCGGCACGGCCGCGGCGGGGAAGCGGGGGTCGGTCAGCGCGAGCCGCAGGGCATGCAGATGGCCGACGAAGCGGGGGTCGACGACGGCGACCCGCTCCTGCGCGGGCACCGCGGCGAGGAGCTCGGCGGCGGTTGCGGCATCGTTCGCCGTGCGGACGTCAAAGCCCAGCGTGCGCAGGTCGGCTTCGAGCGGCGACCCGGCGACCGGCGGACCGGTGAGGATGGCGGTCGACAGACGAACTCACTCCTTGGATGCTGACAAGGCAGCACGGACGGTTCGCGATCGATCCACATTCGATACGAACTACCCGGGCAGCGGGCGTGGCACACCTGGCGCCCGGAGGGCTGGGTGGCACGTCGGCAGAGGCTATCGGATCGCCGGATGCGGCCGTTCACCGCGCATTCACCGCACGATCGAGTGACCGCCGGCTGCGCCTGCCGCGATCATCATGGTGGATCAGGTGGCGCATGAACAACTGGCCCGCGGACCTGGTGTTACCTCCGGTGCCGGTTATGAGAGGGCTGGTCACGGGGCGGGCGGGTTGTGCCGGGGCAGGTGTGGTGCGTGCCATTCCGGGTCCGCGGGTCGAGCGCGGTCCGGCCGGCGCCGTCACCGGGCCGTACGGTATTCGCCGCGTCGGGGGCCAGGGCCTGTCGCTTGGATCAGGCCGGATCCAGGGGCGCGGCAGCGGATGTGGACCATCTCACGGCCGGGCGCACTCCCTGACCAGCGCGCGGGCATGTGGCGCCGCGCACCCACTCTGCCGGTGATGCGGACCCGGCTAGGGCAGACTTGGCGTCGAAGACCGACGACAAGGATGGGCATGCCGATCACACCTGCCAACGGACAGACCGCCGGCGACCCGGCGGTGAGCACACCGGGCGGCACCGCCGAACCGATCATGCTGGAGCTGGTCGACGAGGACGGTACGACGATCGGCACCGCGGAGAAGCTCGCGGCCCACCAGCCTCCCGGGCAGCTGCACCGGGCGTTCTCCGTCTTCCTCTTCGACGAGAAGGGGCGGCTGCTGCTCCAGCGCCGGGCACTGGGGAAGTACCACTCCCCCGGTGTGTGGTCCAACACCTGCTGCGGCCACCCGTATCCCGGCGAGGCGCCGTTCGTGGCCGCGGCCCGGCGCACCTCCGAGGAGCTGGGCCTGGCACCCGCCCTGCTGGCCGAGGCGGGCACCGTGCGTTACAACCATCCCGACCCGGCCTCCGGCCTTGTGGAGCAGGAGTACAACCACCTGTTCGTCGGGCTGGTGCGGGCCGAGCCGGCGCCCGATCCCGAGGAGATCGGCGAGATCGCGTTCGTGACGCCGCAGGAGCTGGCCGAGCGGCATGCCGAGGCGCCGTTCTCCGCGTGGTTCATGACCGTCCTGGACGCGGCGCGTCCGGCGGTGCGCGAGCTCACAGGACTGTCGGCGGGCTGGTAGCGAGCGGGCTGAGCGGCAGCTCGGCCCAGATGGCCTTGCCGCCGTTCCTCGTGTTCTCGACGTCGCATTTGCCGCCCGCCTCCGCGGTGAGCGTCTTGACGAGCCACAGGCCGCGGCCGCCGACATCACCCTGCTCCGCCTCCAGTGCCTTGGGGCGGTAGGGGTGGTTGTCCTCGACCGCGACCCGTAGCCAGTTCGCCCCGATGGTGACCTGGACGGCGATCTGGGGCGAGAGCAGGGCGGCGTGCCGGACGGCGTTGGTGACGAGTTCGGAGACGATGAGCAACAGGCCGTCCATGATCTCGGCGGCCACGGGCACACGCTGTTCGTCGAGCAGATCCCGGACCGCGTGCCGTGCCTGCGGCACCGAGGCCTCCAGTGCCGGGGCGGTGAACCGCCAGACACCTTCGTACGCGAGCGGGGAGGTCAGCTCTCCGGGGGGTTCAGCAGGGGGTCCTGAAGGCATCCTCACAGGAAGAGTGTTGAGAATGCGTTGGTCCGGACCGGCCAGCTGAACACAAGTCAGCGCCTATCGACGCTTTATGGCCGATTCCGAATGGTTCGACCGAACCGGCGACCGGTTCTGTTCGTTGCATCGGTGGTTCGCGGACTTACCCGCCGGGCCGCCGCGATCCTCGCCATCGCAGCGGCGCCCGCGGGACCACAGCGCAGCAGGCCCGGTGCCTGGGCACCGGGCCTGCTGCGCTGTCTTCAGTAGCGGGGACAGGATTTGAACCTGCGACCTCTGGGTTATGAGCCCAGCGAGCTACCGAGCTGCTCCACCCCGCGTCGGTGAACACCACACTACGGGTCGGCCGCGTCAGGACCAAATCGATAATCACCACGGGTGCCGCGGGCCCGCCGGCCCCGGTGTGCGCGGGTGGCCGGGCGGCGGTCGGTCCACGCTCCCACCGCGTCCGCGCAGCGCTCCCGCGGCGTTCTCACACCGTCCGGTCGGTGATCCGTCCGCCGTCGACCTCGATACGGCGGGTGGTGTGCACCGCGTCGAGCATCCGGCGGTCGTGCGTCACCAGCAGCAGGGTGCCCGGGTACGAGGCGAGTGCGGACTCCAGCTGTTCGATGGCCGGCAGATCGAGGTGGTTGGTGGGCTCGTCCAGGACGAGGAGGTTGACCCCGCGTCCCTGGAGGAGCGCCAGCGCGGCACGGGTCCGCTCCCCCGGCGACAGCGTGCGCGCCGGGCGCAGCACATGCGCCGCCTTCAGCCCGAACTTCGCCAGCAGGGTGCGCACATCGGCGGGCGGCAGATCGGGGACACAGGCCCGGAAGGCGTCCATCAGCGGCTCGTCGCCCAGGCCGTGTGCGCCGAAGAGCCGGCCGCGCGCCTGGTCGACCTCGCCGACGACCACGCCGGGGCCCAGGGCCGCATGCCCCGTTTCCAGCGGGAGCCGGCCGAGGAGGGCGGCGAGCAGGGTCGACTTGCCGGAGCCGTTGGGGCCCGTGATGGCGACCCGGTCCGCCCAGTCGATCTGGAGGTCCACCGGGCCGAAGCGGAAGTCGCCGCGCCGGACCTCTGCGCCGCGCAGGGTGGCCACGACCGCGCCGGCCCGTGGCGCGGCGGCGATCTCCATCCGCAGCTCCCACTCCTTGCGCGGTTCCTCGACGACATCGAGCCGCTCGATCAGGCGCTGGGTCTGCTTGGCCTTGGCGGCCTGCTTCTCGGTGGCCTCCACGCGGGCCTTGCGGCCGATCTTGTCGTTGTCGGGAGCCTTGCGGCGGGCGTTCTTGACGCCCTTCTCCATCCAGTTGCGCTGGGTGTGTGCCCGGGTCTCCAGGCCGGCCTTGGTGTCCGCGTACTCCTCGTACTGCTCACGCGCATGACGCCGGGCCCGCTCGCGCTCCTCCAGGTAGGAGGTGTAGCCGCCGCCGTAGGTGTTGACCTGCTGCTGGGCGAGGTCGAGTTCGACGACGCGGGTGACCGTGCGGGTCAGGAACTCGCGGTCGTGGCTGACCAGGACGGTGCCGGCGCGCAGCCCCGTGACGAAGGACTCCAGGCGGTGCAGGCCGTCCAGGTCGAGGTCGTTGGTGGGCTCGTCCAGCAGGAAGATGTCGTAACGGGAGAGCAGCAGCGAGGCGAGCGAGGCACGGGCCGCCTGACCGCCGGAGAGCGTCGTCATCGGCTGGTCGAGGCCGACGGACAGGCCGAGCTGCTCGGCGGTCTCCTCGGCGCGCTCGTCCAGGTCGGCCGCGCCCAGCGCGAGCCAGCGCTCCAGCGCCGTGGCGTAGGCGTCGTCCGCGCCGGGCCGCTCGTCGACCAGCGCCTGGGTGGCGGTGTCCAGGGCGAGCTGGGCGTCGGTCACGCCCGTACGACGGGCGAAGAAGGCCCGTACGGTCTCGCCCGGGCGGCGGTCGGGCTCCTGCGGGAGGTGGCCGACGGTGGCGGTGGGCGGGCTGAGCGAGAGCTTGCCGTCCTCCGGGGTGTCCAGGCCGGCCAGCAGGCGCAGCAGCGTGGACTTGCCCGCACCGTTGGCGCCGACGAGGCCGACCACGTCGCCGGGGGCGACGACCAGATCGAGACCGGAGAACAGGACGCGCTCGCCGTGGCCGGCGGCGAGGTCTTTGGCGACGAGAGTTGCTGACATCAGGCCGCCGATCGTATCCGGCCCGGTCCGTCGCGGTCGCTCTAATATCCGGAGCATGGAACCCGGTCTGAAGACGCATGTCAGCGACGGCACAGCCACCGTCACCATCAGCAATACCGGCAAGCGGAACGCGATGACCGTGCAGATGTGGCGGGATCTGCCGCCGCTGCTGGAGCGGCTGGCGGCCGACCGCTCCGTCCGGTCACTGGTGCTGACCGGCGAGGGCGGGACCTTCTGCGCGGGCGCGGACATCGGATCGCTGCGGGAGGCGGCGGGTGAGTCGCAGGGCCTGGCGGTGGCGGCCGAGGAGGCGCTGGCGGCGTTCCCCGGGCCGACGCTGGCGGCGATACGCGGCTACTGCGTGGGCGGCGGCGCCCAGTTGGCGGCCGCCTGCGATCTGCGGTTCGCGGAGGAGGGTGCGCTGTTCGGGGTGACGCCCGCCAAGCTGGCGGTCGCCTATCCGGCGTCCGCCACCCGGCGGCTGGTCCGGCTGGTGGGACTGTCGGCCGCCAAGTACCTGTTGTTCTCCGGTGAGTTGATCGACTGTGCGAGGGCGCTGCGTACGGGCCTGGTGGACGAGGTGCTGGCCGCGGGCGAGCTGGACAAGCGCGTGACGGAGTTCTCGGCCGTACTGGCGAGCCGGTCGCTGCTGACGCAGACCGCGGCGAAGGAGCTGGCCAACGGGACCTGGGACGTGCCGCCGGCCGAGGCCGAGGAGCGCGGCGCCTTCTGGGCCGCACAGGCGCGCACGAGCGGCGACACCGCGGAGGGTGCCACCGCCTTCCTGGAGCGCAGGGCGCCGCGCTTCACCTGGCCCACGGGCTGACAGCGGGGTCCTGTCAGGAGCCCATGGGCCGGCTTCTCACTCCTCCCCTTCCAGCAGGAACCGGCCGCGCTCCCGCAGCAACGCGGTGACCTCGGCCGGCGCCTTGTCCGGGGAGCCCGCGTCGTAAGGCGGCTGCGGGTCGTATTCGATGCCGAGCTGGATCGCCTGGGCCACGGTGTCCCCGGCGATCCGGCCGGCCAGGGTCAGCCCCATGTCGATGCCGGACGAGACACCCGCCGCCGTGACGTACTTGCCGTCGACGACCACCCGCTCCCCGGTCGGCTCGGCCCCCAGCGCGGGGAGCTGGTCCAGCGCGAGCCAGTGGGAGGTCGCCCGGCGCCCCTTGAGGAGGCCCGCGGCGCCCAGGATCAGCGAGCCGGTGCACACCGAGGTGGTCCAGGTGGTGCCGGCGTCCACGGCGCGGATCCACTCGTGCACCGGGCCGTCCGCCATCTGTGCCGTCTGTCCCGGGCCGCCGGGCACGACGAGGATGTCCGGTGCGGTGACCTCGCCCAGGGTGGCGTCGGCGACCAGCGCGAGCGAACCGAGCTCATTGCGGTACGGGCCGGTGCGCTCGCCGACGAACACCGCCTCCGCCCCTGGCAGCCGGCTGAGGGTGTCGTAGGGGCCGACGGCGTCCAGCGTGGTGAAGCGGTCGTAGAGGAGGATCGCGAGCTGCATATCGGTTCCTGTCGGTCGGGAGTGATGCCGGCACGGTGGATGAGCGGTGCCGGCGTAGTGGGGTCCTGGCGGCCTGGTGGGGCCGTGGCGGCCGGCGCGGTTCAGGCTGTGGGCACGGGCGGTCGGGCCGGCTGGAAGCGGCGGCGGTACTCGGCCGGGGAGGCGCCCAGCGCGCGGAGGAAGGCGCGGCGCATCGCCTCGGGGGTGCCGTAGCCGCAGCGGCGCGCCACCTGCTCGATGCCGTCGACGGTGTCCTCCAGATGCCGGCGGGCGGCCTCCAGGCGTACCCGGTCGACATAGCGCCCCGGTGTCATGCCCACCTCGTCGCGGAACGCCCGGGCGAAGTGCCGCGGGGAGAGGCTCGCGCGCTCCGCGAGGGCGTCGACGCAGAGGTCCGCCGCCGGGTTCTCGGTGATCCACTGCTGTACGTCGCGCAGCGGCCTGCGCTGTGCGGTCTGTGCGGCGAGCTGGGCGCTGAACTGGGTCTGATCGCCCGGACGCCGCAGAAAGACGACCAGATGCCGGGCGATGGTCAGCGCGAGGTCCCGGCCGAGGTCCTCCTCCACCAGGGCCAGCGCAAGGTCGATACCGGCCGTCACGCCCGCGGAGGTGGCCAGATCGCCGTCCCGTACATAGATCGGCTCGGGTTCCACGTGCACCGCGGGGAACCGCTCGGCGAGGGTGTCGCAGAGCATCCAGTGGGTCGTCGCGCGGCGGCCGTCCAGCAGCCCGGCCTCGGCCAGCAGCAGCGCTCCGCTGCACACCGAGACCTTCCGCCGGGCGCGGTGCGCGTTGCCGCGCAGCCAGTCGATCAGCCGGGGGTCGGGGGTACGGGTGCCCTGGCCACCGGGCACCAGCAGGGTGTGCGGAGCCTCGGCTGCGGCGAGCGTGAGGTCGGGGACGAGCGTCAGTCCGCTGGTGGTGCGGACCGGTGCACCGTCGAGACCGGCGGTGCGGATCCGGTAGGCGCCCGGTACCCCTTGGGACGCCCCGTTGAAGACGTCGACCGGTCCGCAGACGTCGAGGGCCTGCACACCGTCGAAGAGAACGACGAGCACATCGCGCTGTTCCATACCGTCCATCCTGGTCAGCGGCACCGATGGCGGCAATGACGGAAAACCCACCTTTCCTGCCGTCGGGAGGCGGCCGCCTCCGTACGGCTGCCGTCCGGGCCCCTGGAGCCACCTCCATACCGACGGGTCGGTACCCTGCCGGTATGACCTCTTCCAGCGCACTGCCCGAGCAGGCCGGGCGTACCTGCCACAACGTCATCAACCCCTTCCACTCCACGCACTACTTCGCGCCGGAGCTGCCCGCGGAGATGGCCGGGCTCGGCATCGAGAACCGCAGCGCCGGCTACTTCGCCTGCCGGGGCGCGGCCATGGGTGCCGTGGGCCCCGGCACCATCACGGCCACCTTCTACAACTTCAAGCACGAGCTCGTCGCCCAGCACGTCCCGCAGGTCTGGACCGTCACCACACCGCAGGACGTGCTGGATGCCCGGCTGCGCGCCGCGGACGCCACGCTGCGCCGGCTGCTCGGCGCGGAGGCCCTCGAGTCCCCGGAGATGGCGGAGGCGGCGAAGCTGGCGCTGCGCGCCGTCGAGGCCTGCACCCGCCGGGCCCGGCCGCTGTACGCCGCGCACGCCGATTTGCCGGTGCCGGACGCCCCGCACCTGGCCTACTGGCATGCCGCGACGCTGCTGCGCGAACACCGTGGCGACGGCCACCTGATAGCGCTGCTGGACGCCGAACTGGACGGCCTGGAGGCGCTGGTCACCCACACCGCCAGCGGCCGGGGGATGAGCCACAAGGGCGTCATGGCGACCCGCGGCTGGTCGGAGGAGGACTGGCAGGACGCGCAGGAACGGCTGCGGTCCCGTGGACTCCTGGACGCCGAGGGCGAGCTGACCGAGGCCGGAGTCCTGCTGCGCAAGGAGCTGGAGCGCACGACCGACCGGCTGGACCGGGCCCCCTACGAGCACCTGGGCGCCGAGGGCGTGGCCCGGCTCACCGAGCTGGCGACCGGCTTCACCACCACCGCCATGGACGCCGGGGCGTTTCCCGCGGTGCTGTTCGGCAAGTAGAGCGCCCACCGGCCTCAGGGCCCCGGGGTGCGGACGCGCCGTCCCGCGCCCCGGAGCCGGACGGCCGCGATGTCCCTTTTCGGCCTCCGGGCGGACACGGGGGCTTCGCGGACACCCCGGGCGGCTGGGCGGCGCGACAGTCCGGCCCGCCACCCGGCACAATGCAGGCTCAAGCAAGCGCTGGAAGGCGGGGCAGGATCAACGTGACGGCATCCACTGAGTCCATCGGGGCCCTCGGGACCATCGAAGCGAGGATCGCCGGGGAACTCGGCGTCAAGGAGCGGCAGGTGAAGGCCGCGGTCGAACTGCTCGACGGCGGTTCGACCGTCCCGTTCATCGCGCGCTACCGCAAGGAAGCCACCGAGATGCTCGACGATGCGCAGCTGCGCTCGCTCGAGGAACGGGTGCGCTATCTGCGGGAACTGGAGGAGCGGCGGACCGCGATCCTGGAGTCCGTACGGTCCCAGGGCAAGCTGGACGCAGCCTTGGAGGCGCAGATCCGCGGCGCCGAGTCCAAGGCGCGGCTGGAGGACATCTACCTCCCGTTCAAGCCCAAGAGGCGCACCAAGGCACAGATCGCGCGGGAGGCGGGGCTGGAGCCGCTCGCCGACGGGCTGCTGAGCGATCCGTCGGTGGAGCCGGCCGCGGCCGCCGCGGCGTTCGTGGACGACGGCAAGGGCGTCGCCGATCCGGCCGCCGCCCTGGAGGGCGCGCGGGCCATCCTGACCGAGCGGTTCAGCGAGGACGCCGACCTGATCGGCGAGCTGCGCGAACGCATGTGGTCGCGCGGGCGGGTCGCGGCGAAGGTGCGCGAGGGCAAGGAGGAGGCCGGCGCGAAGTTCGCCGACTACTTCGACTTCGCCGAGCCGTTCACCGAACTGCCCTCGCACCGGGTGCTGGCGATGTTCCGCGGCGAGAAGGAGGAGGTCCTCGATCTCGCCCTGGAGCCGGAGGACCCGTCGGCCGCCACCGAGGGCCCCAGCTCGTACGAGCGGTCCATCGCGCACCGCTTCGACATCGCCGACCGGGGCCGGCCCGGCGACAAGTGGCTCCAGGACACCGTCCGCTGGGCCTGGCGCACCCGGGTGCAGGTGCACCTCGGTATCGATCTGCGGCTGCGGCTGCGGCAGGCCGCCGAGGACGAGGCGGTGCGCGTCTTCGCGTCGAACCTGCGCGATCTGCTGCTCGCGGCGCCCGCCGGTACGCGCGCCACGATGGGCCTGGACCCCGGTTTCCGTACGGGAGTGAAGGTCGCCGTGGTGGACGCGACCGGCAAGGTGGCCGCCACGGAGACCATCTACCCCCATGTACCGCAGCAGAAGTGGGACGCCTCACTGGCCACGCTGGCGAAGCTGGCCCGCGAGCACGACGTCGAGCTGATCGCGATCGGCAACGGCACCGCCTCCCGCGAGACCGACAAGCTGGCGGCCGAACTGATCGCCGCCCAGCCGGAGCTGAAGCTCACGAAGGTGATGGTGTCCGAGGCCGGCGCCTCGGTGTACTCCGCCTCCGCGTTCGCCTCGCAGGAGCTGCCCGAGCTGGATGTCTCGCTGCGTGGCGCGGTATCCATCGCCCGCCGGCTCCAGGACCCGCTGGCCGAGCTGGTCAAGATCGACCCGAAGTCGATCGGCGTCGGGCAGTACCAGCACGACCTGTCCGAGGTGAAGCTGTCGCGCTCGCTGGACGCGGTGGTCGAGGACTGTGTGAACGGTGTCGGTGTGGACGTCAACACCGCGTCCGCGCCGCTGCTTTCACGGGTGTCGGGCATCGGCTCCGGCCTCGCCGAGAACATCGTGGCGCACCGGGACGGCAACGGCCCGTTCCGCTCCCGCAAGGCCCTCAAGGACGTGGCGCGGCTCGGCCCGAAGGCGTACGAGCAGTGCGCGGGCTTCCTGCGGATCCGGGGCGGGGACGACCCGCTGGACGCCTCCAGCGTGCATCCGGAGGCCTACCCGGTGGTGCGCCGGATGGTGAAGTCCGCGGACACCGAGGTCGGTTCGCTGATCGGCAACCCGACGGTGCTGCGCACCCTGAAGGCCGCGGACTTCGTCGACGACTCCTTCGGTCTGCCGACGGTCAGCGACATTCTCCAGGAGCTGGAGAAGCCGGGCCGCGACCCGCGTCCGGTCTTCAAGACCGCGACCTTCAAGGAGGGCGTGGAGAAGATCGGCGATCTGGAGCCGGGGATGCTCCTGGAGGGCGTGGTGACCAATGTCGCCGCCTTCGGGGCGTTCGTGGACGTGGGTGTCCATCAGGACGGTCTGGTACACGTCTCGGCGATGTCGAAGACCTTCGTCAAGGACCCGCGGGATGTGGTGAAGCCGGGCGACATCGTGCGGGTCAAGGTGCTCGATGTCGACATTCCGCGCAAGCGGATCTCGCTGACGCTGCGGCTGGACGACGAGCACGGCAAGGGCGCGACGACGGGCGGCGGTGAGCGCCATGGCGGTGCGGGCGGCGGTGAGCGCCGTGGCGGTGCGGGCGGCGGTGAGCGCCGTGGCGGTGCGAGCGGCAGCGGTGCCGGTGGCGGCCGTGGGCCGCGTGAGGGCGGCCGGGGCGGTGCGCCGCGGCCGCGGCAGGGCGGCGGCGGGCAGCGCGGCGGTGACCGCCAGGGCCGCCGCGACGCCGGGCCGGCCAACGACGCGATGGCGGACGCCCTGCGGCGGGCCGGGCTCCTGGGCAAGGAGCGCGGCGGCCGCTGACGGACCACGGCAGCGGCGGGCGGCAGCGGGCCGGACCCCGCCGCCGCTGAAGTGATCGATGCGGCGCAGGCAGACCGGGACACACCCGGCTCGGCCTGCGCCGCACGTCGTCCACGACTGCCGTCGTGAACCTCGTGCCCCTCAGGCCCCCGGGGACGCAGCTGCCATCGGGTGCCCTCGGGCGGCTGGTCCCGCTCCGCCGTCGCCGAATTCCTTGGACGGGGTCTGCACGGCTCGCATACCCTGCCCGTATGTCCAGCCCCGAGGCATCAAGACGCTAGCCACCGGTCGTCCGGTGGCCCCGCACCCCGCCCCGCGTCCGCGCCGCCTCGTTGCCGCGTCCTCGCTCGGCCGTGCCCTCCCTGCCACCGGATCGCCGTAGTACGGGCCAGTTCCGACCTGTTGTGCGCGTTGCCCCGGCGATGCCCCAGGTCGTCTCGCGCGGTGGCCGCGCGTGCCCGGCCGGACGGTCTTTCTCTCCGCCTCGTCACGGGTACCGCTGCGTCTGCCGCCGCACCTTTACGGTTCCCCTGTGGTTGCGGAGTTGTGCTGTGCCATTCGTTCTCCATCTGCTCGGACTCGCGGTGTTCGCCCAAGGCACCTCCGAGTTCATGCTGTCCGGTCTCCTCCCGGACATCGCCCGTGATCTGCATATTTCTCTCTCGGCCGCGGGCTCGCTGACCTCGGCCTTCGCCGTGGGCATGGTCATCGGCGCGCCGCTGCTGGCGATGCTGAGCATGCGCTGGTCACGGCGTCGCGCGCTGTTGGCCTTCCTGGTCGCGTTCCTGCTCGTCCATGTCCTCGGAGCGGTCACCACCCACTACGGGGTCCTGCTGGCCACCCGGTTCGTCGCGGCGCTGGCCAACGCCGGGTTTCTGGCGGTGGCCCTGGCGACCGCGACCGCCATGGTCGCGCCCGATGCCAAGGGACGCGCCACGTCCGTCCTGCTCGGCGGCACCACCATGGCGTGTGTCGCGGGTGTGCCCGCCGGTGCGCTGCTCGGTGAACTG
This sequence comes from Streptomyces sp. NRRL S-1813, assembly GCF_000719605.1. Taxonomy (NCBI): domain Bacteria; kingdom Bacillati; phylum Actinomycetota; class Actinomycetes; order Kitasatosporales; family Streptomycetaceae; genus Streptomyces; species Streptomyces sp. NRRL S-1813. The sequence continues at coordinate 16,934 of NZ_JOHB01000004.1, forward strand.
TGGGGCTGGCGCTCGGCCTTCTGGGCGGTGGCGCTGATGTCGCTGCCTGCCGTTCTCGGGATCCTGCGGTCCGTACCGGCCGACCGCGCCGGGCAGCCCGCGTACGCCGGCCCCGGCCCCGGCCCCGGCGTACGCGGCGAGCTGCGCGCCCTGCGCAGCCCCCGGCTCGTGGTGACCCTGCTGCTGGGCGCCCTGGTGAACGGGGCGACGTTCTGCGCCTTCACCTATCTCGCGCCGCTGGTCACCGACGTCACCGGCATCGGGACCGGTTGGGTGCCCGCCGTGCTGGCTCTCTTCGGCCTGGGTTCGTTCGTCGGGGTCGGCCTCGGCGGCCGCCTCGCCGACACCCGTGCGGTCCCCCTCCTGGTGGCCGGCGGAGCGGCCCTGCTCCTCGGCTGGACCGTCCTCGCGCTCACCGCCGGGAACCCGGTGGCCGCGCTGGTGCTGGTCTTCGTCCAGGGAGCTCTGTCGTTCGCCGTCGGATCCACCCTCGTCTCACAGGTGCTCTATGCGGCGAACGGGGCGCCGACCCTGGGCGGCGGGTTCGCCACGGCGGCGCTCAACGTGGGCGCGGCGATCGGCCCTTGGTGCGGCGGCGCCGCGCTCACGGCCGGGCTCGGCTTCCGCTCGCCGCTGTGGGTGAGCGCCCTGCTGACGGCCCTCGCACTCGCCCTCGCGGGTGTGGCCCACGGAGCGCGGCGCCGGACGGTGCGGCACGGCGCACCCTCGGCTCAGGACGCCCCCGCATAGCCACGAATGCGCTCCAGCTCCGTCGCGACATCCGTGAGCGTGGCGCAGTCCGGAACCGGCAGCAGATCGGGGCCCGGCAGACCGGCGTCGGGCCGGCGGACCGGGTCCTCCAGGGCGTCGGCCATCGCGGACAGTGCCTGGCACAGCCGCTCGGCCTCGGCCACGCTCGGGCGGTGGGCGCCGTGGTCCAGGCGTACCGCGCAGGCGGTCGCGGCATCCACGATGCGTTCGGCCGCGGTGACGACGGTCAGCCAGTCGGGGTTGCGGTCGCGGGCGGCGAGGAGTTCGGCGGCGGCGGTCTCCGCTGCCGCCCTGGCCTCCCCCAGCGCCCGGTAGGCGGCGCGGCGCAGCGCCAGCCGCCGGGTGGGGTCGGTGCCCGGTTCCGGCTCCAGGACGTGCCGGAGGAAGTCCTCGGTGCTGCGCAGCGCCGAGGTGACCCGATGGCCGACCCTGCGGCGCGGGTCGGCGAGCCGGGGCAGATGTCCGACGACGAGCACGATGCCGCAGGCGATGGAGGTGTCGACGATCCGCTCGGCGGCGGCCCCCGGGTCGCCGCTGACGTGCACGAACGAGAGCACCATGAGGGTGATCGCGACGGTCTGGAGCGCGAAGTGGCGCGTGGCGAACGGCAGCAGCGCACCGCCCGCGCCCGCCACCAGCGCGGGCCACCACGAACCCGTCAGCAGCAGGCCCGCCCCGGCGAAGACCAGCACGCCGGCGACGGTCCCCGCGAAGCGGTTGACGGTACGGGAGAAGAGCGGGCCCAGGTCCGGCTTGACGAGGAAGGTGGTGGTCGCCGGGAGCCAGTACCAGTGTTCCGGGCGCAGCAGCAGGGCCACGGCGGCGCTGGCCGCGATGCAGACGGCGACCCGCAGGCCGTAGTCCCGCCCGGCGGGCCCGAACAGGCTGCGCCCGCGCCGCGTCCGCCCGCCGAGGGCAGCGGGCACCGAACGGACCACGGACCCGGGCACGGCCAGCCAGGCCGGGCGGCCGGAAGCGGCCGGTACGGGCAGCTCCTGCGCCGCGGGCAGCGGCTCCTGGCGGGCGAACGCGACCACGGCGTCCAGCAACGCCTGGTCGAAGGCGCCGCGCGCGGCCGTGCTCGTCTCCGGGGCGGACAGCCGGCCCGGGGACCGGCCGGTGCGCAGGGCTTCGGCGAACCGCCGCGGACTCTCCGCCACGCGGGACGGCAGCGGGCGGGCCTCCCACAGCAGCGCCACGCTGGCCTCGCACAGTGCGGTGGCTGCGGCGAACCGCTCGGTCAGCAGGAGTTCTTCCGTACGGGCGGGACGGTGCAGCAGCCGGCTGGTGAGCCGGCGCAGCCGCAGGGCCTCGTCGGCGCGGTCGAGCGCGGCGGTCAGCCGGCGCCGGGCGGGCTCGGCACCGGGCCCGCCCGCCGCGCCCAGGGCGTCGGCGAGCGCGTCGAAGACCGTGGCGACCGCCGCTCGCTCGCCGCTGAGCGCACCGCCCGCGGGCCGCGGCGAGCGCAGTACGAGCCGCAGCAGAAGCAGCCACAGGCAGCCGGCGAGGACATAGAGCGCCTTCTCCCACGGCGCCCCGGGCAGCGGCATCCCGGCACCCAGGATGGTGGCGGCCAGCATCTGCATTCCGGCGTTGGAGCGCACCGGCCCGGCCACGCTGCCCGCGCCGGAGACGAAGCCGACGGCGAACAGTGCCGGAACGATCCACCAGTCCGCGTCGGCCGCCTGGAGCGTGGCGCCGATCAGCATGCCGAGCGCCGTCGCGAGGGCGGGCAGACCGATATGGACGATGCCGGTGCGCCGGGTGCCGGGGCGGTCGTTGACCCCCGCCAGCATCGAGCCGAGACCGGTCAGGACACCGGCCGCCGGGCGACCGGTCGCGATGCCCGCACCCAGCAGTGGCCCGGCGCACAGCGCACCGCGGGCCACGGCCGCCCAGGGCACGGGCAGTCGCTGCCAGCGGAAGGGGTGGGCCAGCCAGGCGGGGACGGCGCGCGGCGGGCGGAGCATGGGCCTCCTCAGACAACGGCGTACGGACGGCGGAAAGCGGATCCGAGGGGCGGCATCGGCCAACGGTGCTGCTACCAGCCTAAGGTCCGGGCTGGTCGGCACCGCTGCCACGGGGTTACCGCAAGATCACGAACGCATGGCGGGGAGGCGGCTCCGGCCCGTAGGCCCGTAGGCCCGTAGGTACGCACCCTCCCCCGGGCACCCGGCTCACAGCAGCCCCGCAAGCCGGTACAACACCAGCGACCCCGCCACCGCCACATTGAGGCTGGCGCCCGTCCCGGCCATCGGGATCTCCACCACCTCGTCCAGCAGGTCCAGCGCCTCAGGCGGAATCCCGTGCTGCTCATGCCCCAGGACCAGCACCGTCGGCTCCCTGGCCGCCGCTTCCCCGCCCCTCTTCCCGCCACCCCTCCCGCCCTCGTCAGCCCCCGTCCCACCCGTTAGCGTCCCGCCATGACGATCGACACAGGTGACGTGGACATTTGCGTGGTCGGCGGCGGCGTGATCGGGCTGACGTCGGCGGTCGCGCTGGCGGAGGACGGGCACCGGGTGCGGGTGGTGAGCCGGGACGCGGCGGGCGACACGACATCGGCGGTGGCCGGTGGGCTGTGCTGGCCGTACCGCATTCAGCCTTACGACCGGGCGGTGCAGTGGTCCGTACGGTCCTTCCGTGTGCTCGCCGCACTCGCACAGCGTCCGGAGGAGACGGGCGCCCGGATGGTGACGGGCACGATGGCGGAGGCGACGGCCGGCGGCCGGGGCGCCGGGCACGAGCCGGGCGACGGCGCCGACGACGATCTGGCCGCCTGGCACGACGCGGTGCCGGGATTGCGGCGGGCGAGCGCGGAGGAACTCCCCGCGGGGTCCGCGTCGGGGTGGCGGGCCCGCACTCCCCTGGTGGACATGCCGGCCCATCTCCGTTACCTGGAGCAGCGGTTGACGGCCGCGGGCGGGACCGTGGAGCGGCGCGAGGTCACGTCGCTGCCGGAGGCCGGCCGGGCCGCGGACGTGGTCGTGAACTGCTCGGGACTGGGCGCGCGCGAGCTCGTACCCGATCCGGACGTCCATCCGGTCCAGGGGCAGGTGGTGATCGTGGAGAACCCCGGTATCGAGGAGTGGTATGTGTCCGCCGGGGCGGGTGCGGCGGAGACGACCTATGTGCTGCCGCAGCCGTACGGCGTGGTGCTGGGCGGGACGGCGCGGGAGAACGCCTGGTCGCGGGAGCCCGATCCGGCGGTGGCGGAGGCGATCGTGACGCGCGGTGCGCGGCGCTTCCCGGAGCTGGCGCGGGCCCGGGTGCTGGCGCACAAGGTGGGGCTGCGACCGGCCCGCCCGGCGGTGCGGCTGGCGGTGGAGCGGCTGCCCGGCGGCGTGCCGTGCGTCCACAACTACGGGCACGGGGGTGCGGGGGTGACCGTGGCATGGGGCTGCGCGGACGAGGTGCTGCGGAAGGTGCGCACGCTCCGGGAGGGTGACGGACCCCGCGACGGATGACCGCGGCGGAGCCCCCGCACAGGCGGGCGGCGGGGCGGGCCTGACCGGACCGACGTCTTCCACCCGTCCGGCCGGCACTTGTGAATCGACGGCGAACGAGATGAAGTTGCCGCCTGAAGGCGCACATCCTTTCACCGGTCTCGTGCGTCTCATGGGCAAGCGGCATTCCCATATGGCCGCACAGCAGGGGCATTTGGAGTATACATTTTGAAAAACGGCAAAATCAGCAAAAGGGGCATTCGCCGCGTATCCGCGGCCGCCGTCACCGCGGGAGCCGTCCTGACGGCCGGAGCGTTCGCCGCTCCGGCACAGGCCGCCGCGCCCAAGACCCCCACGATCGTCGCCCAGGGCGGCTTCGTGATGAACAACGGCACGGGCAAGACCCTCTTCACCAAGGCCGCGGACACCCGTAGGTCCACCGGCTCCACCACCAAGATCATGACGGCACGGGTGGTGCTGGCGCAGGCGAACCTCAACCTGGATTCCAAGGTCACGGTCCAGAAGGCGTACAGCGACTACATCGTCGACAACAACTGGGCCTCCTCGGCCAAGCTGATCGTCGGCGACAAGGTCACCGTCCGCCAGCTGCTGTACGGGCTGATGCTCCCGTCCGGCTGCGACGCGGCGTACGCGCTGGCCGACAAGTTCGGCAGCGGCTCCACCCGGGCCGCGCGCGTGAAGTCGTTCATCGGCAAGATGAACTCCACCGCCAAGTCCCTCGGCCTGAAGAACACGCACTTCGACTCGTTCGACGGCATCGGGAAGGGCGCGAACTACTCGACACCGCGCGACCTGACCAAGCTCGCCGGCAGTGCGATGAAGTACTCCACCTTCCGTACGGTCGTGAAGACGAAGTCGACCAAGCAGAAGGTCACGACGAAGAGCGGCGGATACCGCAACATGTCGTGGGAGAACACCAACGCCCTGCTCGGCAGCTACTCGGGCACCATCGGCGTCAAGACCGGCTCGGGTCCGGAGGCCAAGTACTGCCTGGTCTTCGCCGCCACCCGGGGCAGCAAGACGGTCATCGGCACGGTCCTGGCCTCCTCCTCGGTGGCCAACCGCACCGCGGACGCGAAGAAGCTGATGGACTACGGCTTCAAGAAGTAGTCCGACCGGGACACACGAGGGGCCTGCACGCAGCCGTCCGGCCGCGTGCAGGCCCCTTCGTCATGGCGTCGCCGTCGCCGTCACCGCCGTCGTCGCACCGCCGGTCAGCGCATGGCGAGGCGCGCCGACACGCAGGGGTCCTCGTTGCGGTAGCCGAGGCGGTCGTAGAGCCGTTCGGCGGGAGTGTTGTCCGCGAGCTGCCACAGCGTGCAGAAGCCGTACCGGCGTACGGCGTACCGCGTCAGCCACGAGGTCAGGGCCGCACCGAGCCCCTGACCGCGCTGGCGGGCGTCGGTCGCGACCGACGCCATCAGCGGAGCGCCGCTGTCCCGCAGGCTGCTCAGCGCGCCACAGGCCACCAGCCGCCCGTCCGTGTCACGGATCCCGGCCCACAGGGTGACGTCGCTGGAGCCGGGTCCGGTGGAGTGGGCCGGGCTGTGCTCGCTGAGGAAGTCGAGCAATTCCCCGTGGTGTGACCCGTCGAGGACGATCACCCGCTCCTCCACCGGGTGCAGGGGCGGTGCCTCCAGCGTCCAGCGGAAGACCCACTCCACGACATCGGTCACCGGCAGGTGCCGCCTGACCTGGCCGACGGTGCCGCGCGGCCCGGTGAACTCCCGCACCTGCCCGGGCCGGCCCTGCGCGGCGCGCAGCACGAGCCCGGCGGCGGGATCCGGTTCGCCGACGCACCACAGATGTCCGCGGACATCGTCGAGCCAGGCGGCGGCGCCCTGGCCCGACCAGCTGATCCGGTCGGCCGGGCGCTGCCGCGCGGCGCCGAAGCGCAGCAGCGCGGCGCCGGCCTGCCGCTCCAGGCCCTGGTCGAACAGGTCTGCGGTCCGGGGGAGAAGAGTCGTTGCCTGCATCGCTCTCTGAGAAGTCAAGGGGAGGCGAACAGCCCGGGCACGCGCACGCGCGCGACCGGAATCCGTCCATCTGGGTACAGGGGGAGCCCGGCAGCGGCTGCGCATACGCGCGCCCGGCCGACCGGGACGGCCCACTGTGACATACCGCCCCCGGCCCGGGGCAAATCCGCTTCCGCACCCCGGAACGATCACCGGCCGGGTGCGGGAACCACGCCGTGGCGAGGCTCCGGACCCCACGTCCCAGCGCAGAGAGGGCCCGCCCCGGGGTCTCCGGGGAGGGCCCTCTCCGCGCGCCCCTCAGCGCGTCATCTCCGCGGCGGCATGACGAACCGCAGAGTTCACTTTCCGGCCGTCACTCCGGCCCCGACCCCGGCGCCGTCGTCCTCTCCGTCGCCGTCACTGCTGCCGTTGCCGTTGCCGCCCGGCCCGATCTGGAACTCGAAGTCACCGTCGTACTGTTCATGGCCCGCGATCACGGCCATCTCGACGGCTTCCTCGCCCTTCTGGCCGCGCACGATCAGCGGATCGCTGCGCAGGTCACGCATCAGTGCCCAGCACATGACGATCATCACGACCATGAACGGCACCGCGACCAGGATCGTCAGATTCTGCAATCCGGTCAGCGCGTCGCCCGAGCCGCCGCCGATCAGCAGCATGATCGCGGCGACCGCGCCGGTCACCACCCCCCAGAAGATCACCACGAGCCGGGTCGGCTCGAAGGTGCCCTTCTGCGAGAGGGTGCCCATCACGATGGACGCGGCATCGGCACCGGACACGAAGAAGATGCCGACCAGGACCATGACCAGGAGGCTCGTGATCGTGGCGAGCGGGTACTGGTGCAGCACATCGAAGAGCTGGCCCTCGGGCGTGCCCGCCCCGCTGAGCTTCTTGGATGCCTGAAGCTCCATGGCCGTGCCGCCGAACACCGCGAACCACACCAGGCTGACCACGCTCGGCACGAGAATGACGCCGCCGATGAACTGGCGGATCGTCCGGCCACGGCTGATCCGGGCGATGAACATGCCCACGAAGGGCGTCCAGGAGATCCACCACGCCCAGTAGAAGACCGTCCAGCTGCGCAGCCAGCCGGCCACGTCGTCACCGCTGCTGGCCTCCGTACGGCCGGCCAGCTGCGGCAGCTCGCCGATGAACGAACCGAGGGAGGTCGGCACCAGGTTGAGGATGAGGATCGTCGGCCCGACCACGAACACGAAGACCGCCAGGATCAGCGCCAGCACCATATTGATGTTGGACAGCATCTGGACGCCCTTGGCGATGCCGGAGACCGCGGACAGGATGAACGCAATGGTCAGCACGGTGATGATGCCGACCAGCAGGGTGGTGCTGACACTGTCCATCCAGCCGAGCACCTTGATGCCGCTGCCGATCTGGAGCGCGCCGAGGCCGAGCGAGGCCGCGGAGCCGAAGAGGGTGGCGAAGATGGCCAGGATGTCGATGACCCGGCCGCCCCAGCCGTTCGCCCGTCGTCGGCCGATCAGGGGTGTGAACACCGCACTCATCGTCTGCCGCCTCCCCCGCCGGAAGCAGCTGTACGCGATGGCCAGACCCACGACCGCATAGATGGCCCATGGATGCAGCGTCCAGTGGAACAGCGTGGTGGCCATCGCGGTGTCCATCGCCTGGGCGGCGTCCTGCGGATCGGTGCCCGGCGGCGGCGTGGAGAAGTGCCCCAGCGGTTCACTGACGCCGTAGAACATCAGGCCGATGCCCATGCCCGCGCTGAACATCATCGCGATCCACGACACGGTGCGGAATTCGGGCTCCTCGCCCTCCTTGCCGAGCGTGATCCGGCCGTACTTGCTGACCGCCAGCCAGATCGCGAAGATCACAAAGCCGGAGGCGGAGAGCACGAACGCCCAGCCGAGGTTGTCGATCACCCAGTTCAGCATGGATGTCGAGGCGTTCTTGAGTGATTCGGTGGAGGACGCTCCCCAGGCGATGAAGGCGAGGGTGAGCAATGCCGTCACACCGAAGACCACACGGTCGGTCTGTGGAGGCCCGGTCCGCTGCGGGTCTTCGGGAAGATCCGCGACGGGTGACGTGCCACCCCCGTCTCCCGTTTCATTCACTCTGTCCGACACGTGTCACCTTTCAATGGATCATATTTTTCTTACCCGTTACCCCCTACCACACGCGGCAGACGTTTACAGGTGTCGCGACCGTAAGGTGATATCCGGCCCGCTGGTCCAACAACAGCGGGACGAGCTTCCGCAGGGGCTGCCGCAGCGGTACGACGGCGCCGTCCCGGTCCCGCTTCCAGAGCACTCCGTGCAGCGCCAGTTCGTCCTTGACCTGCGCGAACTGTGCCGCGTCGAGGCGGTAGGCGCAGGGCGGGTCGGACAGGATCTGTCCGTCGGTGGCGGGTTCGTTGTCCGCGCCGCCGAGGTAGACAGGGCCGTGGTCGGCGTATCCGGCGAGCCGGGCGGTGGTGGTGGCCGCCTCGATGCCTGGGCGATGGCGGTCGAAGAAGGTGAAGGCGCCGTCCAGCGCGGCCAGTTGGGAGCCCACCCGGCGCCGGTTGTTGCGCGCCGGGTCGGCCTGCTCGGCGTCGGCGAGCGCGGCGGGACGGGGGTTCTTCCGGCCGGAGGCGGGGAGAGGGTCGACCCGGGTCTCGACGAGCAGCCCGACCGAGCCCTTCACCCCCGCGGTGTTGCGCAGGATCCGTTCCTGGCCGTCGCCCGCGACCTGCTTGACGGGGTCGCCGGTCTCCGGGTCGGTCCAGATCCCGTAGACACCGGTGGAGAATCCGGCCCGGTGGGCGGCGGGTTCGACGAAGTCCTGGGAGAGCGCGACGGCTTCACGGTGCACTCCGCCCGCGGTGTTGAGGTTGCGGGGCCACAGCGACAGCAGGTCCTTCATGTAATACGGGGCCGTTGGGCCGTATTCGTGCAGGTCGTAGAGGGTGTCGGGGCGGTAGTCGCGGATGACGGCGGCTATCGCGCGGGCCTCGGCGGTCTTGAGGGCGAGGTGGTCGCGGTTGATGTCCACGCCGTCGGCGTTGCCACGGGTGTCCGCGGCACGGCCGTCGGGGTTGGCGGTCGGTACGACCAGCACGCCGGTGTGTTCCAGGAAGCGCCGGGTCGCCCGGTCCTTGGCGTAGGCGAGGTCGCGGACGGTGGACAGGCAGGCCTCGCGCCCGGAAGGTTCATCGCCGTGCTGGGAGCAGATCAGCAGAACGGAGTTGCCGCGGCGGACGTCCGCCGGGCGCTCGGGGGCCGGGGCACCGATCCGTACGAGCTGCACCGGGCGGTCCTGTGCCGTGGTGCCGATCCGGTCGATCCTTACGCGGGCCGAGTCGCGGTCGACGGCGGTGAGGAACGTCTGCTCCTCGGCCCCGCTCGTCCAGCGGGCACCATGGCTGATCTCGAATCCCGTACGGGGTGCGCGGGTTCCGGCCGCACCGGCGGGAGAGGCCGGCAGGGCCGCGCCGAGGGTGGCCGTCAGTCCGATGGCCAGCGCCCCTAGGGCGAGGCGGCAGAAGCGGGACTTCACGAGGGGGTGCCTCCCTTGGGTGAGCGGTGCGGGTGCAGTGGGGGCCGGGGCGGGGCCGCCCGTGGGAGGGGCGGCCCCGGCCGGTCATCCCGCGGCCGGCATCCTGCTGACCGAACGCGGCGGAGCGATGCCGTCCAGTGGCGTGGCGGGGGCCGTATGCCGGGGTGCGCCCGTGGTGGCCCGTGCGAGGGCCGGAGCACCGCCGGTCAGCGGCAGTTGGGCAGAGGTGCGGGACAGGTCGAGGGTGAGCTTCGGGGCGGACGCGGGCGGGTCGATCAGACCGGCGTCCGTCCCGGCCACGATGAGGGCGAGCCGGTGTCCGGCGGGCACGACATGATCGCTCGCGGCCAGGTCCAGGGTGATCGTGTAGGGCTTGCCCGGGGTGAGCGGGCGGCCCTTGTGGGGGTCGGCATAGTTGCCCAGGTCGGCCCAGCCGCGGCTGAAGACGGTGTATCCGACCTTCTGGGTGTCGGCGGCGGTCTCCTGGAAACAGCCGGTGTCGCCCGGGGTTCCGGCGCCCCAGCAGGTGCGCTTGTCGAGGGTGGTGACGCCCTCGCCGTCGGCCGCGTAGTTGCGGATGGTGTCGGGCCCGAGGTCCACCAGGACGGCGGAGAGATGGGCGGTCGAGGTGCTCGGGGTGACGGTCGCCGTCACCTTGCCGGAGCCGGACAGCCGCAGCGGGGCGCGGAGCGGGGCGGTGCGGAACCCGGCCTTGGCGGGGGTCCGTTCATCGATCCGGGCCGCCCAGTCGGCCTCGCTCAGCCCGGGGTCGTCGGTGAAGGCCGCGGTGGCGCCGTGCGGAGCCTTGGCGGTACCCAGCACGCCGACGCCGGGTACGGTGCCGGCGCGCGGCCGCAGGGTGGTGGCCCGGGTGCCGGGAGCGGGCCACTGCCGGTCGGTGGACCAGGTGCCGGGAGCACGCTCGATATCGGCCATCGGGGCGCGGTCGATGCCGTTGTCGTAGCCCATCAGATAGTGGTCGAACCAGTGGTGCAGGGTCGTGACCCAGTCCCCGCGGCGGAAGTCGAAGGGGTCGACATGCCCGGTCTGGGAGAGCCAGATCTTGCGCTCGACGCCCTGCCGGGCGAGCGCGTCCCACCACTGCCCGGCGTGCCGGGTGCGGACATTGAGGTCCTGCATGCCGTGCACCATGAAGACGCTGGCCCGGACCTTGTCCGCGCGCCGGACATAGTCGCGCTCGGTCCACAGACCGGTCCAGTCGCCGGTGCGCGGGGCACCGTCGGCGAGCTTCTTCTGGACCGCGGCGCAGTGCTTCTGTGCGTCGGGGCTCTCGACCCGGTCCGCAAGGGAGTCGGGGCCCGAGTCGTAGAGCGGAGCGCCCTTGGCGAAGTAGTAGTCGTACCAGGAAGAGATCCCGGCGATCGGGACGATGGTCTTCAGCCCCTTGACGCCGGTGGCCGCCACGCCGTTGGCGATGGTGGCGTCCCAGCTCTTGCCGATCATGCCGGTGCTGCCGTTGGACCAGTCGGCGGCGACGGGTGTGCCTCCCGTACGGGCGGTGTAGGCGCGGCCTCTGCCGCCGAGCCAGTCGACGACGGCCTTGGCCGACCCGATGTCGGAGCGGCCGCCGATGTCGATGCAGCCGTCCGAGCGGTTGGTGCCCGCGAGGTCGACGAGGACCGTCGCATAGCCGCGCGGCACGAAGTAGTTGTCGTAGTAGAGCGGGAACTGGACGGGCCGCCCCCGGTCGTCGTAGGTCTTCTTCTGGCTCTCGTTGCCGCGTCCGCAGCAGGAGTAGTACGGGCTGGCGTCCATGATCACGGGGATCCGGCGGCCCTGCTGTGCGGGTTCGGCGGGCCGCACGATGTCGACGGCGACGCGGTCGGTCCTCCCGTCCGCGTCGCCGTCGAGCCGTGTGTCCACCCAGACCGATTCGCGTATCGCGTGGTCGTAGGAGTAGACGGGTCTGCTCTCGCCGGGCGCCGCCTGCGCGGCGGCCGGACCGATCAGGACGGACAGCAGAGCGGCGACGGCCGCCATCAGGAGCACGGTGAAGGGGATGCGGGGGATCCGCGCAGGATTCGTCACGGGCGGACCGTAGCGCGGCTCAACTCCCGTGCGTAAGAGCCCGTGCGGGGACCCGGCAGCCGCGGGCCGGCCCGGCGGTGGCGGGGCCCCGGAAGCGGGGCACGAGGGACCGCATACGGGAAGCCGGGACGCCGCACCGGACCCATACGAACCGTCAACGGAGCCGGTTGGTGCTTCATGTCGGTCATGTGTCAGATGAGGCCATGTACATGACGCCGCCCCGCCGCAGTACATAGGGTCGGAAGAGAGCCATCCCCCTACGAGTTGGAGGACTCGTGCGTCACAGACTCCTGGTCCCGGGTGCGGCCGCACTCAGCCTGCTGCTGGCGATCCCGGCCTCCGCGGCCGACTTCACACCGGGCGCTCCGGGTGTGGGCGACACCTACTATCCCGAGAGCGGAAACGGCGGATACGACGTTTCCCACTACGACCTGCGGCTCAAGTACCAGCCGAAGACGGACCTGTTGGAGGGCACGGCGACGCTGCTCGCCAAGACCACCCAGGATCTCTCCCGCTTCAACCTGGACTTCGGCCTCAAGGTCAGTGAGATCCGGATCAACGGCAAGAAGGCCTCCTTCGCCAGGTCCGGCAAGCACGAACTGGAGGTCACCCCCGCCACGCCGCTGGAGAAGGGCAAGCAGATCAGCGTCGTCGTGCGCTACGCGGGCAAGCCCTCCGAGCTGAAGATAGACGGCTACAGCGCCTGGGCCCGTACGCCCGACGGCGGTGTGGTGGCCCAGGAACCGGACGCCGCCGTGTGGTGGTTCCCGAGCAACGACCACCCCACCGACAAGGCGACGTACGACATTTCGGTGGCGGTCCCGGACGGCACCCAGGCGCTGAGCAACGGCGTGCTGGCCTCGCAGTCCTCCAAGCTGGGCTGGACACGCTACAACTGGCGCTCGGACAAGCCGCAGGCGACGTATCTGACGACGCTGGCCGTCGGCAAGTTCGACCTCACCACCGACAAGACCGCGAACGGCCTGCCGGTGATCAACGCCATCAGCAAGGACCTCGGCGCGAACGAGGGCTCGGCGAAGGCGAGCATCGAGCGCACCACAGAGATCACCGAGTGGCTGGAGAGCGTCTTCGGCGCCTACCCGTTCAATGCGGTGGGCGGCTATGTGCCGAACGTGCCGGCCGGGTACGCCCTGGAGACCCAGACCCGCCCGTTCTACGGCAAGAAGGCCTTCGACCGCGGCACGAACGTGTCCGTCGTGGTGCACGAGCTGGCGCACCAGTGGTACGGCGACAGCGTCTCGCTCAAGGACTGGAAGGACATCTGGATCAACGAGGGCTTCGCTGCCTACAGCCAGTGGCTGTGGTCGGAGAAGGAGGGCGAGGGCACCGCTCAGGAGCTGGCGGACCATGTCTACGCCCAGCACCCCTCCGATGACCCGTTCTGGAAGGTCAAGCCGGGCAACCCGGGCGCGGAGAACCAGTTCGACGACGCCGTCTACGACCGTGGTGCGCTGGCCCTCCAGGCGCTCCGCAACAAGGTCGGCGACAAGGTCTTCTTCGGCCTCCTCAAGTCCTGGCCGACGGAGAACAGGTACGGCAACGCGTCGGTCGCCGACTTCGTGAAGTTCGCCGGGAAGAAGTCCGGCAAGCAGCTGGCCGGGTTCTTCGACACGTGGCTTTTCCAGCCGTCCAAGCCGGCAGCCGGTGAGGCGAAGCAGGCGTTCGGTGCGCACCGGTCGCCGGTCGCCGAACCCAAGTCCTGGAAGCAGATCGCGGCCACGCACGAGGTGCACGGGCACTGATCCGGCAGACGGGCACCGCTTAAGGTGCCCGGGAACCGTCCGGCCGGAGCCGGGGTGATCACCCCGGCTCCGGCCGGCTCCGTTCCGTTCATCCCCGCGCCGCGCGGCGGGCCCGGCGCGCGATCGGCATGAAGCGCAGCCGCTCCGGAAGCACCGGGACCACGGCGCGGACGACCCGCCCGAAGCGGCGCAGCCGGCGCTCCTGCGCATCCGTCCATTCCAGGCCGATGGCCTGCCGGGCGTCCGGGGGCATCAGCCCGATCGTGAGGAAGCGCCGGAAGCGGGCGAACCGCGGGCGCAGCCACGGCCAGCTCAGCCGGAGGAGCAGCCGCAGCCACCGCGGGCCGCGGTCGGGGACCGGCAGCGGCGGGTTCGTCGCCACCAACTCCCGTACCACGACGGTCTCTTCGAGATCGTTGTCGAGAACCTTCTGGTAGTAGGGCCAGAACTCCTCGATGGTCTGCGGCATATCGCGGTCGTGAATGCCCAGGATCCGGCCGACCTGGAGCCACTCCGCGTACAACTGCCGCTCCTGCGCCTCGGTGAAGGGGCGGCCGAGATAGCGCTGGGCATACCGGAAGACGGGGTAGCCGGTGGCATGCACCCAGGCGTAGTACTCGGGGGTGAGCGCGTGGTACCTGCGGCCGTGCGCGTCGGTCCCCCGGATGGTCTTGTGCAGCTGCCGCAGCCGGCGCCCCTCCTCGGCCGCGCCCTTACCTCCGTACACCCACAGCTGGAGCGAGGTCAGCGACCGCTCCCCGCGCCCCCACGGGTCCGTACGGAAGAGGGAGTGATCGTCCACGCCTGCGCCCACCGCCGGGTGCGCGACCTGCATGGTCAGCGCGGCCGGCAGGGTCAGCAGCATGCGGATGTCCCCGGCCATCGACCAGAGCACACCTCCGGCCGCTGGGGGGTTTGGGTCATTTTTTATCGTATTCATGTCATTAATCATGATACGGCGGACCCCTGCGACCGGTGCGAGCGGGGGGCGCTCCCGGCCAGGCACCCAAAGGGCCCTGCGAGCAGGAGAGTTACCCCTCGGCCCACCGAGGAGCCGGCGGCTTATACACCTCCGCTCGAAACCCGCCGCGCGCCACCCCGAAGCCGCCTCGCCACCTCACCACCATGACGATATTAGACCGTAAGGGTGATTTTGCCGGGAGAAGAACCCCCTGAGCTGGGCGGATGGAATGGCCTTTTTTCCATGGCGGTCGCAGATGGTGACACGGGCATCACCGAACGCGACACTCGCGCTATCTGTCCGAACCACCCAAAAGGAGCAACTCATGTCCTGTCCTCCCCCGCCGGTTGACGCCCGCAAAGCTCTCGACTTCCTGAGGACGAGCGGACTCGTCGACCTCAGCGTTCCGCTGGAGCGCGTCGTCGACCAGGTCAGCCAGATCGACGACGTGGCCGGCTACGTACTCGCCTGGGAACGCTACGTCCTCGTGGTCGCCAACCAGGTCGCGGAGTCCGACGACTGCGCTGCGGGCAACTGACGTCACTGACCGAGCCGATCGCCGGGAGGCATCCGATGGACACGACGCAACCCGGTGGCGGATCGTCACAAAGGCGCGCGGTGGAGACCCGGGCAGTCGCCTGGCTCGCTGCGCGCCGACATCTGATCGATCCGGCCGAAGCGGCCACGGACCGCGTGCTGTTCGCCCGTAAGGCCCTCATCGAAACCGCATTCCTCGTGGGGCTGCGGGCGCGCCTCGACCCGGAACCGCTGGACGGCGACTACGCAACGCTCCTCGGCCAGGTCGAGGACATCACGGCCCGCCCCTCCTACCGTGAGCTGATCGCCCGGGACGAAGCCGCCCTCCTGCTGTACGCGGGGACCTATGCGGCACTCCGGCTCTGCGGCCGCGAGGACCCCGAGTTCCGGCACGTCATCACGCAGGCCGCGGCCGGAGGTTATGCGGCGGTCTTCGAGCGGATTCCGTACCGGCAGCTCGATCTGCTGCACACCCTGGAGCTGTGCGGCGTCCCGCACACGCTGCCGGCAGTGGACGATGTCCTGCCCTTCACCCTGCTCTGCAACAGCCCGAATGTCGTCAAGCTCGCCGACCGCGACATCTACGCCCTCACCCACACCATCTTCTATGCCACGGACTTCGGCCTCCGCGAGCCCCGCTGGCCACGGGACTTCGATCCGGGTGCGGCGGTGGAGCTGCTCGAAGCGCTCCTCGTCCTCACCCTCGGCCAGGAGAATGCCGACCTGGTGGGGGAGCTTCTGTGCTGCCTGCTGTGCCTCGGGGTGAGGGACTCCGAGGAAGCGCGCCGGGCATGGCAGTTCCTCACGGCCGTACAAGAGGCCGACGGGCGGGTCAACGGGCCGCCCGGCGTGGTGCACCCCGGACTCGCCGACGGCGACGACGCGTACCGGCACTGGGCCACCGGCTACCACACCACCATCGTCGCGGCCCTGGCCGCGCTCCTGGACCGCAGCCCCAGGGTGGTGCGCAGGCATCGGCCGTCCGCACCGAAGGCCCGCCCGGCCGTGGAGCAGCCGCTGCGGCGGGCAGTGCAGTGGCTGGCCGGCACGAGCCTGCGCCACGACCCCGCCACCTGCCTGCCGGCCGCGGCGGCCGTCGCGTACGCAGCCGAGGCGCTGGAAGAACCTGAGCTCGCCCGCCCCCTGCTCCTCGACTTCTCCGCACGTCTCGCGGACGCGGACGTGGGGGTGTGGCAGGGGCACGGGATGGAGGTCGTGGGTGAGTTCGCGAGCGGACTGCGGACTCACGGGATCACCTGCTCGTCCCTCGACATGTTCCTCAAGTCCACCGCTGCCGCCGTCGAACTGATGGAGGCGGTTCCACCGCAAGCGGCCCACAACGTCCAACGCCTCGTCGGTCTGGGGCTGCTCTCCCCCCGGCGCGCGGCCGCGCTGGGGGATGCGGGAGCCGGCGCGCCGCATGCGGCGCCGGGGACGGCCGCAGCCGACTTGCCGGAGGCCTGGAAGAACTATCGCCTGGGGCACATTGCCGCCCTCGTCCGGGACTCGGCTCGCGCCGGGCGGGCGCAGCACCGCATCACCCGCGACGCGGTCGCGTTTCTCCTCGCGCAGCAGAGCTCCTGCGGTGCCTTCGGCCGCCCCGCCTGCGACGATCCGGCCGTGCGGGAGCGGACGATGCTGTCGTGGACCCAGAGTGCCGTGACCGCGCTGGCCGCCGTGCACACCGCCTGCGGCAGGGTCCGCACGGCCCCTCGGTGACCGTCCGGGGGAGCCGGGGAGTTCCGGAACGACATCATCGGCCAGAGCTTCGGTCTGTACATCCCGTACCCTCCTGGAGGTTACCTGGAAGTAACCCCAGCTGGTTGGATGAGCGGCACCGGATCAAGTCCCGACCCCCATAGGGAGATTCAGTGCCGCACTCAGCGCTGCGCACGTCCCGGATCGCCGTCCTCGCCACGGCCCTCGCCGCTGTCACCGTGACCGTCGCCCCGTCCGCGTCGGCCGCCGGCAGCCCCCGTCTCAAGGTGCTCAGCTACAACGTCTTCCTCATGAGCAAGAACCTCTACCCCAACTGGGGCCAGGACCACCGCGCCCAGGCCATCGCGGACGCGGACTTCTTCCGGGGCAACGATGTCGTCGTCCTCCAGGAAGCATTCGACAACTCCTCCTCCGAGGCGCTGAAGTCCCGGGCCGCGGCGCAGTATCCGTACCAGACTCCGGTGGTGGGCCGCAGCAGGAGCGGCTGGGACGCCACCGGCGGCGCCTACTCCGCCGCCACCCCGGAGGACGGCGGGGTGACACTGCTGAGCAAGTGGCCGGTCCTGCGCAAGGAGCAGTACGTCTACAAGGACGCCTGCGGTGCGGACGACTTCTCCAACAAGGGCTTCGTCTATGCGGTGTTGGACGTCAACGGCGCCCGGGTGCATGTGGTCGGCACCCACGCCCAGTCCACTGATTCGGGCTGCAAGGCGGGCGAGGCGGCCGCGGACCGCGCCAAGCAGCTCGCGGAGATGGACGGCTTCCTGGACGCCAAGAACATCCCGGCGGACGAGGAGGTGATGGTCGCCGGCGATCTGAACATCGACTCCCACAGCGCGGAGTACGACGCGCTGCTCCGCAACGCCGACCTGGCGCCCGCCGACAGCCGCACGGGCCACCCCTACTCCTTCGACACCCAGGAGAACTCGGTCGCGAAGTACCGCTACCCGGACGACCCCCGCGAGGACCTGGACTACGTCCTGCACCGCAACGGGCACGCCCGGCCCGCCGGATGGCAGAACACCGTGATCAAGGAGGAGTCGGCCCCCTGGACGGTCTCCAGCTGGGGCAAGGAGTACACCTACACCAACCTCTCCGATCACTATCCGCTGGTCGGCGGCTGAGCCACGGCGGCAGTGCGGGTGGTGGCAGTGCGGGTGGCAGCACCGCGGCCAGGGGGGCGGCGGTCGGCGGTCGGCGGTCGGGGGCTCCGTGGTCGTAGACCGCACGGGTATGCCCGCGCCGGGTGAGCCGCTCGGATATCGGCGGCCCACCCGGTCACCGATGCGAAAGGGCGGTCGCGGACGCCTCCCGGCCTCCGCGACCGCCCTTGCTTCCGCAGGCGTTCGCTACTGCGCGACTACTTCGACAGCTTGCGTTCCTCGGCGATCCGGCTCACCCGGCCGCGGACCGCGAACCAGCCGACGACCAGCGCGACGGCAAGGACCGGGATCAGCATGACGGTCTGCCGGCCGACGCCGTCGTCGAACCACATCAGCACGATGACGCCGAGCAGGAAGACGATGGTGGCGATGTCGGTGACCGGCGTACCGGGAAGCCGGAAGCGCGGGCGCTGGACCACGCCTTCCTTCGACCGGCGCACGAACACCATGTGGCAGACCATGATCGTGCACCAGGTGCTGATGATGCCCAGCGCCGCGATGTTCAGCACGATCTCGAACGCCTCGCCCGGCATGACGTAGTTGAGCCCGACACCCAGCACACACACCGCGGAGGTGAGCATGATGCCGCCGTACGGCACCTGGTGCCGGTTCATCAAGCCGGCGAACTTGGGCGCGGAGCCCGCCATCGACATGGAGCGCAGAATGCGGCCGGTCGAGTAGAGCCCCGAGTTCAGGCTGGACATCGCCGCGGTCAGCACCACGAGGTTCATGACGTCGCCCGCCGCCGGCACACCGACGTTGGACAGCACCGTGACGAAGGGGCTCTGGCCGTCGACGTACTTGTTCCACGGCAGCAGCATCGCGAGCAGGATCACCGAGCCGACGTAGAAGACGCCCACCCGCCACATGATGGAGTTGACGGCCTTCGGCACGACCTTCTCCGGATCACCGGTCTCACCTGCGGTCACGCCGACCAGCTCGACCGCGGAGTAGGCGAAGACCACGCCCTGGAGCACGATCACCACGGGCAGCAGACCGGTCGGGAAGAGCCCGCCGTGGTCGGTGAGCAGATCCAGCCCTGGCGAGTGCCCGCCGACCGGGTGCTGGGTGGCCAGCAGGAAGATGCCGATGAACATGAAGACGACCAGCGCCGCGACCTTGATGATCGCGAACCAGAACTCCAGCTCACCGAAGATCTTCACCGAGATCAGGTTCACCGTCAGCACGACCGCCAGTGCGATCAGCGCCATGACCCACTGCGGGATGTCGGTGAACAAACTCCAGTAGTGGGTGTAGAGGGCGATCGCGGTGATGTCGGCGATACCGGTCGTCGACCAGTTGACGACGTACATCCAGCCGGCGACGTAGGCGCCCTTCTCCCCCAGGAACTCGCGGGCGTAGGACACGAACGAACCGGACGAGGGGCGGTGCAGCACCAGCTCACCAAGGGCCCGCACGACGAAGAAGGCGAAGAGACCGCAGACCGCGTAGGCAATGGCCAGTGCGGGTCCGGCGGAGTGCAGCCGGCCACCGGCGCCCAGGAACAGGCCGGTGCCGATCGCGCCGCCGATGGCGATCATGTTGACGTGCCGGCCCTTGAGGCCCTTGCTGTAGCCCGCGTCGCCCGCATCCTGCTGCGCGCCGCTTCCCCCGTCAGGTGACCTGTGGGCTGTCTCGGAGACGGTTTCTGTGCTCACTGGTGGTGCATCTCGCTTTCGGGGAGGCGCTTGAGCGACTGCCGATTCCGCGGATCGCGCGGACGGCCGACGGCACACCTTCCCTGAAGAGCGCTCCCCCGTCTGTGGGCAAGATCACAGCGTGTACAGGCCATCCAAGATTTGTCCGTATTTGAGATGAATTTCCCGGCGACATAGTTTCCAGGAGGGCGTCAGTTCATCCGATTCCGGACCCCATTCCTCGCCCGGCAGCCAAAATTTCTTGACCTGTTCGATTCGTTTGAGGCGTGTGTTGGCCCATGCATTGGCCACCGCGACAGCCTGCTCGCCCCCGCCCGCGCCTCCGGGTGCCCCGCAAGCTCCCACATTGTCCCCTCGGTGCCGTGTCGCGCGGCCCAGAGCCCGTGTCGCGTTGTCCAGAGCCGTGCCGCGTTGTCCAGACGGAGGAAAGTTTCGCGTCCGGGACCGGGGGCGACCAGATGCGACCGGGCGTCGAGCTGCGGCTTCCAGCGCCCCTGGGCGGCCGAGAAGGGGCAGAACGGTTCAGAAGGTTTCACAGGAGTGGTGAGACAGCAATACTGTTGAACATGATGGAGTCCGCCACCGACCTGACGGTCGACGAACTGGCCGCCCGCGCCGGCGTCACCGTCCGCACCATCCGCTTCTACAGCACACGCGGCCTGCTGCCGCCGCCGGAGATCGGTCCGCGCAGGGTCGGCCGCTACGGACCGGACCACCTCTCGCGGCTCGCCCTTATCGAGGAGCTCCAGCACCAGGGGCTGACGCTCTCCGCGATCGAACGCTATCTGGAGCAGCTGCCGCCGGATCTGAGCGCCCAGGATCTGGCCATCCACCGGGCACTGGTGGCGAGTTGGATTCCGGACAAAGCGGAGGATGCGACCCGCGACCAGCTGGAGCGGCGGGTCGGCCGGGCACTGACCGAGGAGGATCTGGACCGGCTGGCGGCCATGAGCGTGCTCGTACGAACCGATGACCCGCAGGTCTTCCGGGTCGATCCGGGACTGCTGCACCTGGGCACCCGGCTGCTGGACGTCCCGATCGCGCTGGAGACCATCCTCGCGGCGCGCACCGTCGTCATCGAGCACACCCGCTCGGCGGCCCGGGAGCTCAGCCGGCTCTTCAAGGACGAGGTATGGGATCCCTACCGGGACGGCGGGCCGGACGAGGAGGAGATGGCGCGGATGAAGTCGCTATCGGCCCATATGCAGCCGATGGTGGTGCAGGCACTGGTCACCGCCTTCCAACGGTCGATGAAGCAGGAGCTGCGGGAGTCGTTCGGCAAGGAGGGCGACAGGAACCAGGGGGACCAGGCGTCCCAGGGGTGACGGGGGCGGGCCGTCGGGGCCCGCCCCCATGACCGGTCAGTCGCTGAACTTCTCGCCCTTCTCGGCCTTCTCGACCAGCAGCGCGGACGGCGCGAACCGGTCTCCGTAGGCCGCCTGGAGCTCGCGGGCGCGGGCCACGAATCCGGGCAGGCCGACGAGTTCCTCCCGGCCCGGCCCACCCTGGTAGCCGTTGATGTACTGGATCACGCCGCCGGTCCAGCCGGGGAAGCCGATGCCGAAGATGGAGCCGATGTTGGCGTCGGCGACGGAGGTGAGCACGCCCTCCTCGAAGCAGCGGACGGTGTCCAGTGCCTCGGAGAAGAGCATCCGCTCCTGCATGTCGAGGAACGGGATGGCGGCGTTCTTCTTGGTGAAGTGCTCGCGCAGGCCCGGCCACAGACCGGCACGCCTGCCGTCCTCGCCGTACTCGTAGAAGCCGGCGCCGCCGCTGCGGCCGGGGCGGCCGAATTCGTCGACCATCTGGTCGATCACCGCGTCGGCCGGATGCGGCTGCCAGCTGCCGCCGGACTCCACGACCGCCCGCTTGGTCTCCTCCCGGATCTTGCGCGGCAGGGTGAGCGTCAGCTCGTCCATCAGGGACAGCACCTTGGCCGGGTAGCCGGCCTGGGCCGCGGCCTGCTCGACGGAGACCGGGTCGAGGCCCTCGCCGATCATCGCCACGCCTTCGTTGATGAAGTGGCCGATGACCCGGGAGGTGAAGAAGCCGCGCGAGTCGTTGACGACGATCGGGGTCTTCTTGATCTGGCGCACCAGGTCGAAGGCGCGGGCCAGCGCCTCGTCGCCGGTCCGCTCCCCCTTGATGATCTCCACCAGCGGCATCTTGTCGACCGGCGAGAAGAAGTGCAGTCCGATGAAGTCCTGATCGCGCTCGACGCCTTCGGCCAGCAGCGTGATGGGCAGGGTGGAGGTGTTGGAGCACAGCAGCGCGTCGGGCCCGACGATGTGCTGGATCTCCTTGAACACCTTGTGCTTGAGGGCGACGTCCTCGAAGACCGCCTCGATGACGGCGTCACAGCCCGCGAGGTCCGCAGGCTCGGCGGTGGGCGTGATGCGCGCCAGCAGCTCGTCGCGCTGCTGCTCGGTCGTGCGGCCCCGGGACAGCGCCTTGGCGAGCAGCCCCTCCGCGTACGCCTTGCCCTTCTGCGCCGCGTCCACGGTGATGTCCTTGAGGACGACCTGCATGCCGGCCCTGGCGCAGGAGTAGGCGATGCCGGCGCCCATCATGCCGGCGCCCAGGACTGCGACCTTCTCGACCTTGCGGGGCTCGATGTCCTTGGGCCGGTTGGCGCCGGAGTTGACGGCCTGGAGGTCGAAGAAGAACGCCTGGATCATGTTCTTGGAGATCTGGCCGGTCACCAGCTCGACGAAGTAGCGCGCCTCGATGGTCTGCGCGGTTTCGAAGTCGACCTGGGAGCCCTCCACCGCCGCGGCGAGGATGTTGCGCGGGGCGGGGTACGGGGCACCGTTGAGCTGCTTCTTGAGATTGGCGGGGAACGCCGGGAGGTTGGCCGCGAACTTCGGCTGGGCGGGGGTGCCGCCGGGGATGCGGTAGCCCTTGACGTCCCAGGGCTGCTGGGACTCGGGGTGCTCCTCGACGAAGGCGCGGGCCCTGGCGAGCAGTTCCTCGGGGGTGGCGGCGACCTCGTGGATCAGCCCGGCGTCCTTGGCCCGGGTGGCGTTGTACTGGGTGCCCTGGAGCAGCACCTTCAGCAGTGCGTCGGCGATGCCGAGCAGCCGGACCGTACGGGTGACGCCGCCGGCGGCGGGCAGCAGGCCGAGGGTGACCTCGGGCAGGCCGATCTTGGTGCCGGGGGTGTCGAGGGCGATGCGGTGGTGGCAGGCCAGCGCGATCTCGTAACCGCCGCCCAGCGCAGCGCCGTTGATCGCGGCGACGACGGGCTTGCCGAGGGTCTCGATGCGGCGCAGGTCGCGCTTGATGCCGTTGCCCGACTCGAAGGCCTGCTGGGCGTTCTCGGGGGTGACGGCGATCAGGTCGCGCAGGTCGCCGCCGGCGAAGAAGGTCTTCTTCGCGGAGGTGAAGATGATGCCGCGGATGCTGTCCTTCTCGGCCTCCAGGCGGTCGGCGACCGCGCTGAGGGAGGTCTTGAAGGCGTTGTTCATGGTGTTGGCGGACTGGTCGGGGTCGTCGAGGACCAGGGTGACGATGCCGGTCTCGTCCTGTTCCCAGCGAATGGTCGACAAAGCAGCGGATTCACTCATGGTGCGTACTCCGTGGTGGGTGGGACGAGGGTCAGAGGCGCTCGATGACGGTGGCGATGCCCATACCGCCGCCGACGCAGAGGGTGGCCAGGCCGTAGCGCTTGTCCTGCCGCTCCAGCTCGTCGATCAGGGTGCCGAGGATCATCGCGCCGGTGGCGCCGAGGGGGTGGCCCAGCGCGATGGCGCCGCCGTTGACGTTGACCTTGTCCAGGCTCAGGCCCATGTCCTTGACGAAGCGCAGCACGACGGCGGCGAAGGCCTCGTTGATCTCGACCAGGTCGATGTCGTCGATGGTCAGCCCGGCCTTGGCGAGGGCCTTACGGCTGGCGGGCGCGGGCCCGGTGAGCATGATCGTCGGCTCGGAACCGGAGACCGCGGCGGAGAGGATCCGGGCGCGCGGGGTCAGGCCGTAGCGCTCGCCGACCTCCTTCGAGCCGATGGCGACCAGTGCCGCGCCGTCCACGATGCCGGAGGAGTTGCCGGCGTGGTGGACGTGGTCGATCTTCTCGACCCAGTGGTACTTCTGGAGGGCGACTGCGTCAAAGCCGCCCGCGTCGCCGATGGTGGCGAAGGACGGCTTGAGGCCGGCGAGGGAGTCGGCGGTGGTGCCGGGGCGCATGTGCTCGTCGTGGTCGAGGACGACCAGGCCGTTGCGGTCCCGCACCGGGACGACGGAACGGTCGAAGCGGCCGTCCTTCCATGCCTCGGCGGCGCGCTCCTGGGAGAGCGCGGCGAATTCGTCGACATCCTGGCGGGTGTAGCCCTCGATCGTGGCGATCAGGTCGGCCCCGATGCCCTGCGGGACGAAGCCGGTGTCGAAGTTGGTCATCGGGTCGGCGAACCAGGCGCCGCCGTCGGAGGCCATCGGGACCCGCGACATGGATTCGACGCCGCCCGCCAGGACCAGGTCCTCCCAGCCCGAACGCACCTTGGCGGCGGCCATGTTGACGGCCTCCAGGCCCGAGGCACAGAAGCGGTTCTCCTGTACGCCGGCCACGGTGTCGGGGAGCCCCGCGGCGATCGCCGCGATCCGGGCGATGTCCGAGCCCTGGTCGCCGACGGGTCCGACGACACCGAGCACGATGTCGTCGACGGCGGCCGGGTCGAGGCCGGGGAAGCGGCGGCGCACTTCGTGGATCAGGCCGACGACCAGGTCGATCGGCTTGGTGCCGTGCAGTGCGCCGGTGGCCTTGCCGCGGCCGCGCGGGGTGCGGATCGCGTCGTATACGTACGCTTCGGTACTCAAGTCAACAAGCCTTTCGCATGAGGGTGGAGGCAGGGGCAGCGAGTGGGGGACCGGGGCCGGTCCGGGATCAGCCGAGCAGGGAGCGTCCGATGATCTCCTTCATGATCTCGGTGGTCCCTCCGTAGATCGTCTGGATCCGGCCGTCGGTGAAGGCCTTGGCCACGCGGTATTCCGCCATATAGCCGTAGCCGCCATGGAGTTGCAGACAGCGGTCGGCGACGCGCTTTTGCAGTTCGGTGGCCCACCACTTGGCCATCGAGGCATGCACCGCGTCCAGTTCGCCGGCGGAGTGGTCGGCGATACAGCGGTCGAGGAACGCCCGGGTGACGGCGCACTCGGTGGCCATCTCGGCTATCTCGAAGCGGATGTGCTGGAGCTTGGCCAGCGGCCGTCCGAACGCCTCGCGCTCCTTGACGTACTCGCTGGTGATCTCCAGCAGGTGTTCGGCGCCGGCGATGGCGGCGACGGCGATGCCCATCCGCTCCTGTGCGAGGTGCGTCATCAGATGGATGAAGGCGCCGTTCCGCTGGCCGAGCAGATTCTCCTTGGGGACCCGTACGTCCCGGAAGAACAGCTCGGCGGTGTCCTGCGACTTCTGGCCGATCTTGTCGAGATTGCGGCCTCGTTCGAAGCCCGGCATACCGCGCTCGACGACCAGCAGGCTCAGGCCGTGCGACCCGCCCTCCGGCGTCGTCCTGGCCACCACGATGACCAGGTCGGCGAGGATGCCGTTGGAGATGAAGGTCTTGGAGCCGTTGAGGATCCAGTGGTCGCCCGCATCCTCGGCGTGGGTGCGGATGCCCTGGAGGTCGGAGCCGGCCCCGGGCTCGGTCATCGCGATGGCGGTGATGATCTCGCCGCTACAGAAGCCGGGCAGCCAGCGGCGCTTCTGCTCCTCGGTGCCGAGGGTCGTCAGATAGGGGCCGATGATGTCGTTGTGCAGACCCACGGCCAGTCCGGCTGCGCCCGCCCGGGTGAATTCCTCGGCCAGCACCGCGCTGTAGCGGAAGTCCAGCTGCCCTCCCCCGCCGTACTCCTCGGGGACCGCCGGCCCCAGCAGCCCCTGCTTGCCGGCCGCCCGCCAGGCGTCCCGGCTGACGATGCCGTCCTGCTCCCACTGCTCGTAATGCGGTGTCACTTCCTTGGCGAGGAAGGTCTTCACGACCTTGCGGAAGGCCTCGTGGTCCTCGGTGAAGATCTGGCGCTTCATCTGCGCGGTCATCGTTGCGGGCCCTCCTCGGAGCCGGTTCTTGACGTTCTCGGTGAGCTCGGCGGGCTCGGCGGGCTCGGGCGCCATCGGGTGGGTGAGCCGGACCGTGCCGGGCGGAGCCCCGGGAAGCGGGCCGCCCCGCACCGCGCCGCCCCGCACCGGGCGGAAGGCGGCAGCCTGTTTCCCGGCCTGGCGCGGGCAGCCGCGTACGGGAGCGTGGTGGCGACTTCCATCAGCCGGCTGCGTCCTTCTGCGCCGTGCGGCCCGGGGACTCGTCGGAGCCGGCCGGCGGTGGGGCGAGGAGGCCGGGGACCTGCCAGTCGCGGGCGATCTCCGCGGTGTCCGCGCCGGGCTGCGCGGGGGGTCTGCGCACCGCGCCCGGGGTGCGCGAAAAGCGCGGTGCGGGCGCGGGCTGGGTGAGCCCGCTGT
Organism: Streptomyces sp. NRRL S-1813; assembly: GCF_000719605.1. Lineage (NCBI taxonomy): Bacteria > Bacillati > Actinomycetota > Actinomycetes > Kitasatosporales > Streptomycetaceae > Streptomyces > Streptomyces sp. NRRL S-1813. The sequence continues at coordinate 42,959 of NZ_JOHB01000004.1, forward strand.
GCTCGACGAAGGTGCCGCGGGCGGCGAGATGCGGATGCTGCGGGGCCTCGCGCAGGGAGAGCACGGGCGCCACACAGGCGTCGGACTCCTCGAAGACCGCCGTCCACTCCTCGCGGGTACGGGTTTTGAAGCGGGCGGCGATGGTGGTGCGCAGCTCGCCCCAGGAGGCGAGGTCGTCACGGCTGGGGGCCTCCTGCCCGATGCCCAGCAGACGGATGAATTCGCCGTAGAACCGCTGCTCCAGCGCGCCGACCGCCATATAGCCGCCATCGGCGGTCTCGTAGGCGCCGTAGAACGGTGCCCCGCCGTCGAAGAGATTGGCACTGCGCCGGTCCTGCCAGCCGCCGGCCGCCAGCATGCCGTGGATCATCGCCGTCAGATGAGCCGTGCCGTCGACGATGGCGGCGTCCACGACCTGGCCCGCTCCGCCCTCGGTGCGGGCGTGCTGGAGGGCGGCGAGGACGCCGATGACGAGGTAGAGGGAGCCGCCGGCGTAGTCACCGAGGAGATTGGCGGGGATAGCGGGCGGGCCGTCGGGCGAGCCGATCATGCCGAGGGCGCCCGTGACGGCGATATAGCCGATGTCGTGTCCGGCGGTGTCGGCGAGCGGGCCCTGCTGCCCCCAGCCCGTCATCCGGCCGTAGACCAGCCGGGGGTTGCGCGCCAGGCACTCCTCGGGCCCCACCCCCAGCCGCTCGGCCACACCGGGGCGGTACCCCTCCACCAGCACATCGGCGCGCTCGACCAGCTCGAGCACCTGCGCCACCCCGTCGGGGCTCTTCAGGTCCACCAGCACGGAGCGTTTGTTGCGGTTGGTGATGTCGCAGGCCGGATCGATGCCCAGCCCCGGGCCTCCGGGCCGGTCGACCCGGACGACATCGGCGCCGAGGTCGGCCAGGAGCATGGCGGCGAACGGTCCGGGGCCGATGCCCGCGAGTTCGACCACCCGCACCCCGCTCAGCGGGCCGTTCCCTGACTCCGTCATCGCGCCCCATGCCTCTCCGCACTGTGACACTTCTGATGTAACACTCGTGATGTTAAGAACGTGTTCCATTTTCCACAAGCCCCCGTGCCAAGTGGCAGCAGCGGAAAAAGCCCGCGTCGGCGATGCTCAACTGTCATCGCCGTCACGGGCCTTTGCGCGCCTGCTGCCGCTGCGCCGCTATCCCCCGTCGAGCTCGGCGATGAGCTTCTTGGGGGCTATGACGCGATAGGACTCCTCCGCCCAGTCGCAGAGCAGCTCGGCCGGCGGAGCACCTTGCTCCGCCAGGGGGACCCGCACCCATCCGGACTTCCCCAGGCCGTAGCCCGCGGGCTCGGCGCCGGGCGAGGTCAGCGCATGGGCATGCGCCTCGGGGTCCTTCAGCTTGAGCGTGACCCCGGGCGGATGGCTGCCGTCGTCGACGCCGAGGAAGACGAAGACCTTCTTGTTGACCTTGATGACGCTCTCGCCCCAGGGGAACTCCTCCACGGCCCCGGGAAGCCCCAGCGCGAACGCGCGCACCTGCTCCCGCACCGCCGTCGGATCCGCCACCTTCGCCATGCGCTCCTCCACGTCCGTCCCCCTGCGGCACCACCTGCGATGCCGCCCGGCGCCACGCTCGTCCCGCGCAGGCCGCCCCACGCATTCCACGCTAACGGCGACCACTGACAACGGCCCGCGGAGCGCCGGACGGCAGGCCGGCCGAGGGACAATGGCCGGCATGTCCGCCCCGCAACTCGCCGCCGCACTGTTCGACTTCCACAGCGGGCAGGGGCTGCGCCAGTTCGCCGAGCTGGCGATAGCGCTGCTGCTGTCCTCACTGATCGGCCTGGAGCGCGAGGCGCGGCAGAAGAGCGCCGGCCTGCGCACGCACACCCTCGTCGGTGTGGGCAGCGCGCTGTTCATGGAGGTATCGGTCCACGGCTTCAACTCGTTGCTGGGCGCGGACGGCGTGGCGCTCGACCCGTCCCGGGTCGCCGCACAGGTCGTCTCGGGCATCGGCTTCATCGGCGGCGGCCTGATATTCGTCAGGAAGGACGCGGTCCGGGGGCTGACGACGGCCGCCACCATCTGGCTGACCTGCGCCATCGGCATGGCCTGCGGCGGTGGACTGCCCCTGCTGGCCCTCGGCGCGACGGCAGTGCACTTCCTCGTCGTCCGCGGCTTCTCGAAGGTGTCGGACCTGATTGCCTCGCGGCCGTCCTACGCCCGTATGGAACTGCGCATCAGCTACCACGCGCAACAGGGCTTGCTGGGGCGGATGTTGGAGATATGCACCGGCAGCGGCTTCCGGGTGACCGAGGTCCAGGTGGAGACCGGCACGGACAGGGCAGGGGCTCCGGCCGAGGTATTGCTCCGTCTGGAGGGGGCCGCGGCCGCACACCCTGTGGTCGAGGCGCTGTCGGAGCCGGCAGGGGTGCGCGGGGTGGCCCTCGGGCGGCACGACGACAGTACGGAGTGAGAACGGCTGCCCCGCCGTGTGAGAACGGCCGCCGCACCGTGTACGAACGGCTTTCGCGCCCTATGCGAACGGCTTTCGCGCTGTCCGGACGGCCCAAGGCCACCCGTGCTGTCCCGGGGGCCGGATATGTCACGGCCCGGCCCACGCCCCATCACCGCCCGATACCCGGTCGCCCGGTGAAGCCCCCTACGCCGAGCCCGGCGACACCTCCCCGGCGGCGGAGCCAGGCGGCGCCTCCACGGGCAGGTCCCCCGCTCCCCCGGCCTGCGGCACGAGGTGGTCGTGGGGCGCCTGACGGTCCACAAGCCGGCCGAGCCGCTGGGGGACATTGCCGCCCACCAGGATGACGACCACGAGCGTCAGCCCGAAGGTGAGCACGGCCAGCGCCCGCCCCAGGGACATGCCTTCGGCCAGATGCGCTCCGAGGACGGGCGCGACCGCCCCGCCCAGGGCCCCGACGTTGTAGACAAAGCCCAGTGAGGCGGCACGGGTGGCCGTCGGGAAGTGGCCGGCAAGGTACTTCGGCAGGATGCCGGAGATGCCCTGGCTCAGCGCGAGCAGCCCGAAGACCAGCACGCCGAGGGCCGGCAGGCTGTCCCGCACCGCGAAGACCGGGAAGACGAAGGCGAGCGAGGCCAGCAGGGTGCAGGCATAGGCCCGGCGGGTACCGAGCCGGTCGCCGACGAAGCCTGCCAGCCAACAGCCCGCCATGGTGCCGAAGCCCGCATAGAACATCACGTCGGTCACCTGCCCCGGGGCATACCCGAGGTCGGTCTTGAGGTAGGTGGGCAGCAGGGCCTGGATCGGCCAGCTGTAGAGGAAGGCGCAGAACACCGTCGCCATCAGGGACACGTACAACAGCCATCCGCGACGGCCGCCGAGCTGCGCGGCGAACGCGATCAGACACAGCGCCGCGACGACGGACAGCGATGGCACGGACCCCGCCCCCACGGGCGTGAAGACGCAGAACAGCGCGGTCGAGGCGACCGCCGCCAGGACCACATTGGCCCAGGCCCGTATGCGGCCGGTGAACAACGGCCGGAAAGGGCTGGGCCGTTCCCCTCCCTCACGGGTGGCGGCGCCGATCTGCTTCTGCCAGTCGCCGGCCTCGGGCAGCGATCTGCGCACCCAGAGGGCGACCAGGACGGGCAGGACACCGATCCAGAACATCCAGCGCCAGCCCCAGTGGGGCACCACCCACTTGTAGAGCTCGGCCGCGAGGACGGTGCCGCCCGCGTAACCGGAGATCAGGAATCCGGAGGCACGGTTGCGCCATCGGGTGGGCCAGCTCTCCAGCACATACGTCACACTGGCGCTGTACTCCCCCGCCATCCCCAGACCGATCACCAGCCGGGCCACGAACAGACTGGTGTAGCCCCAGGCGAAACCGCAGGCGAAAGTACCGAGCGAGTAGAGCAGGATGCTGGTGATCATGGCGGTCCTGCGGCCGTAGCGGTCGCCCATCGCCCCCAGGACGGCACCGCCCAGCCAGCGGGTGATGAAGGCGCCGGAGATCAGCGAAGCGGCGGTGGCGGTGCTCAGATGGAAGTCGTCGGCGATTTCGGTCAGCACGAGCGTGATCAGGACGAAATCGAAGCCGTCGAGGAGATAGCCGATCCAGGCGGCGAACATCGCCTTCCACTGGCCCGGGGTGACTTCCTGCCACCAGTTCCGTGTCCGGTCAGGGGTGCCCGCGGGACGCGTTGTCACGGCTACCCGGCCTCCTCCAGCAGTCGGCGGACGGTTCGGTTCGCGGCGTCGTCGAGGGACGGCCGCGGGAGGCGGCCGGGGCGTTCCAGACATGGGACGTCCTATGTCATCGGTGCCAACGGTGAATCTGGACCGGCTGCGACGCCCTGTCAAGACTGCCTGCACGCTCCCTGTCCCCTACGGGGGTTGGCCAGGGGACCCGCCAGGACCGGACGTTGACGGCACGACAGCGACTGCCTAAGGTCCTGACTCCATGCCCGGTGGGCGGTCGAGAGGACGCGCGATGCGACGGCAGGACACCTCCAAACGGTCCTATGACCTCGTCCTCTACGGTGCGACCGGTTTCGCGGGCGCACTCACCGCCGCCTATCTGGCCGCGCACGTCCCCCAGGGCTGCCGCTGGGCGCTGGCCGGGCGCAGCATCGCCAAACTGGAGCAGTTGCGCGACCGGCTGACGAAGGCCCACCCGGCCTGCGCCGACCTGCCGCTGCTGCGGGCCGACAGCGGCGACCCCGACGCGCTGCGCGCCCTCGCCGCCGATACCCGGGTGCTGGTGACGACCGTCGGCCCGTACCTGATCCATGGGGAACCACTGGTCGCCGCCTGCGCCGCGGCCGGCACCGACTATGTCGACCTGACCGGTGAGCCGGAGTTCATCGACCGGATGTATGTGCGCCACGACGCGACGGCCCGCGCCTCCGGTGCGCGCCTCGTACACGCCGCCGGATTCGACTCCGTCCCGCACGACCTGGGAGTGCTCTTCACAGTAGGGCTCCTCCCCGAAGGCGTCCCCGTACGCATCGATGGTTTCGTACGGACCAATGCGGCGTTCTCCGGCGGCACCCTGGCCTCCGCACTGACCGTCGCATCGCGCCCGGTCGCCATGGCGCGGGCTGCCCGCGAGCGGCAGCGGACCGAACCGCGTCCGGCCGGCCGAACGGTGCGGGCGCCGTTCGGCCCGCCTCTCCGGAGCGGCGAAACGCGCACCTGGGGTGTGCCGTTGCCGACCCTCGACCCGCAGATCATCGCCCGCTCGGCCGCCGCACTGGACCGCTACGGGCCCGACTTCCGCTATCGCCACTACGCGGGCGTCCGGCGGCTGCCGATCGCCATCGGCGGGGCACTGGGGGCCGGGGCCCTGTCCGTACTCGCCCAGGTGCCGTCCGCGCGGCGCTGGTTGTCGCGACGGCTGGAGCCGGGCGACGGGCCGAGCCCCGAGCGGCGTGCGCGCAGCTGGTTCAGGGTGCGGTTCGTCGCCTCCGGCGGCGGCAAACGTGTGATCACCGAGGTCTCGGGCGGTGACCCCGGCTACGACGAGACGGCGAAGATGCTCGCCGAGTCGGCGCTCAGCCTGGCCTTCGACGACCTGCCGGAGACCGCCGGCCAGGTGACGACCGCGGTCGCCATGGGGGACGCGCTGACGGCCCGCCTCCAGGATGCGGGCATCACGTTCCGCGTCGTCCAGGAGTAGCCCCGGCTCCTCGCGCCCCGGCCGCGCGGGTCCGCACCCCGGTTTTGCCGTCAGGCGCTCGCGAGCGCCCTCCGGCACAGCGAGTCCGCGGCCCGGGTCGTCTCCGGAAGCCGGTAGTTCGCCGCCAGGCGGAGCGTATGCGCACAGGCCCGGTCGAGGTCGATGCGGTGCCCGACAGAAACGAAGACCGGCTTGACGCCCTTTTGGGTCCGCAGCGCACGTCCCACCTCCTCGGCGCCGTCCAGTAGAGGCGAGGTGGCGCCGCGGTCCGGCCCGGGAGGTTCATACCGGAAGGTGAAGGGGTTCTTGGCGACGCCGATGGTGGGCAGCCCGGTCAGCACCCCCAGATGGCTGGCGAGCCCGAAGCGGCGCGGGTGCGCCAGCCCGTATCCGTCGCAGACCACGAGGTCAGGGGTGCGGGTGAGACGGGCGAGCGCGTCGAGCACGGTGGGAATCTCGCGGAAGGCGAGCAGTCCGGGGACGTACGGGAAGGAGACCTGCCCGACGGCGATGGCCTCGTCGACGACGGCGCGCGTACGGGCGTCCAGTGCGACGGCGGCAGCGGCGACGACATCACGTGCGTCGTCGTAGGCGACATCCACCCCGACCACGGTGCCCTCGAACCCCGGTTCCGGCCCGGCTTCATCGAGCCGCACACAGGGCCGCAACCGGTCCTGGACCGCGCGTGCCTGGTCTTCGCCGGCCGGCCAGTGCCGCAGTTCGTCGTCGCAGGAGATCGTTCCGGGAGTGTCCATGGTGACCACCACGCTACCGAACCGGTGAACGAGCCCCGGCCGGGCGGATCGGCGCATGGCTCGCTGTCGGTTCGGCTCACGGCTCACGGCTCACGGCTCACGGCTCACGGCTCACGGCTCACTGTCAGTGGTGCTGGGTACCGTGGTGGGACTGAATCCGGACCCGATGACCGTCCAGGCGGTGCCGCCGAGGCGGGTGAGGGCAGGTGACAAGAGGGCACCTCGTTCACCGCCACCGCCCCCTCCCTCAACCCTTCCGAGGTCTTCATGCCCGACGCGCTGCACCAGCTCGACGCCACCGACCTCGCCGCCCGGTTGCGGCGCCGCGACCTCTCGGCCCGGGAGGTCGTCCAGGCGCATCTGGACCGCATCGAGCAGGTCAATCCGGCTGTCAACGCCATTGTCACGCTCGATCCCGAGGGCGCACTCGCCGCCGCCGCGCGCGCCGACGAACGCCTCGTCCGGGGCGCCGCCGTCCCGCCCCTGCACGGCCTCCCGATCGCGTTCAAGGACACTCACCTCACCCGCGGGATGCGCACCACACACGGCTCACCGCTCTTCGCCGACCACATCCCCGACGAGGACGATCTGCTGGTCGAACGACTGCAACGGGCCGGCGCCATCCGGCTCGGCAAGACCAACGTCCCCGAATTCGCCGCCGGTTCACACACCTTCAACCCGGTCTTCGGCACCACGCGCAACCCATACGACACCACGCGTTCGGCCGGCGGCAGCAGTGGAGGCGCCGCCGCGGCACTCGCTGCCGGGATGCAACCCCTTGCCGACGGCAGCGACATGGGCGGCTCGCTGCGCAACCCGGCGTCCTTCTGCAACGTGGTCGGGCTGCGTCCCACGCCCGGACGCGTCCCCCGGCACCCCGGCGGCAATCTCTGGGACACCCTGTCGGTCCCCGGCCCCATGGGGCGGACCGTTGCCGACACCGCGCTGTTGCTGTCGGCGATGGCAGGTCCGGATCCACGCTGCCCCATCAGCCTGGAGACGCCCGGCGAGGCGTTCCGTGTGCCGCTCGACCGCGAGTTGCGCGGTCTCCGTATCGCCTGGACACCCGACTTCGGGGGACGCGCGCCGGCCGATCCGGACGTACTAGCCGTACTGGAGCCCCAGTTGGGGGTGCTGGAAGAGCTCGGCTGCCATGTTGATGCCGCCTGCCCGGACCTCACAGGGGCCGACGAATCCTTCCGTACGCTGCGGGCGCACAGCTTCGACCTCGCGCTCGGCGGTCTGCTCGACTCCGGCCGGCAGGCCCTCAAACCCAGCATCGTCCAGAACATCGAGCAGGGCCGCCGGCTGACCGTGGCCGACCTCAACACCGCCACCGGGACCCGCAGCCGGCTGTACCTCGGCATGCTGGACTTCTTCTCCCGGTACGACCTGCTCCTCGCCCCGGTCAGCCAAGTCACGCCGTTCGACGCGGAGCTGGAGTATCCGCGGGAGGTCGCGGGCCGGCCCACCCACTCGTATCTGGACTGGATGCAGTCCGCCTATCTCGTCTCCGTCCTCGGCGTGCCCGCCCTTTCGGTTCCCGCGGGATTCACGCCGGGCGGCCTGCCCGTGGGACTTCAGTTCATCGGGGCCCCGCGCGCGGATCTCGCCGTCCTCCAGGCCGGCCATGCATACGAGAGCGCGACACGGCACGGGCGGCGTCGCCCGGACCTGCCCACAGCCTGACCGATGCGTCCTGGCCCCCGTGCCCGCGACCCTTCCGGGACTTCGGGACGCTCCCGGAGGAGACCGCGCCGGCAACCGGCGAGGCACCGCGCGCCTCCACCCTGGCCTGCGCATTTCCAGGAGGAGGCGCACGCCTGTCGGACGCCTTGTCTATATTGCAGCTATGTTCGTACTGGAACTGACTTATACCGCGCCCCTCGAACGCGTCGACGCCGCCCTTCCGGAGCATGTGGAGTGGCTTCAGAAGGAGTACGCCGCAGGGCACTTCATCGCCGCCGGACGCAAGGTGCCGCGTGACGGGGGCGTGATCCTCGCCGCCGGGACGGATCGTGCGACCGTCGAGCGGATCGTGGCCGAGGACCCGTTCTCCGTTGCCGGGGTGTGTGAGTACCGGATCACGGAGTTCGTGGCGACGACGACCGCGCCGGCTCTGGAGCAGTACAGGGAACAGCTGCCCTCCTGAGGCACCGTCCCTTCCGGCCCGGACCGCCGGAGATCCAGCAGTCCGGGCAGCAGTTTCGGTGCATGTGTCACAGCACAGGCCTCGCCCTGGACGCCCGGCGCGCGGGGCACACCCGACATCCCGTCCGTCACTTCGTCACCTGCCCGGCTACGAAGTCGTGGTCGGCGGCAGCGCTGAACCACTGAGCGCGCCGGGACTTACCGGAGCCGGCGCCGCGGGCCAGCGCCCCCCGTTGCGCCAGTAGCCCTGGATCTCCTCCAACTGGCGCCCCTTGGTCTCGGGCGCGGTGACGGCGGCGAAGACCAGTGCGGCGAGCGCGAGGACGCCGAGGCCCGCGAAGGTCCGGGCCGCACCCGCCCAGGCCATCAGGGAGGGGAAGAACTGGGCGATCAGGAGGTTGGCGACCAGGTCTGCGGTGAGCATCACCGAAGCGCCGGTCGAGCGCAGCTGGGCGGGGAACGCCTCGCTCGCATAGACCCAGATCAGCGATCCGAAGCCGAAGTTGAAGGCCGCGGTGAACAGCAGGATGGCGGCGAAGCCCACCCAGGTCGTGGCGCCGTGCAGCTCGCCCGTACCGAAGACCGCCGTCAGGACGGCGAGCATCACGACCATCGTGCCGATGCCGCTGAGCAGCACCACCCGACGGCCCAGCCGGTCGATGACGAGGAGGGCGAGCACCGTCGCGGCCAGCGAGGCGAGCTGGACGAAGGACGGCAGCAGGAAGTTCTGACCGCTGCCGGTGAAGCCCATCTCCTCGAAGATCTGCGGGCTGTAGTACGTCACGGCGTTGATGCCGGTGATCTGGCAGAAGAATCCGAGGCCGACGACGAAGAGTGCGGCCCGGGCGTACGGCTTGCGCAGCAAGGAGCGCGCCGATCCACCGCTCTCCTCGGTGAGCGCGGCCCCCACCGCCGCGACCTCGGTGCGCGGATCGACGTCCGGGTCGGTCATGGCCATGACCTCGACGGCTCGTTCCGTCTGCCCCTTGAGGACGTACCAGCGCGGGGTGTCCGGCAACCTGAGCAGCGGGATCATGACGAGTGCGGCGGGGAGCGCGGAGAGGCCGAGCATCCAGCGCCAGTGGCCGCCGCCGGACAGGCCCCAGTTGACGAAGTACGTGATGACGATGCCCGCGACCGTGGCCACCTGGTAGGCGGCGACGGAGGCTCCGCGGATACGTGCCGGGGTCGATTCCGCGACGTAGAGCGGGGCCGCGACGATCGAGATGCCGATGGCGATGCCGAGCAGGAAGCGTACGACGTCCAGCACGACAACGGTGGGGGCGAGGGCGGAGAGTGCGACGAAGACGGCGTACGAGCCGGCGACGATCAGCATCGCGGCCTTGCGGCCCAGGGCGTCGGCGAGCTTGCCGCCGATCATCGCGCCCACGATGGAGCCGCCTACCAGAATGCTGTTGACCAGGCCTTTTTCGGCCTCGGTGAGATGGAAGTCCTTGCTCAGGAACACCAGGGCACCGGAGATGCTGCCGGTGTCATAGCCGTAGATGACGCCGACGACGGCGCCGGTGAGCGCGAACAGCCTGCCGGTGCGGTGTGCGGTCTTGGACGACGGCGGCGGGGGCGTCGCGGAGAGCGTGGCAATGGACATGGGGAGTCCTTTGTGCGGCGGAGCGGGCCTTGCTGCATGACGGAACCTGCGTGACTGAACTTGCGAGTATTCGGCGACTTTCACGCAGCTGTCAACACTTTCTTTCTGTGCCTCCACCCTCCCGCATCCACCCCGTTTGGACCCCGCGTCCTCCCTGGACGAACGGCAGAACGAGCCCCTACCAGGTCACCGCTCCACCTCTCCCCTCTGGCGCATCCACTCGTACGAGCGATGGAAAGCTCACAACTTTCTGCGTACAGTCGATTGCAACGAACTCAAATATTGCAGTTTCGTGCAGCACGATCGATCAGATGCACAGCATGGGAGGGCGGGCCATGAGCGAGATCTCGTACATGGAGCAGGAGCTGCACAGCCAGCCGGAGACCTGGCGGGAAGCGGCGCGGATCGGGGCGGCGACAAGCCGACTGCCCAAGGCCGGACAGCGCATCGCCGTCGTCGGCTGCGGCACCTCATGGTTCATGGCGCAGTCGTATGCGGCGCTGCGCGAGGCGGCCGGACAGGGGGTGACGGATCCCTTCGCCGCCTCCGAGGCGTTCCTCGGCAGTGCCCGTGGCTACGACGCGGTGGTCGCGATCACCCGGTCCGGCACCACGACCGAGGTGCTGCGCGTACTCGAGGCCGTCAAGGGGCGCATCCCGACGGTGACCCTTATCGGGGACCCCGGGACGCCGGCGGTGGCGGTCTCCGACGAGTCGGTCGCGCTTCCTTTCGCCGACGAGAAATCGGTGGTGCAGACCCGCTTCGCCACCACGGCGCTGACACTGCTGCGCGCGCATCTGGGCGAGGACATCTCCCGGGCGGTGACCGATGCGGAGGAGGCGCTGGCCGCGCCGGTGGAGAAGGAGTGGGTGGACGCCGAACAGTTCTCCTTCCTCGGCACAGGCTGGACATTCGGCCTGGCCAATGAGGCGGCGCTCAAGATGCGTGAGGCGTCGCAGAGTTGGACGGAGTCCTACCCCGCGCTGGAGTACCGCCACGGTCCGATCGCGATAGCCGCACCCGGCCGGGTGACCTGGCTGTTCGGTCAGGCACCGGAGGGGCTGGAGGCCGATGTACTGCGGACCGGTGCGCACTTCGTGCGCCATGCGCGCGATCCGCTGGCCGATCTGGTGCTCGTCCAGCGAGTGGCGCTGGAGCGGGCCCGTGCCCGCGGCCTGGACCCTGACAACCCCCGCAGCCTGACCCGTTCGGTGATGCTCGAGGCGCCGGCCGCCTCGTAGAGTCCCGCCTCCTCCACGTCAACCAGCCCTGCCCGCAAGGGAGTCAGCGTCCCATGCCCCTCGTTCCGACCTCATCGATCGTCGACGCCGCGCGTGAGGCGCGGGTCGGTGCCGCGGCCTTCAACGTCATCCATCTGGAGACCGCCGAGGCGCTCGTCACCGCCGCCGAGCGCACGGACATCCCGCTGATCCTCCAGATCAGCGAGAACTGCATCCGCTACCACGGCAGCCTGCTGCCCATCACCCGCGCCACCCTTGCCCTCGCCGAGGGATCGACGGCCCCGATCGCGGTGCACCTCGACCACATCACCGATGCGGAACTGGTCCGCCAGGGCATCACCGCCGGGGTGGGTTCCGTCATGGTGGATGCCTCCGCTCTTCCCTACGAGGAGAACGTGGCCACCACCGCCGAACTCACCACCTGGTGCCATGACCGTGGCGCCTACGTCGAGGCGGAACTCGGCGAAGTCGGCGGCAAGGACGGGGTCCATGCGCCAGGGGTCCGCACGGATCCGGACGAGGCCCTGGCCTTTGTCCGCGCGACCGGTGTGGACGCCCTCGCCGTGGCCGTCGGTTCCTCACATGCGATGCATGAGCGCACGGCCGTACTGGACAAGGGCCTCATCGAGGCGCTGCACACCGCTTTGCCAGTGCCGCTGGTGCTCCACGGCTCCTCGGGAGTGCCGGACGACGAGCTGCGGCGGGCCATCGCCGCCGGAATGACGAAGATCAATATCTCTACTCATCTGGTCTCCGTCTTCACCCGCTCGATACGGCACACGCTGGGCGCCGACCCGTCGCTCGTCGACTCCCGGAAGTACATCAAGCCCGCCCGGGAGGCGGTGGCCGAGGAAGCGGCGAGACTGCTGGATGTGCTGGGCACTCCGGCGACGGTTCCGGGCCAGTACGCGGCCCAGGCGCCCGCCCGGGGGTGAGACAGCAGCCGGCGTCGGCCCTCCCGGGGGCGCTTCGCCGGAGCGGTCGGAATGGTCCGCCACGGTGGAGTGCGAGGGCGCCTACCGCGCGTCACCATGGCCGGCTGGGACGAATTAGGCTCGCGTCATGAAGCGCCATGAACGGATGAACGCACTGCTCGAGCTGCTCGGGGACCGGGGCCGGGTGGACGTCGAGGAGGCGGCGACCGAGCTGGAGGTCTCGGCCGCCACGATGCGGCGCGACATGGACGCCCTGGCCGAGCAGCAGTTGCTGACCCGCACCCGGGGCGGGGCGGTGCTCAGCTCCGTGGCGTACGACCTGCCGATCCGCTACAAGCACGCCCACCGGTCGGAGGAGAAGGAGGCAGTGGCAAGGGCCGCGGCGAAGCTGGTCGAGCGGGGTGATGTGGTCGGGCTGAGCGGCGGGACGACGACCACGGCGATCGCCCGGGTGCTTGCCACCCGTCCGGACTTCGCGGAGGCCGGCCCGCAACCGCATCTGACGATCGTCACCAACTCCCTCAACATCGCCAATGAGCTGGCCGTGCGGCCGCAGATCAAGATCGTGCTCACCGGCGGGGTGGCACACTCGCGGTCGTTCGAACTGGTGGGACCGTTCAGCGAGTTGGTGCTACAGCAGATCTCCATCGACATCGCCTTCATCGGCGCCAACGGAATGGACCCGCTGATGGGAGCCACGGTGCACGACGAAGCGGAGGCCCGGGTCAACCGCCTCATGGCCGAGCGTGCCCGGCGTGCCGTGGTCGTCGCGGACTCATCGAAGATCGGCGAGCGCTGCTTCGCCCGAGTCGGCGACGCGGATGTCTTTGACACGTTCATCACGGACAACGGAGCGAAGGAGGCAACCCGCCGTGAATTCGCGGACCGAGGACTGAGAGTGGTGACGGCACGCCCGTCTGCCGACGAGTGACACCCCACGCAAGCCGAACCATCGGCCGCCACACGACACCGGACCACCGGCAGTCACCGCTGGGCGTGGCAGGACGTAGCGGAGAACCTGGCGGAGCCGACACGTCGCGCGTTGCGCTATGTGCGGGCCGATGAGCTGTGGGTAGCCGGGCACGACACCCCGCCTCGCGCCCTGCACCCCCGGGCCCATTCCGAAAGGGCCGCGCTTGTGTCGCGCTTGTGTCCCTGTGTGGCCCCCGGGGCTGATTTCCCCTGAGCAGGTATGGACAATGGGGAATGAACGTGCGAACCCGATGTGGGCTTCGCCGGGGATCCGAGTTTCCAACGGGGGAGATCACGTGCGGAAGATCATGGCCATAGCGCTGGCAACGGTGGCGTGCGGTGCCTCTCTGACACTGACGAGCGCCTCGACCGCTGCGGCCGCCGAGCGGGCGCCGCACTGCGTCGTGGTGCGGAAGCACTTCAACAAGGGCCACCAGCGCTACTTCCGGCTGACGAATCTGTGCTCCCGGCGGACCGCATGCTTCACCATCGTCGTCCCACATCGGCGCGACCCCCAGGGCAGACTGCCCAAGGGTGCGACAAAGGACGTCCGCTACGGCACGACCTGGGCGCCGCGAGCCTTGTATGTGAAGAACACTCCCTGCTGAGCGACCGCCGCCGGCAGGGCACCGCACCTCGATGATGCGGAGACCGCTGCCTCTGCCGACGCGGGTCAGACGCGTGCGGCGATGCCGTCCAGCACCATGGAGAGGTACTGGCGGGCGATCTCCTCGGGGCTGTGCTGTCCCCCCGGCCGGTACCAGCTCGCCGCGACCCAGACGGTGTCGCGGACGAAGCGGTAGGTGAGCCGGATATCGAGGTCGGCGCGGAAGACCCCGTCGGCCACGCCCCGTTCCAGGGTGCCCAGCCAGGCCTTTTCGAACTTCTGCTGGGAGTCGGAGAGGTAGCCGAAACGGGGCTGGGCGGCGAGGTGCCTGGACTCCTTCTGGTAGATGGCGACGGCCGCGCGATGCCGGTCGATCTCCCGGAAGGACTCGGTGACCAGGGCTTCGATGGTCTCTCGGGGCCCGAGTCCGGCGGCGAGTACGGCGTCATAGCCGTCCCACAACTCGGTCAGAAAGCTGGACAGGATCTCGTCCAGCATCGATTCCTTGGAATCGAAGTGGTAGTAGAGGCTGCCCGCGAGCATCCCGGCCTCGTCCGCGATACGGCGGACGGTGGTGGCGTTGTAGCCGTGTGCGGCGAAAACCTCCGCCGCGATGTTGAGCAGTTCGCGGCGGCGCTCCGGTGACGCGTTCGCGGTCGTCGTCTTCTTCTTGGCGGCTGGCACCTGGCCATTGTCGCCCCGCCTGTCCCCTCTCTGTCGTCCCGCTCCGTCGTCCCGCTCCGTCGTCCCGCTCCGTCGTCCCGCTCCGTCGTCCCTCCCCGGCGTCCCTCGCTCCCGTCCCCCTCTGTCGTCCCGCTCTGCCATCTGCGCTGCCGTGGCCGCGGCCCCGCGCTGCCGCTCATCTCCCCCGCGCTGCCCCCACTGCCTCGCGCAATGCCCCGCGCCGACTCTCCCCGCCCTGCCCCTCGCTGCCTCGTCTCGCTTCCCCGCTTCTCTGCCACTCCCCTTTGTCGTCTTCCTTACATCGCGCCTGGGTGCCGTTCCTTACAGGGCACCTGGTTCCGGTTGCTTGCGTGGCGCCTGTCGGCAACGGCCGGACGCGAGAGGCGTGTATTTCACTAGTAAAATACCTGCTAACCTTCTCGTATGGGGAAGCACGCCAGACCGGCCGGGAAGAACGCGCGCACCGCGCCGGGGAGCGCGGTGCGCGTCCGGCCGTTGCCGATCAGGAGCGCCGTGCGACTGCGCCGCCCCGTCGACATCTGGCACAAGCCGGCACTCAGCGCGGTGGCGGCGCTGGCCGTACCCGACTTCGCGTTGTTCGCCCTGGGCCGGCTGGATCTGATCCTGTACACCTCGGCCGGGGCGATGTGCGCCCTCTACGCGCACGGTCTGCCGTACGCAGCGCGCGCCCGCACGCTGCTGTGGGTGGTGCTCGGCATGGTCGCCGGCCTCGGCGTCGCACTGACCGCCGCCTCGCTGACCACCTCGACCGCGCTGCTCGTCGTCCTGGCCTCGCTGGTGGCCGCGGTCCACAAGATGGTCTGTGACGCCACGCGCATCGGCCCGCCGGGAAACCTCATCCTGACGTTCATCGCCGCGTCGGCATTCTTCGTGCCGCAGCACCTCGGCCAGGTGCCCCTGCACCTTGCGCTCGCGCTCGGCGCCGGGGGGCTCGCCTGGCTGGTCTGCATGGCGCCGGCGCTGATACGGCCGCGGGGGCCGGAACGTATCGCCACCGCCCGTGCGCTGGAGGCCGCCGCGGGGCTGCTGCGTACGGAACCTGGCCCCGGCGGGGTGGAACCGGCCGGTGTGGCACAGGCCCGGCATACCGCGGCGGCCGCCGTGAACGCGGCCTGGCACACGCTGTTCCTGGTCCCGGCGCACACACCGGCGCAGGCCGCGGCGCGGGCCGGGCTCGAACGGCTGCTGGTGCGCGCCGAGTCGGCGCTCGGGCACGAACCCCGGTCCGCGGCGGCGGAAGCCGAGCGGCTCACCGGCTGGGCGCCTGAGCTGCGCAGCGGGCGGCCGTTGCCCGAGATCGCGCTCTCGACTGCGGAGACCGAGGAGCTGGTGGGCGTCGCCGACGAGGCGCGGGAACCACGGCGGCCCGCGCCCGGTCGCCCCGGGGTGCTCGCCCGGCTCGCGCCCGGGTCACCACTGCTGCCCATAGGCGCGCGGGTCGCCGCCGGGGGTGTGCTGGCGGGCTGGGCATCGATGGCCGTCGGCGTCGGTCATCCGTACTGGGCCGTGGTCACCGCGGCCTCGATCCACCAGGCCAACACCACGCTCTCCTGGCAGCGGGCGCTGCAACGCACGCTCGGCAATCTGCTCGGTCTGCTGCTCTACACCGCACTGCTGCCCCTGCTGCACGCCGGGCAGCTCGCGATGATCGTGCTGGCGCTGGCCTGCCAGCTCGGCGCGGAGGCCTGCATCACCCGCAATTACTGGCTCGGCTCGGTGTGGGTCACGCCGATGGCACTGTTGCTGACCGAATTCGGCAGTCGGCTGCCGGCGAGGACACTGATCGCGGACCGCTGGATCGACACCGTGGTGGGCGCGGCGGTGGGCCTGGCCTGCTGCGTGCTGGTCACCAACCGGCGGGCCGCCGACCGTATCGAGGTCGCCCTGGACCGGGTCACGACTGCGGAGTCCGCCGCATCGCGGCTCCTCGCGACGGGGCCCGCGTCCGGGGCGGACGACGCACGGGAGACCGGCTGGGCCCGTGACCGGCTGGCCGGCGGCCTGGTCGAGCTTCGCGAGGCCGTGGAGGTGGCGGCCGGCGAGTGGTGGCAGCGCGCCCTTCCGGAGGAGCGGATCGCCCATGCCGAGCAGCAGGGCCACCGGGCACTGGCCGGTCTCGTACGGCGGCTCTCGGCACCGGTGCCGGCCGCCTGACCCGTGCGCCCGCCCGGCGCGGTTCAGGCGGCCTGCGGCAGGCACAATTAGGGGCGTACGGCATGGCCGAGAGGAGTGTGCGGGTGACCGAGGACATCGTCGCGGGGGTGCTGCGCCAGTGGCAGCAGGTGCACCCCGGGCTGGACACCGGCCCGATGGCGGTGATCGGGCGGCTCAACCGCTGTTCCGCGCTGCTTCAGCAGGCGGCCGATGCGCCGCTGCGGAAGGCCGGGCTCACCCGTCCCGAGTTCGACATCCTCGGCACCTTGCGCCGGATGGACCGCGAGCTGACCCCCGGGCGGGTGGCCCGCGAGACCTTTGCGTCGGGTGCCGCGGTGACCAAACGTGTACGGCAGCTGGAGGAGCGTGGGCTGATCTCCCGCCGCCCTGACGACCGGGACCGCCGCGTCGCGCATCTCTCGCTCACCGACGAAGGACGCGAGACCATCGACCAGCTGCTGCCCGAACAGCTGCGGTACGAGGCGGCGCTGCTCGACGGCATCGGCGATCAGCGGCAGGAGGAACTCTCCGAGGCGCTGGGCGAGTTGCTGGTGGTGCTGGAGGGACGGCTCGGCAGCCTGATGGAGTGAGGAAGGCGCCCGTGGGTGGGCGGTGAGCCCAGGTCCCCAGGTGCCCCCAGGTGCCCCCAGTAGGCGTAGTGGGGCTACGGCCCCAACGGGGGGCGGCGAACCCGGCGGGGCCCGACCTGGCCAAGGGGCCGACCTGGCCAGGGGGCGAAGTCGGCTAGGGGCGGCGAACCGAGGCGGCGGGGGTTGCCCTGGTGAGGGTGGCCCGGGGTGGGCCGCGGCGCGCAGCAGGCCGTCAGACGCCCGGGGCCCTCGCCCGAGGCCCTCGCCCGTCCACCATCCCGGGCCGGCCACCCCGAGCGCCCGGCCGGACCCTCGCCCGCCGCCACCCCGGTCCACCCGCCTCCTTCTCAGCCCGCCCGTCGCGCCGAGTAGGCGCGCCCGTTCCGCGTCAGGCTCGCCGTCACGGCTCCAGTCGTGCGATCCGGCCCCGCTCGCCGGCGGCCCAACAGCCCAGGTCAGGGGCGCAGTCGACGGTGTCGTACGAACCGTTGTCGAAGGTGTGCCAGGTGCGGCCGGCGTCGAGTGTCAGATCGCTGCCGGACGGACCGACCGCCACGGCGAGGCGCCGGGAGTGCGGGAGCCAGACGACGCCGGAGCGATAGGCCTTCGGGGGTCCGGCGGCCGGTATCCAGGTGGCACCGGCGTCGTCGCTGACCGCGGCGGCATGGGGCGAGGGCTGGTCGGGGCGGAAATCGCCGCCCACCGCGAGGGCGTGGGTGCGGTCGCGGAAGGCGAGCGCGAAGACGCCACGGGCCGGGTCGCCCGCCGGGATGGGGGTGTCGGTGACCGACCAGGTACGGCCGCGGTCGGCGGTGTGCAGGACGCGGGCGGTGGCCGCCCCGCCGGTCGCGATCCAGGCATCACGGCGGCCCGCCGACACCAGACACTGGCCGCTGGCGGCGAACGCGGCTTCGCCCTTCTGGGCCGGCGGCATGCCGTCCGACGGCAGTACGCGCCAACTGCGGCCCCCGTCCGCGGTGGACAGGATGCGGTAGGTGCCGTCGACGGGATCGCTGAGTGCGATGCCGTGCCGCCGGTCGAAGAACGTCAGGCAGTCGTAGAACGCCCGAGGATCGGTGTTGCGGAAGCTTTCGCTCCAGGTGGCGCCGGCATCGTCGGTCCGGAAGACGCGTGAGGCCTCGCCCTCGCCGATCGCGAGGACGACCGCGCGGCGTGCATCAAGCGCTTCGATGTCACGGAACTCCAGCTCCCCGGCGCCGGGCGGGGAGATGTCCCTCCAGTGCTTGCCGCCGTCGTGGGTGCGCAGCACGGTGCCCGCCGTGCCGGCGACCCAGGCCGTCGTGCGGCTGACGGCCGCCAGACCCCGGAAGCGGGCGGTGCTGCCGCTGTCCTTGAGCCGCCAGCCGGCGTGCGGGGTGGTGAGCGACGCCGCCGGCACCGGCTCGCCGGCCGCAGCCGGTGCCGCCGCGTACGAACGCGCCTCCCTGGTTCCGTGCGCGCTCGCGTGTGTGGGCCCGTACGCGTCGGTGTCCGTCGGCCGGGCGGCGGACGCCGGGCCGGATGCCATCGTGGCGAGCGCCGCCGCGCCGGCCGCTACGGCCGCCCAGCGCCGGGCTTTCCGCATGCGCCGCGCCCGCCTCGTGTCCCGGTCCGAGCTCTCCCACAACAAGCGTCCCGTGCGCCGCATTCGCCCCACCCCGCTCTGGTTTTGGGCTGGAAGCTAGCCCAGCCCGCCCGCGCCGTCCAGACCGCCCCCCGCTCGCGGAAACAGCGCGAGCCACCGGCAGCCGACGGGGTCGCGATCACGGCGCACCACCAACGCACCGCCAAGGCCCCGCCGGTACGCCACCGACGCGCCCACTCGCCCCCGCGCCTGACCGCCCCGAAGTGCCTGACGGGCCATCACTTCACGCCCTTGAGGCCCGGTCACCCGCTCCGGGCGCACAGCAAAGAGGGCATATGCGTACATCCAAAGGCCCGTGACGCAGGTCACGCAGGAATCCAATGCACCTGGCGGGATGCCCTACGCGTCCTAGTGGTCAAAGACCCAACGATCCGCACCGAATGCAAGGGAGCCGGCGATGTCCAGCGTCATCGATCAAGCCGTTCAGGCCCGTCTCATCGCGACCGCTCCCCGGTCGCAGGTGATTCCGGCGAGCCTGCGTTACGACCGCGCCGATCCGTTCGCGGTGCATCTGGTCTTTCCGCCCGCCGCGTCGCTGGACGGCGCGGAGGTGACGTGGACGTTCGGGCGGGACCTGCTGGAGGAGGGCCTGAGCGAGCCGGCCGGGGCGGGCGATGTGCAGATCTGGCCGTACGACTCCGATGACGTGGTGGTGGAGTTCCACGCCGTCAGCGGTATGGCGGTGGTGCAGTTCGACGCACAGGAGCTGCGGGCCTTCCTGACCCGGTCCTACCACCTCGTCGCCAAGGGCGACGAGGCGAGACACCTGGATGTCGAGGCCGATCTCGCCGCCCTGTTGCGCGAGGCGTAGGACTCGCCTCTGAAGGCAAAGGCGAAGCGGATAGCGAAGACGAAGGCGCAGACGAAGGCGCAGACGCAGACGAAGGCGCAGACGCAGACGCAGACGAAGGCGCAGACGAAGGCGCAGACGCAGACGCAGGCGAAGACGCGGGCGCCGGTGGCGAAGAGGCGCTTCACCGAGGCGGTCGCACATACGAGTTCGGCGCGCACTCCCCTCAAGGCCGCTCCGCCGCCGATACCGGACGTTCACCGGCGGACGAAGACGGCGCCTTCCCCCCTCCGGACGAGGGCGACACCTCCCCTTCTCCGGACGAACACGGCACTCCACCTCCTCCTGGTGGCCGTGGCACTCCACCTCCTCCGGGCGCGGGCGCCGCATCCGCCCCGCAGCCGGAGGACGTCGGCCCTTCCGCCACCCGCTCCGCCCCGAAGAGGTTCGCCAGATGCAGATCCAGCAGCCGTAGCGCGGTGCCGGGGTCGTGCACACCCAGCAGGACGTAGGTGGCGAGGCCGTCGGCCATGCTGATCAGCAGCATCGCCTCGTCCTCGGTGGCGCGTTCCGGCGGCAGCTCACCGCGGTCCGCGGCCAGCCGCAGTTGGTCGGCGAAGAAGGCACGGAGCTGAGGGATGCCGTTCTCGGCCTCGGCGCGCAGGGCCTCGTCGTGGACGGCGCGGGCGAAGTAGGCGGCACCGACCAGCAGCCCGATGCGGCTCTTGTCGTCCAGCGGCAGCATGCCCGACAGGCAGGCCCGCAGCACCTGGCGGGGCGTCGGCTCCTCGGTCAGCGACTCGATGCGTGCCCGAATCCGGTCCGCGGCGAGCCGGTTGATGTGCCGGAGGGCGAAGAGGAGCATCTCGTCCTTGGTGCGGAAGTAGTGCTGGAGCCGGCCGAGCGAGATACCGGCCTCCGCGGCGACATCGCGCAGGCTCGCGCCGTCCAGCCCGCGGGTACTCGCGATCCGCCACAGCGCCTCGGAGATCTCCTGGCGCCTGGCTTCGTGGTCCACCTTCTTGGGCACGGATGACCTCCCTCATGCAGTGCGCGGTCCCTCGCACGTGGCTCCGGCTCGGGAGACCCGGCCCGCTTTTACAAGTCGCTTGTACCGTTATAACGTATCGCCACTCAATACGCTTGACTTGGAAACCGGTGACCCCTCATGCCCGAGCCCGCCGCCCCACTGCTGCGCCCGCCCCGCCATCGTGTCGACCCCCGGGCCCGTCGCTGGTGGACGGTCCAGGCACTGCTGACGCTCAGCGGTCCGATGCTGCTCACCGCACTGACCATGGCGGTCCTGTCCCTCCTCTTCTTCCCGGGCGCACTGCCGTGGCTGGGCCCGCTCCTGCTGGTCGTGCTCGTCCTGCCGGCCGTGGGCTACCTCGTGGTCATGCCGCGGTGGCGGTACGCGGTGCACGCCTGGGAGCTGGGCGAGCGGGCGGTCTACGCGGCCGGCGGCTGGTTCTGGCAGAAGCGGCGGATCGCACCGCTGACCCGGGTGCAGACGGTGGACACGGTGCGCGGCCCGCTTCAACGGCGGTACGGGCTCGCGACGGTGACCGTCACCACCGCCTCCACCGCGGGCGACATCAAGATCGCGGGGCTGTCCGACGCGGACGCCGAGGAACTGTCCCGGCGGATCGGCGAGGCGGCACAGGACGTGCCGGGTGATGCCGCATGAGCGCGCCCCTGGACCCCGAGATCCCGGGCACGGCCCACGACGCACCCGGGTTGGACCGCGCCGTACGCGGCACCCACCCCGGCACACCCGGCCCACTTCCGGAGGTATCCGGCACACCCGGCACACACCCCGACGCATCCGGCACACACCCCGCCACCCCCTCCGTCACGGCCCAGTGGCGGCGGCTGGATCCGCGCACCCTTCTGGTGCACTGCGGCTGGATGGCCGCACCGCTCGGTTCGCTGGCGCTGACGGCGCTGGCCACCGGGGGCCGGATCACCACCGGGGCCTGGTTCACGCTCGCCGCCATCGCCGCCTCGTTCGCCGTCGTCACCACGATCGGCCTGATCCGCTGGGCCCGTACGGAGTTCCGTGTCGCCCTCCCCCGGAGTGCGGACGGCACGGGAGAGGGTGCCGTCGGCGGGGGCCACGGCCACCCGGCCCTCACCCTCGACGTACGCAGCGGGCTGCTGACCCGGCGGCTGCGCAGTGTGCCGCTGCACCGCATCCGCACCGTCGATCTGACGGCGTCACCGCTGCACCGGCTGCTGGGTGTCACCGTGCTGCGGGCCGGTACGGCGGGCTCGGGGGACGGCCGCAGCGAGCTGTCGCTGGAGGCGCTCGCGGCCCCGGAGGCGGAACGGCTGCGTGCGGAACTGCTCGCCTACGCGGATGCCGAGGCGGTCGCGAACGACCCCGAGGTGGCCCGTATCAGCTGGCGCTGGCTGCGGTATGCGCCGCTCACCTTCTGGGTCGTCGGCGGGGTGTTCGTGGTGGCCGGTTCGGCCTACCGGGTCCTGGACGGCATCGGCATCGAGGCCTGGAAACTCGGCTTCGTCCAGCGGGCGTTCGCCGAATTCGGCGCGAGCGCACTCTGGCTGACGGTTCCGGCCGCGCTGCTCGTCATCCTCGCCCTCGGCTCGGTCGGCGCCCTCGCCCTGTACGTCGAGAACTGGTGGAACTACTGCCTGGAGTGGACCGACTCGCGCACTCTGCGGGTGCGCCGCGGCCTGTTCACCACCCGCTCGGTCACCATCGAACGGGCGCGGCTGCGCGGAGTGTTGCTGCGCGAACCGCTGCTGCTGCGAGCCGGCGGCGGGGCCCTGGTGCGGGCGGTGGCGGGCGGCCTGGGCAACCGCGAGGAGAACCGCAAGCGCAGCGGGCTGCTGCCGCCGGCGCCCCGTCCGGAGGCGCTGCGGGTGGCGGGCGGCGCCCTGCGGTCGCCCTTCCCGGGAAGCACGTCACCGGCAGCGCTGGCACCGCACCCCCGCGTCGCCCTTCGCCGGCGCCGGGTGCGCGGGCTGCTGTGGGCGGTGCTGCCCGGCACCGCCGTCCTCGCCGGTCTCGGCGCCGTGTTCACCCCCGTGCTGCTGCACTGCGCCTGGATCTACGCGGTGGTCGCCACGGCGGTCGTGCTGTGGCTGGCCCGGGACGCGTACCGCAATCTGGGGCACGGCGTGGACGGCCCGTATCTGGTCGCCCGCTCGGGCACCTTCAGCCGTGACACCCTCGCCCTCCAGCGCGAGGCCATCGCGGCCTGGACGTTCTCGACTTCGCCGTTCAGCCGCCGGGCCGGTCTGGTCACGCTCACCGCGGCGGTCGCGGCGGGCGAGGACGGTTATCGCATCCCGGACCTCGCGGCCGCCGAGGCCCCGGGCTTCGCCGCGGCGGCGGCCCCGGGGATCCTGGAGGAGTTCCTGACGCACCCCGGGACACCGGCGCACCTGCCGGAACAACGGCTGCCGTAGCGGCGGGAGAACTGCACGTGAGGGATGTGTCCTTACTGTTGGCCGGCTGACAACCGTTCCGGTGGGGACGCCCCGCACACGACGTGCGGCGGACCGCCGGACAAGGCTGCGACAACATGAGATACATCACACACATGTCGCGTGCACGGCGAGCGCGGGCACACCGTCCTACTGGACGAGCCATTGCCCATGACCCGGCAGCCGTGAGGGAGCAGCGCGATGAACCCAGTCATCGACCAAGCCGTCCAGGTCCGCCTCATCGCCACCGCCTTCGGCCCGCATGCAGTGCCGGCGGTGCTGCACTATCAGCCCGCCGATCCGCTGGCGGTACGGATGTTCTTCCCGCCGGAGATCTCGCTGGACGGCTCCGCCGTGGACTGGGCGTTCGCCCGCGAGCTGCTCGACGAGGGGCTGCGGGCGCCGGCCGGGCGGGGCGATGTGCGGGTGCGGCCGTCCGGCCCGGACCGCACGGTGATGGAGTTCCACGCCGAGGAGGGCATCGCCATGGTCCAGTTGAAGACCGCGGATGCCCGGCTGTTCCTCGCCCGCTCCTACGAGGCCGTGCCCGCGGGCGGCGAGCTGGCGCACCTCGGCATGGAGCGCGGCCTCGCGGAGCTGTTCGGCGCGGCGTGAGGCGGAGGGTGGGGCGCGGCATGAGGCACGGCGGGAGGCCGAGCGTGAGGCACGGCATGGAGCAGGGCGAGGTGTTCACGGCGTAAGGCCGGGGCAGGCGGACGGCGGGACTTCCCGGTCATCCCTCAGCGCTTCGGGAACCCGAACCCGTAACCCTGCTGCTGCATCCACGGCAGCAGCCGGTCCAACGACTCGACGGTCCGGGAGCGGTCGCCCCCGCCGTCGTGGAACAGGACCGTCGGCCCGTTGGGGAGTTCGCTGTGCACCGTCGCCTCGATCCCCTCGACGGTGCCGCCCTCGAAGTCCTTGCTGTCGACGTTCCAGCCCAGCGGCCGCATACCGTGCTTCGCGGCCAGCTGCCGGCTGTAGGGCGTGAAGGCGCCGCCGGGGGCGCGGTAGTACTCGACCTGCGCGCCGCCCGCCGCCTCCTCGATCATCTTCTGCGCGCCGAGTATCTGCTGCGACTGGTAGCTCTCCGGCTGGTGATCCATGCCGGTGTTGTGGCTGATGGTGTGGTCACAGAGCTTGTGCCCGGCGGCCACCACCTTCTTGACCAGGTCCGGGTGCGCCTTGGCCTGCGGGCCGATCATGCAGAAGACCGCTTTGACGTTGTACTTCTTCAGCACGTCGAGCACCTTCGGGGTCCAGACCGGGTCCGGGCCGTCGTCGATGGTGATGTTCAGACTGCGGCCGGGGCGGTCCGAGGCGTGCACGATGGAGGAATCGACCGGTGCGACGGGGGCCGCCCGCTTGGCCTTGGCCCCGACGCCTTCCGCCTCGGCCTGGGAGGCCGATCCGAAGTTGCCGAACGCGAGCGTCCCCGCAACCGCGAGTGAGACCACTGCCGCCGCAGCCACCCCGATGATGCCGCTCTCCATGCCGAAGCGCCGTGCCATCCCGATCCCGTCCCTCATACCGTGCTCGTGTGCGTACCGACGGCGGTGGGTGTGTGTGCCACGCACCGCCTTGCACCACGTGAGATGCAGCAGAGTCCGGGCAGGCTGCTCCTGTTACCGATCCATCATGAAACTTATTGATACTGGACCCATGCCACGTGTACTTCTGATCGAGGACGACGCCGCCGTACGGGACGGAGTGTCCCTGGCCCTACGGCGGCGCGGCCATGAAGTGGCGGCCGCGGCCAGCGGCGAGGAAGGGCTGGAGCTCCTGCCGGGCTTCCGCCCCGACATCGTGCTGCTGGATCTGATGCTCCCCGGCAAGGACGGCTTCGAGGTCTGCCGGCTGATCCGTACCGAGCGGCAGCTGCCGATCATCATGCTCACCGCCCGTGGCGAAGACCTGGATGTGGTGCTCGGGCTGGAGGCGGGGGCCGACGACTACATCATCAAGCCGGCCCGCGGCGAGGTCCTCGAAGCACGTATGCGCGCGGTGCTGCGCCGCACGGCGCTGCCCGCCGACGGCACTCCGGCCGCCGCGGAGCCGGGCCCCGCCCCGGTCGAGAGCTACGGCGAACTGGCCATAGACCGCGCCGGTCTGGTCGTCGGCAAGGGCGGCAAGGATCTGGCACTGGCCCCCTCGGAGATGAAGCTGCTGCTGTTCCTGTCCGCCACTCCCGGGCAGGTCTTCAGCCGCCAGCAGCTGCTGGAGCATGTGTGGGAGCACAGCTACCACGGCGATGCGCGGCTGGTCGACGCCTGTGTCATGCGGCTGCGGACGAAGATAGAGGACACCCCGCGCAGCCCCCGTTACGTCCAGACCGTGCGCGGCTTCGGCTATCGCTTCGGGCCCCTGTGAAGCGCCTCGCCGGCCGGGTGCCGGCCCTGCCCCTTCTGGGGCCGGGGAACCCCCAGCTGCTGCGGGGCCTGCGGGCCCGGCTCGTCGTGGGATTCCTGGTGGTGGCCGCCCTCAGCGCGCTGACCACCGCGCTGCTGACCTACCAGGAGGCCCGTAACGCCATACTCCAGCGCTCCCAGGACATCGCCGTCAACGACCTGCGGGCGCAGGTCAATTCGCTGGCGCCGGAACTCCCGGTGCCGCCGTCCCGGGCGGATCTGGACTCCCTGCGGGTCCAGCTGGAGCGCTCCGGGAAGTCCCGGGACTGGGACATTTCGGTACGTTACAGCGGCGTACGGGACACCGGCGAAGGCGACCTGCGGGGCAGCGTCGTGGTACCGGCCGGCCTCAAGGAGTCGGTGGAGAAGCGCCATGTGCCGGCCTTCCAGCGCGTGGACCGCAGCGGGGACCCCTGGCTGCTGATCGGGATGCCGGTGCGGCAGTCCGACGGCCGGGCCTCCGCGCTGTCGGTCTATGCCCAGCTCCCGCTGAGCGCCGAGGAGTCCAATGTCGAGGCGCTGGTGAGCGCCGCCCAGCGGGGCGCGCTGCCGGTGCTGGTGCTGACCGTGGTCCTGGCGCTGCTCGCCGCGCGCGGTGTGCTGCGGCCCGTACGGGGCCTGCGGCAGGCCGCCGGGCGGATCGCCGAGGGCAAGCTGGACACCCGGCTGGAGGTCAAGGGCGCCGATGAGATCGCGGATCTGTCCCGGACGTTCAACGACATGGCGGCCCGGCTGGAGGAGAGCATGGCCGAGCTGCGCCGCCTGGAGTCCAACTCCCGCCGGTTCGCCGCCGATGTCTCCCACGAGCTGCGGACGCCGCTGGCGGCGATGGCCGCGGTCACCGATGTGCTCGACGAGGACGCCGACTCCCTCGACCCCGACACCGCCTCCGCGGTCCGGCTGATCAGCCAGGAGACCGGGAAGCTGGCGCGGATGGTGGAGGACCTGATGGAGGTGTCACGGTTCGACGCGGGGGCCGCGGCGCTGCATCTGGACGAGGTGGACGTCGCCGAGACCATCCGCAAGACCCTTCAGGCCAGGGCCTGGCAGAAGCGGGTGTCGGCGGACCTGCCGGCGAACGTACGGGCCGGGCTCGATCCACGGCGGCTCGATGTGGTGGTCGCCAACCTGGTCGGCAACGCCCTGCACCACGGCGGCGAGCCGGTCCGGGTACGGCTGCACGCCCCCGAGCCGGGGGCGGACCGGCTGCTGATCGAGATCTCCGACAGCGGCCCCGGCATCGACCCCGAGGTCCTGCCGCACGTCTTCGACCGCTTCTACAAAGCGGACTCCGCCCGCGCCCGCTCGGAGGGCAGCGGCCTGGGTCTGGCCATCGCGCTGGAGAACGTACGGCTGCACGGCGGCTCCGTGCGCGCCGCCAACGCCCCCGAGGGCGGCGCGGTGTTCACGGTGGATCTGCCGCTGCGCCACGAGGAGGCGGGCGAGCCGGCGGGCGACGGGTGCTCCGGCCCGCCGGACGACGCCTGGGCGGCCGACGACGCAGGGGCGGCCGGGGAGCGGACCGCGGACGACGACCGGGGCGGCACCCGCCTCGAAGCCGGGAAAGAGACCCACGCATGAGCGCCATGAACGCCCTCAACGCCCTGTGTGCGACGCGGGCCCGGCGGCGGGTGCTGACCGGCGTGCTCACCGGTGTGCCGGCCGTCGTGCTCACCGGGGCCCTGGCCGGTGCGCTGGCCGGCTGCGGTATCGCGCCGACCGATGTCATCGACGCCGGCGAGCCCGCCACCGGCGTGCGGTCACCTGGCCAGCCCGAGGCCGAAGTCCAGCTGTTCTTCTACGGACCGTCCGGGCTGCGCTCCGCGACCCGGCGGGCGGAGACACCGGTCGGCCCGGAGCAGGCCATCGAGGTGCTGATGAAGGGACCGAATCACGCCGAGCGGATGCGCGGCCTGTCCAGCGTGCTGCCGAAGTTCCCCGGCCCGCTGACCGCCGCCACCCGCGTGGGCAGCGTCGTGATCACTCTGCCGATGGACGTCAAGCTGCTGGACTCCGCCTCGCTGAACCAGCTGGTGTGCACCGCGGCCAATGCGCGGGTGCCCGGGAACAAGCCGCCCGGGGAGGTCACCGTGACGCTGGTGAGCAAATCCGTCCGGGTCGGCCCCATGGTGTGCGGCGGCAACAACGCGTTCCCCGTCGTCGAGCCGAGCCCGACCCGCACCGCCCCGCCCGCCCCGACCCGGACCGCCACGGGCGGGACCGACGCGGGCCCGACGGGCGTGGAACCGGGCCCGACGGGCTGAACGGCCGCCCCCACGGGCCCGCCCGGCGTTACCGTGAAGACGGGCATCCGCCCACCCCGCACCGCGTCCGGAAGAGGAACGGCCGACCGGCCCCGGAAACCTCGGGAGACTCACGCGATGACCGAGCGCAAACCCCCCCGGTGTCAGCTTCGAGACCTGGATCGACAAACAGATCCGTGAGGCGACGGAGCGCGGCGAATTCGCCCACCTCTCCGGTGCCGGCAAGCCGCTCCCCCACCTCGACCAGCCGTATGACGAGATGTGGTGGATCAAGGACAAGATGAGCCGGGAGAATCTCTCCTGTCTGCCGCCGAGCCTCGCACTGCGCAAGGAGGCCGAGGACGCCCTGGAGGCGGCGGTCCATGCTCCCACCGAGGCCGCGCTGCGCCGCATCCTGACCGCGGTCAACGAGCGGATCGACGCGGCGCTCCGTACGCCGCTCGAAGGCCCGCCGCTGAATCTCGCACCGTTCGACATCGACGAGGTGGCCGGTAAGTGGCGCCAGGAGCAAGGGAGTTGAAGCGCGGACACGGTCTCCGGGCCGGCCCGTCGGCGACCAGGCGCACCGCTCCACACCCAGCGCCCGGCACCGCCGTCGTCACCGCCCGGCGGGCCCCATCCGTACGCGCAGGAAGCGCGGCCGGTAGAGCTCCACATCGCCGTTGACCCGGGGGTCGGCCGGGACGCCGGGCGGGCCGAGCCAATTGACGTCGTAACTGAGCAGAAACTCCCCGTTTGCCGTGAATTCCGGGTGTACCTGGGGGTTGTAGACGGCGACATGGTGCGGGTCGGGGGCCGGCGGGCGGGGCGGGGTGAGGCGGCCGTTCGGTCCGTGCCAGGGGCCGAACGGTGAGCAGGACCAGTAGCTGGTGAGCGTCCGCATCCCCGCCGCACCGTCTCCCCCGGTGTCCATGGTGATCAGCACCCAGGCCGGGCCGTCGCGCACGACGGTGAAGGCGCTGCCGACACCGCGCCGGCCACCGGCCCGCAGCACCGGTCCGGCCCGCCCGGCCTGCCGCCGCCAGTGGGCGCCGTCCCGGAACCGCCAGCTGCCGCGGTCCGCGAGCCGCCCGGCCGGGGCGCGCGCGAGAAAGGCGCTGGAGGCCGGTGTCGAGGGCGGGTCATCACTGCCGAAGACGTAGGTCCAGCCGCCGTCGCGGACCGCCGCCGCTCCGTAGAGGACGCGTCGGCCCGGCTCTGCGACGGAGGCCGGGCCGACGGTCTCCGTGATGCCTTCGAGGCGCAGGGCGGGGAGCGACAGCGTGGCGACCTCGGTGGCGTGCGGCACGCCGAAGATCCACGGTCCGGTTCCGGGCGCGCGGTTCCACAGCAGCACCCGGACGACCTTCTCGGGTGTGCCGGGCGTACGGGGCTCCACGCTCGCGCGCACCGGCCAGCGCAGGCCACCGCCGGGCGGGGCGGGGAAGAGCGGTCCGCGGGCTCCCGCGGGGCCGCCGGTCAGGGTGCGCTCCAGCCGGCCCGAACGGGACATCACCAGGGCGGAGTTGTGCCGCAGCAGCGGGACGCCGCCGGTGTCGGCGGTGCGCCAACGGTGCTTCTGCCCCTGTGGGTTGGGCGGCGGCTGGATCCGGTCGAGGAAGGTGTCGGAGAAGAGCCAGAGGGTGCGGCCGTCGGGAAGGCGCACCGAGTGGGTGCCGTCCCCGCCGGTCCAGTCGTCCATACGGGCGTTGTCATCGCCATAACGAGCGAATTCCGCGGTATGCCCGGAATCTACGGACCAGGAGGCGATCCGGCGCCCCGTGCAGTCCGCGACCCGGCCGGAGGGAGCCGCCCGCGGCAGCCCCCACAGGGGCGCGACGGCGAGAAGCAGGGCGGCGACGGCCGCGGTGCGGATCATCGGCCCCTTGGACATGGCGCTCCTCGGTCGGGTGCCGCGCCACCGTACTGAACCGCCGCCGAACGGCCTGGGGCGGCGCGTCCGGTACGGAAAAAGATGACTCCGTGCCATACGGCCGACCCGCCCCACGTGCCCCTTCCGACGCATAAATATGAAGAATCATGGGAGGTCAACGAGTGCAACGTCACAGCTGGAGCCCCTGCTCCAGCTAACGGTCGTTCGCCTAGCCTGCTGCCATGACCGCCGAGTCCCCCGAACTCCCCCTGGCCGCCGCCTTCCCCGATGCCGATCGAGAGCAGTGGCAGCGCCTCGTCGAAGGTGTGCTGCGCAAATCGGGCGTCACCGAGGCGACGGGCACCGCCGCCGAGGACGCCCTCGCCACCGATCTCCAGGACGGCATCCGCATCCGCCCGCTCTACACCGCCGAGGACGGCACGGCCTCCCTGGGCCATCCGGGCTTCCCGCCGTTCGTACGGGCCGGCCGGCCCGAGGGCACCTCCGTCGCCGGGTGGGACGTACGCCAGCGCCATGTCCACACCGACCCGCGGCGCGCCAATGAATCGGTGCTGGCCGATCTGGAGAACGGCGTCACCTCGGTCTGGCTGACCGTCGGCGACGGCGGGGTGCCGGTGGAGGGTCTGGAGCAGACGCTCGACGGCGTCTATCTGGACCTGGCCGCGGTGGTACTGGAAGCGGGCGCCGATTTCGCGCCCGCCGCCGAGGAGTTGCTGCGGCTGTACACCGCGTCCGGCGCACCGCTGAGCGAGGCGGCCGGATGCCTGGGCGCCGACCCGCTCGGCCTGCTGGCCCGTACGGGCGACGACGCCAAGCTGCGCCTTCAGCTGGAGTCGGCCGCCCGGCTGGCCGCACGCTGCACCACCGAGGCGCCCGGCATCCGGGCGCTGGCCGTCGACGCGCTGCCGTACCACGAGGCGGGCGGCTCGGCCGCCGAGGAGCTGGGCATCTCGCTGGCCACCGGCGTCGCCTATCTGCGGCAGCTGACGGGAGCCGGCCTCGGTGTCGACGACGCCTGTCGGCAGCTGGAGTTCCGCTATGCCGCCTCCGCCGACCAGTTCCTGACGATCGCCAAGCTGCGCGCGGCCCGCCGGCTGTGGGCCCGGGTCGCCGAGGTCTGCGGGGCCTCGCCCGCCGCGTCGGCGCAGCGCCAGCACGCCGTCACCTCCACGGTCATGATGACCCGTCGGGACCCGTGGGTGAACATGCTGCGCACCACGGTCGCCGGGCTGTCCGCGGGCGTGGGCGGCGCGGATGCGGTGACGGTGCTGCCGTTCGACGCCGCGCTGGGCGTGCCCGACGCGTTCGCCCGACGGATCGCCCGGAACACCCAGTCCGTGCTGCTGGAGGAGTCGCACCTGTCGAAGGTGATCGACCCGGCGGGCGGCTCCTGGTACGTGGAGAGCCTCACCGACGAACTGGCCCGTGCGGCCTGGGCCTGGTTCCAGGAGATCGAGGGCGCGGGCGGCCAGGCCGCCGCGCTGCGCTCCGGGATGATTGCCGGCCGGCTGGCCCGCACCTGGGAGCGCCGCACCGAAGACCTCGCCCGCCGCCGTGAACCGATCACCGGTGTCAGCGAGTTCCCCCATCTCGCCGAGCCGCCGGTACACCGCGAGCCGACACCCACGCCGGTCGGCGGCGGGCTGCCGCGGGTGCGCAGGGACGATGCGTACGAGCGGCTGCGGTCGCGTTCCGATGACCACCTGGCGGCGAGCGGTGCCCGGCCGAAGGTCTTTCTGGCCGCGCTGGGCCCGGTGGCGGCCCACACCGCGCGGGTGGCGTTCGCCGCCAATCTGTTCCAGGCGGGCGGCATCGAGACGGTCGCGGAGCCCGCGCCGGTGGATGCGGAGTCGGTGGCCGAGGCGTTCGCCCGCAGTGGCGCGCGGATCGCCTGTCTGTGTTCGAGCGATGCGGTGTACGGCGAGCAGGCGGCGGCCGTGGCGGCCGCCCTGAAGTCGGCGGGAGCGCTGCGGGTGCATCTCGCCGGCAAGCCGGGTGAGCGCCGGGAGGAATTCGTAGCGGCCGGTGTGGACTCCTTTGTCTTCGCGGGCTGCGACGCGGTCGAGGTGCTGTCCTCGGCCCTGGATGTCATGGAGGTGGCGTGATGAACGACACGACACAGCAAGCGGGCGCCATCCCGGACTTCAGCACGGTCGAGCTGGGCGCCCCGGTCACCGCGGACGCCGCCGGTGACACCGGGGAGTGGGCCGCGGCCGTGGCGCAGTCCACCGGCAAGGGTGTGGCGGACCTGACGTGGGAGACGCCGGAGGGTATCGACGTCAAGCCGCTGTACACCGACGAGGATCTCGACGGTCTGGACTTCCTGGGGACGTACCCGGGGATCACGCCGTATCTGCGCGGCCCGTACCCGACGATGTACGTCAACCAGCCCTGGACGATCCGGCAGTACGCCGGCTTCTCCACCGCCGAGGAGTCCAACGCCTTCTACCGGCGCAATCTCGCGGCCGGCCAGAAGGGCCTGTCGGTCGCCTTCGACCTGCCCACGCACCGCGGCTACGACAGCGACCATCCGCGGGTGACCGGCGATGTCGGCATGGCGGGCGTCGCGATCGACTCCATCTACGACATGCGGCAGCTCTTCGCGGGCATCCCGCTGGACAAGATGACCGTGTCGATGACGATGAACGGCGCGGTGCTTCCGGTGCTGGCGCTGTACATCGTGGCCGCCGAGGAACAGGGCGTAGCGCCCGAGAAGCTGGCCGGGACCATCCAGAACGACATCCTCAAGGAGTTCATGGTCCGCAACACCTACATCTATCCCCCGCAGCCCTCGATGCGGATCATCTCCGACATCTTCGCGTACACCTCGCAGAAGATGCCGCGCTACAACTCCATCTCCATCTCCGGCTACCACATACAAGAGGCGGGCGCGACGGCCGACCTGGAGCTGGCGTACACCCTCGCGGACGGGGTGGAGTACCTGCGTGCGGGCATGGCGGCGGGCATGGACGTGGACTCCTTCGCACCGCGGCTGTCGTTCTTCTGGGCGATCGGCATGAACTTCTTCATGGAGATCGCCAAGCTGCGGGCGGCCCGGCTGCTGTGGGCGCGGCTGGTCCAGCGCTTCGACCCGAAGAACCCCAAGTCCCTCTCGCTGCGGACCCATTCGCAGACCTCGGGCTGGTCGCTGACCGCGCAGGACGTGTTCAACAACGTCACGCGGACCTGTGTGGAGGCGATGGCGGCGACGCAGGGCCACACCCAGTCCCTGCACACGAACGCGCTCGACGA
Organism: Streptomyces sp. NRRL S-1813; assembly: GCF_000719605.1. Lineage (NCBI taxonomy): Bacteria > Bacillati > Actinomycetota > Actinomycetes > Kitasatosporales > Streptomycetaceae > Streptomyces > Streptomyces sp. NRRL S-1813. Next base: position 75,988 of record NZ_JOHB01000004.1, read on the forward strand.
GGCACTCGCCCTGCCCACCGACTTCTCCGCCCGGATCGCCCGTAACACCCAGCTCTTCCTCCAGCAGGAGTCGGGCACCTGCCGGGTCATCGACCCGTGGGGCGGCAGCGCCTACGTCGAGAAGCTCACCCACGATCTGGCGCAGCGGGCCTGGCAGCACATCGAGGAGGTCGAGGCGGCCGGCGGGATGGCCAAGGCCATCGACGCGGGCATCCCCAAGCTGCGCGTCGAGGAGGCCGCGGCGCGTACCCAGGCGCGGATCGACTCGGGGCGGCAGGCGCTGATCGGCGTCAACAAGTACCGGGTGGAGACCGACGAGGAGATCGACGTCCTCAAGGTCGACAACTCGTCGGTGCGCGCCCAGCAGATCGAGAAGCTCAAGCGGCTGCGGGCCGAGCGCGACGAGGACGCCTGCCAGGCGGCGCTGGAGGCGCTGACGGCGGCGGCGAAGTCCGGTCCCGGCGAGGGTCTGGAGGGCAATCTGCTGGCGCTGGCGGTGGACGCGGCCCGTGCCATGGCGACGGTCGGCGAGATCTCGGACGCCCTGGAGTCGGTCTACGGGCGGCACTCCGGCCAGATCCGTACGATCTCCGGTGTGTACCGAGACGAAGCGGGCCCCTCCTCCGGTGTCGAGCGCACCCGGGCGCTGGTGGCCGAGTTCGAGCGCGCCGAGGGGCGCCGGCCGCGCATCCTGGTGGCCAAGATGGGCCAGGACGGCCATGACCGCGGCCAGAAGGTCATCGCCACGGCCTTCGCCGACCTGGGCTTCGACGTCGATGTCGGCCCGCTGTTCCAGACCCCGGCCGAGGTGGCACGCCAGGCGGTGGAGGCGGACGTCCACATCGTCGGGGTGTCCTCGCTGGCCGCCGGGCATCTGACGCTGGTGCCCGCGCTCAAGGAGGCGCTGGCCGCGGAGGAGCGGGAGGACATCACGATCGTGGTGGGCGGGGTGATCCCGCCGCAGGACGTGCAGCCGCTGCGCGACATGGGCGCCGCCGCGGTCTTCCTGCCCGGCACGGTCATCCCCGAGGCCGCCCACGATCTGGTGCGGGACCTGGCATCGGTCCTGGGCCACGAGCTGTGAACGGGTGAGCATGCCTGCGAGGATCGATGTCGAACGGTATGCCGAAGGTGTCCGCGCGGGCTCCCGGGCCTGGATCGCCCGCGCCGTCACCCTGGTCGAGTCCACCCGGCCCGACCACCGGGCGGCGGCCCAGCGGCTGTTGATCGAGCTGCTGCCGTACTCCGGCTCGGCCCGCAGAGTGGGCATCAGCGGGGTGCCCGGCGTCGGCAAGTCGACCTTCATCGACGCGCTCGGTTCCCTGCTGACCGGCGCCGGGCACCGGGTGGCGGTGCTCGCCGTCGACCCGTCCTCCAGCCGTACCGGCGGCTCCATCCTGGGTGACAAGACCCGGATGGAGCGGCTGGCGACGGACCCGGCGGCGTTCGTCCGCCCCTCCCCCACGTCCGGCACGCTGGGCGGGGTGGCGCGGGCCACCCGGGAGTCCATCGTGGTGATGGAGGCCGCGGGCTATGACGTGGTCCTGGTGGAGACGGTCGGCGTCGGCCAGTCCGAGACCGCCGTCGCGGGCATGGTCGACACGTTTCTGCTGCTGACTCTGGCGCGCACCGGCGACCAGCTCCAGGGCATCAAGAAGGGCGTGCTGGAGCTGGCGGACCTGGTCTCCGTCAACAAGGCCGACGGCCCGCACGAGCGCGACGCACGCTCCGCGGCCCGTGAACTGGCCGGTGCGCTACGGCTCTTGCAGCCCCCGGACGCGGCCTGGACACCCCCCGTGCTGACCTGTAGCGCCCGCGAGGGCACCGGTCTGAAGGGGCTCTGGGAGCGGGTCGAGCAGCATCGCACTCTTCTGGAGTCCACCGGGGCGCTGGCCGAACGGCGCCGTACCCAGCAGGTCGACTGGACCTGGTCGATGGTGCGCGAGCGGCTGATCGACCGCCTTCAGGAACACCCCGAGGTGCGCCGGCTGGGCCCCGATGTCGAACGTGCCGTGCGCGACGGCGAGCTCACCGCGACCCTGGCGGCCGAGCGGCTGCTGGAGGCGTTCGGACTGGGGGACGGGCCGACGGGCGAGGCCTAGGCCGACGGCCGGGCGGTGTCCGGCCGCCCGGCCCTCGCACGCCCCGGCCCTTCCCCTCCCCGGCCCTCCAGCACTCAAGAGCACCTGGCCGGACCGACCGCGACGCCTGCCCTACCCCCCTGCGCCCCACTCCCCCGCCGGGATGGTGCGTTGCGCCCGCTCGGCGAAGTGGGCGACGGCCATGTCACGGAACCGCGCGGCGGCCGTGGAGAGATAGCTGTCCTCGCGCCGGACCAGGCTCAGGGTCCGTACGCAGTCGGGGGTGTCGAGGTGCAGCCAGGCGAGCGGCGTCCGGGAGAGATCGGCACGGGCGAGCGAGGGCATCAGCCCGATACCGAGACCTGCCGCGATCAGGAAGTGTGTGGCGCCCGGCTCGTCGCCCTCGCAGGAGATCACCGGACGGCGTCCGATCACGGTGAACAGCCGCTCCAGCAGCGCACGTTGCCAGTGGCCCGCCCGGGTGGTGATGAAGGGTTCCTCGGCGACCTCGGCGAGCGTCAGCCGGCCCCGGCCGGCCAGCGGATGACCGGCCGGCACGGCGAGCAGCACCTCTTCGTGCAGCAGCCGCACCGCGCCCAGACCGGGCCCGGACAGCGGCTGCGAGGCAAAGCAGAAGTCCACCTCCCGTGCCCGCAGCTGATCCCGCATCACCTCGGGCGTGGACTGGAAGCACCGGACGGTGACACCGGGATGGGCGGCGCGGAATGCGGCCAGCAGCTCGGTGAGGGGCAGCAGCGTCTCGGCGGCGACGGCGACGGAGCCGTCGTCGAGCCCGGCGGCGTCGGCCGCCTCCCTGCGCGCGTCGTCGAGTTCGTCCAGCGCACGCTCGACCCGGGCCAGGAACGCGGCACCGTGGGGGTTGAGCCGGATGGTGCGGCCCTGCCGGTCGAAGAGCGGCACCCCCAGCTCCGCTTCCAGCCGCGCGATCGTCCGGCTCACCGAGGGCTGGGCCACCCGTAGTTCCGCTGCGGCCCGGCTGATGTGCTCTCGGCGCGCGACCTCCCTGAAGTAGCGCAGGGACAGCAGATCCATCGGCTTCTCGGACCTTCCGCTCGGGTGACGGCAACCCGGGAATCGTCACACACGGCAGGTCCGTGAATTGTTCCGCTGAGGCGGGCCCGCCCCCCGTACGGGCCCGCCTCAGCCGCGCATCGACACCGTCGCCCACACCGTCTTGCCGGTGCGGTCCGGTGGTGTCCAGCCCCAGGCGTCGCTCAGCTGGTCGACGATGTGCAGTCCACGCCCGGATTCCGACAGGGTGTCCGGGGGCTTGACGACGGGCGCTCCGGCGCCGGCGTCCGAGACCGCGCACAGCACCGTGGCGTTCTGCCGGGTCAGGGCGAGCCAGGCGTTGCAGAAGGGGGCGGGTGCCTCGCGGGCCTCGTCCTCCCCGGGCGCCGTGCCATAGCGCAGCGCATTGCTGACGAGTTCGGAGACGACCAGGGCCACGTCGTCGGCCACGTCGGCACACAACTGCCAGCCGGCGAGAGTCGCCCGGGTGAACCGGCGGGCCTCCGGAACGGTGCGCGCGGAGCCGCTGAGGGCGCAGGCGGCGAAGCCGTCGGGGGCGGGCATCCACCAGCTGTCCTCGTGCGGTTCCTCCCGAGGGGCGTCGTGCACGGTCTCTGCCGGATGTGTGGTCATCAACATCTCCGCGAGGGCGATTTCAGGGCTGGGCCGGACTGCCTCGGAGAGCTAATATCCTCGGCAGCCGTCCCATGATGCAAGTGCATCTGCAATTACATCAGTAAGGACGGCCGCCCAGGGGCTCGTTCACGCCAAGGTGATCGCAGGCTCGAAACCGGTCGGAGAAGCGACCTCCAGCAAGGGAGCAGCTGATATGGAGTCGGTGACCAACGGCATGCAGGCGACCAGCATCGAAGGTGCCGTCTGGCGCAAGAGCCGCCGCAGCAACCCCAGCGGCAACTGTGTGGAACTGGCCGTTCTTTCGGACGGCGGGGTGGCGGTGCGCAACTCACGGTTCGCCACGGGTCCGGCCCTGGTCTACACCCGCGCCGAGATGGTGGCTTTCGTCCAGGGAGCCAAGGACGGCGACTTCGACGACCTCATCGCCGGCCACTGACACATGCGCACCGCGATTGGCGCATATGTCGTTCGGATAGTCGCCCCGGCTGTACGAACCGCTCGGGGCGGTGGGACACTGGGCGCTCGCCCGACCACTCAGGGGAGTCAGCATGACCGCCGCGCAGCCGAGCAGCGATCCGTCCCTGCGCCGCTACCTGGACCATCCGCGCGGCGGCCCGACCGTCCTGCGTATCGTGCTGGGCACCCAGCTTCGCCGGCTGCGTGAAGGGGCGGGCATCACCCGGGAGGCCGCCGGGGACGCCATCCGCGGTTCGCACGCGAAGATCAGCCGCCTGGAGCTCGGCCGGGTGAGCTGCAAGGAGCGGGATGTCGCCGATCTGCTGACGCCCTACAACGTCACTGACGATGCGGTCCGCGCCGACTTCCTCAAGCTGGCCCGCAAGACCAGCAGTCCGGGGTGGTGGCATCAGTACGGCGATGTGCTGCCCGGCTGGTTCGAGACGCATATCGGCCTCGAAGAAGCCGCCTCGGTGATCCGTACGTACGAAGTCCAGTTCGTGCCGGGCCTGTTGCAGACTGCGGACTACGCCCGTGCGGTGGCCCAGCTCGGGCATCCGCGGTCCTCCCCGGAGGAGATCGAGCGGCGGGTGCAGCTGCGCGTACAGCGCCAGGAGCTGCTGACCGTCCCGGACGCGCCGCGGGTGTGGGCCGTGATCGACGAGGCGTCACTGCGTCGTCCGCTCGGCGGGCCTGAGGTGATGGCAGGTCAGCTCAGACATCTGCTGAAGATGGCCGAGCTGCCGAATGTCACGTTGCAGATCGCGCCGTTCAGCCTCGGCGGCCTGGCGGCGGCCGGCGGTCCGATCACGATCCTGCGGTTCCTGGAGCCGGATCTGCCGGACATCGTCTATCTGGAGCAGCTGACCAGCGCGCTCTATCTGGACAAGCGCGATGATGTCGATCATTACCTCGCGGTGATGGACCGGCTCAGCGCGCAGTCCGAGTCTCCTCGCGAGTCACTGGAGATCCTGGAGCGGCTGCTCAAGCAGGAGAACTGACGCACCGCATCCCAGCGGAGAGGGGCGGGGCACCCACCGGGCGCCCCGCCCCTCTTCCATGACGTGGTCCTGCGCCCTACACCTTGCGGGCGACGCCGCCGAACTCGATCCACTCCTGGGTGAGTTGCTTGGGGCCGATGTCCGCGTCCGGCTTCCAGGTGGAGACCTCGACCAGGCCCGGCTCCTGGATCTCCAGCCCTTCCAGGAACCCCGCCAGCTCATGGGCCTGCCGCACCCGGCCCCACTGGCCGTGGGTGCTGACCCGCATGAATTCGGTGACGAAGTCGCGGGTGGCGGCGTCCTCGCTGACGAGCTGACACACCACCAGGAAGCTGCCGGGCACGAGCCGGTCGGCGACCCGCTTGATCAGCCCGGCCGGGTCGTCGGCATCGGTTATGCAGTGGAGGACCGAGACGAACAGCGCGGCGACGGGCTCATCGAAATTGATCAGACGCTCGACCTCGGGGCTGCCGAGGATGCCGTCGGTGTCCCGCATGTCCGCCTGGATGACGGCGGTGTTGGCGTTCTCCTCCAGCAGCGCGCGGCCGTGCGCCAGGACGATGGGGTCGTTGTCGACGTACACCACACGGGAATCCGGGTCGACCTGCTGGGCGACCTGGTGGACGTTGTCCTGGGTCGGCAGGCCTGATCCGTGGTCGATGAACTGCCGGATGCCGTGTTCGCGAGCCAGCCAGCGGACCACCCGCTGGAGAAAACGCCGGTTGTTGATCGCCAGCACCTGGGTGCTCGGTACGACCTTGCTCAACTCTTCGCAGGCCTCGCGGTCGACGGCGTAGTTGTCCTTGCCGCCCAGGTAGTAGTCGTACATCCGCGCCACACTCGGGATGCTGATATCAACGGCGCCGGCCTGCGGTTGTGATTCCTGGCTCATTCCACACTTTCCCGTCGCTCCGACAGTCATCAGCCATGGGGCAGGGGTGATCGCTCCGTATAGGAGTGACCACGCGCTGCAAGCCCCCAACATACCCATCGATCGGGGGTTGTTGCAGACGAGCGGCAGGGCCCCTTGAAGGAAGTGCGGGGTGTTGTTCCGCCGGGCACACATCAGTACCCCAACAGACGTACGAATCAAGGGTGTTCAATCAGCCAGATCGCGCGCCGGCGTGTCCGCCATGACCGTCATGGCCGAGAATCGTCCCATCAGGTTTGGCGATCAGGGGAAGCAGTACTCCCCGTGCGTGACCATGATGATCTCGATCCGCTCGCCGACGGTCGCCCGGAAGTCGGGCCCGGCCGGCAGGTTGTTGATCGTCATGTCGTTGAAGACGAGGGTGAACTGCCGGTCGGGCAGGGGGTCGCCGGCCCGGCGCACGACGACCGGGCTGACATCCCCGCCCCGCATGAGCAGACCCCGAAGCGAATCCCGCACGTCGGGCCGGCCGAGACGCGGAGGGGGTACGGGCCGCCACCACGCCACTCACAGGCGGCGGCCCGTTCCCTTTCCCCCGGCGACACCCGACGCCGGGCACGCCCCCCGCGCGGTCCGGCCCGGCCGAGGAGCGCACCCGGCCCGGTCCGCATCCGGTTCCGCACCGGCAGACACCCGAGCAACAGCCGCTGCGGAAAGGGGCGTTGCGAGAGGACGCCTACCACCATCGACTCGCTTTACACCCGTCACCTGAACCGCCGATGCGCGCCCTCCCCTCCCAACTATCTGACTTTCCAGTAAACTTACTCGTCAGTAAGGTTGGGGTAGGCTGGCACCAATGACTGACACACGCAGGCGACGCATGCCCAGGCCGGTCCGGGAACAGCAGATCATCGACGCCGCGATCCGGGTCTTCGCCAAGCGCGGCTACCACGCCGCCTCGGTCGACGAGATCGCCGAACTCGCCGGGATCTCCAAGCCGATGGTCTACCTCTATCTCGACTCCAAGGAGGGGCTGTTCCTCGCCTGTCTGCGACGTGAGGCCGAGCGTCTGGTGGCCGCGTTACGGGCCGCCGCGGGCCCTGCCCACCCTCCCGAGCTACGGCTGCGGGCCGGACTGCTGGCCTTCTTCACCTTCGTCACCGAACACCGCGACAGCTGGGTGGTGCTGCACCGCCAGGCGTCGGAGCTGAGCCCGGCGATCGCGGCGGAGCTGGGCCGTACCCGGCAGGCGGTGATGACGGAGGTCTCCGGGCTGGTCCGGACCGGCGGCCCGGAGAGCGCCGCGCCCGCCTGCCCCGACGACGAGGCCGACTTCGTGACGTACACCCTGGTCGGGGCCGCGGACTCGCTCACCGACTGGATGACGCTCCATCCGGACGAGCCCCCGGAGCGGATCACCCTGCGACTGATGAACATGGTGTGGGTGGGGATGCGCAATGTGCTCGACGGAGAGGTGTGGACGACGCCGGCCGAGGAGCCGTAAGGGTGCCCTTCGCGCCATGGCGTACTGGCCCGCTCGCCCGCCCGGCCGGTACAAGAGGGGGATGACCACAGAGCAGAGTGAGCCGTCGACCCTCCCCGTGCCCTCGCCCACCACCGAGGAGATGGTGCGCGCCAACCAGGCGAACTGGGACGCCCGTACCCCTGTCCATGTGGCGAGCGAGTTCTACGGCCTGGACGGCTCCCGGACCGCCGAGCACTGGTTCGCGCCGTTCGAGTGGACGGATCTGGGCGATCTGGCCGGGCGGGACGTCCTGCATCTGCAATGCCATCTGGGCACCGAGACGGCCGCGTTCGCCGAGCGGGGCGCCGCGCACACGGTCGGGCTCGACTTCTCCGCGGCGGCGGTCGCGGAGGCGCGACGGCTCGCCGAGGAGGCCGGACGGAATGTGGAGTTCGTCCGGTCGGATGTGCACCGGGCCGTGGAGGCGCTGGACGGGCGCCGGTTCGATGTGATCTACACGGGCAAGGGCGCGCTGTGCTACCTGCCGGATCTGGCCACCTGGGCCGGGATCGTCAGCTCGCTGCTGCGGCCCGGCGGGACGTTCTATCTGGTCGAGTTCCATCCGCTGCTCGACGCCCTGGGCCCGACGCCGAGCCCGGATCGGCAGGAACTCCGGCTGCACCATGACTACTTGGGCGGCCGCGGCCCGCTCAGGAGCGATACGCCGTCCACGTACACCGACGGCCCGCCCGTGCAGGGTGCCACGACGAGTTACGAGTGGCGGCACGGCCTCGGGGAGGTCATCTCCGCTGTGGTCGGCGCGGGGCTGACCGTGCAACTGGTGCGGGAGACCGAGCTGCTGCCGTGGAAGCGGTTCGATGCGATGGTGCCGTCCGAGAACGGCTGGTGGCGCCTTCCGCCGTCGGAGCCGATCGTTCCGCTGCTGTATGCGCTGCGGGCGGTGAAGGCCTGAGCCGACGGCAGACACGGGCGCGGGCACCCGACGGCATCGAGGTCTATCGGCACCGCGCCCGGCGCCGCGCGCCCCTCAGCTCGCCGGCCCGTGGATCCTGCGGTGTGTCAGCGCCCACCAGACCTCCGCGAGATCCGCCGGGTCACGCAGGCTGGTGCCGGTGATCTCCTCGAACCGCCGGAGCCGGTTGCGCAGCGTGTTGGGGTGCACGTAGAGGGTGCGCGCGGCGGCCTCCAGCCGCAGCCCCTGCTCCAGATAGGCGGCCGCGGCCTCCTCCAACTGGGCGCCGTCCTCGCCCCGTTCGGCCAGCGGCGCCAGGCGCAGCCCCACCAGCGCCTCCCCCACGGCAGGGAGCGCCACGACCGTGGCCCGCAGCCCCAGCTCCTCACGGGTGAACGCCCCGACGAGTCCGAAACCGGTGGCGGCCCGGAGCGCCTGGGTGGCCCGGGTGAACTCCGCGGCGAGTCCGGACGCGGGGGCCGGGGCACCCAGCCCCAGGACCAGGCCGCGGCACAACCCGGCCGGGCGCCCGGCCAGCAGCCCCGCCACATCCCCGTCCACGGTCGTGACCAGAGGTTTCCCCGTCCCGTCCAGGGCGAGCCAGGGGCGCAGCAGAGCGACGATCCGGCCGAAGGCGCCGTCGCCGGGGCCGGGGTGGCCGGTGGCACACGGGGCGGGGCCGGGCTCCGGGGTGCCGACGGGGCCACCGGGCGGCGCGACGTCGGGCAGGCGCGCGCGGAAAGGGCGACGGAGCGCGCCGCGGTCGTACCAGCCGTCCGCCGCCGTCTCCTCGTCAGCGAGGTATCCGCCGGCCGGCTGGATATCGGCAGGCCCGTCGCCCCACGCGCCGCCGCCGGAAGGCGACTTGCCCCACCGCACCTCGCCGAGCAGCAGGGCGCGGACCTGCACGGCCCGGCGACGGTCCGTCATCGCGTCTTCCTCGAAGCCGACCCGGCAGCTGCGCACGATGCGCAGGGTGTTGGCGTCGACCCAGGCGCGGAGTGTCTCGGCGATCGGCAGCAGGTCCTCGGCGGTGCCGCGGCGGGCCGCCATCTCCTCGCCGAACCGCCGCCAGACGATGTCCGTTCCGATCCGGTAGGCGGAGATGATGTCCTCGACGGGCAGCGAGCGGGCCAGGGCCGTCACCTCGTCGAGATGGGTCTCCGGGATGGCGTACGCCCGGCCGTCATCGCGCCCGGAGCCCTGTGGTGTCCGCCGCTCCTCGGACCAGCGCTGCACCAGTGACAGGCCGTTGCGCAGGGACGCCAGCACCCTCGGGCGGAGCTGGTCCACCGACGCCGCGGCGTAGGAGGGGAGTTGGGCCCGCAGGCCGCCGATGACCTCGTCGGTGAGGGCGTCGATGGCGGCGTGCAGTGCGGCGACGGACTCCGGCACCGTTGTGGAAGTCTCCACCCGTCCCCTCCCGACTCGGTGTCTTTCCCCATGGCGAAATCGATCATTCGTCGCCATGCTACGAGGAAGCCGCCCGAACCCCTACAGATGTTCGATCTTGGACGACTTTTCCCCGGCCGTCCTGATCCGTCCGGCGTTCGGCGCCCGGCCCCGCTGTTCCTCCCCATCACCCCCCGCACCAGCAAGGAATCCCATGGCTGTTTCCTGGCGTCGTATCGCGGTGCCCGCCGCCGCGGTCGGCGTACTCGTCCCCGCCGCCCTCGGCACCCATGCGCTGCTCTCGGGTCCCGACGCACCGCGCACCTCCGCGGCCGGCATACCGGCCACCGGGCCGACAGCCCCCGGTGCCGTGCCGGACGATGGCCCGGCCTCCGGTCCTGAGGGCGCTGCCGCGGTCGCCAGGCCGTCCGACGCGCCGACCCGTTCCGGCAATTCGGTCTCCGTGCAGCTCTCGTCGTACGACGCGCACCGCAAGCAGGCGGAACTCAAGCCGTCCGCCGGCAAGACCGTACGGACCGGGGATGTGATCGCCGCCGCGCCCAACCGACACGCCCCTTCAGGTGCGCTGTTCAAGGTCGGCAAGGTCACCGGCTCCCGCGACGGCAAGGTCCGGGTGACCACCGCCCCGGCCACGCTCTCGGAACTGCTCGGCGATCAGAAGGTGGACCAGCGCACGGCGTTGCGGCCCGGTGAGATCTCGGTCAGGCCGCTCTCCTCGGGTGTCACCGTGCAGAAGCCCGCTGCCGGCACCGGTTCGGCCGGCGACGGCCCGGCCCCTCCGTCCGGCACCCCGGCCCCTCCGTCCGGCAGCCCTGACGCCACCGCGTCCCCGAGCCCCTCGGCGTCCGGCTCCTCCGGGGTCCGCACCCAACTCGTGCCCTCCGCTCCCCGCCCCGCCCCCACTTCCTCCGGCAGCGCGCTGTCGCCCGGCGCGCGCAAGGCGCTCACCACCCTGCGGCTGGGTCTCAATGTGCCGCTGCCCAAGGGCGTGGAGGCAACCGGCAAGTCTCCCGCCCGGCTGTCCGGCGACGTGATGTTCCGGCCCGAGCTGATTTTCCAGTACGAGAAGCGCGGCGGGCTCAACCTGCTGCCGCAGCGCGCGGCGGTCGGCCTGGGCGGCTCCTACGCCTATGGCTGGCAGGTCCACGGCAAGGTGCGCGGGACCGCGGACACCGGGCAGGTCGCGGTGCCGATCGCGGCGGTCACCGGACGGCACGTCTTCTGGGTGGGCCCGGTCCCCGTCGTGGTCAGCACCGAGGTCACCTTCACCTACCGCTTCACCGCCGGCGGCCGCATCGTGCTCGACGCCGACCAGCGCACCTCCGGTTCGTTCGCCGTCGGCGCGAAGTACGACCGCGGGAACGGGTGGCAGCCGCTGCACGAAGCGGACCAGCAGACCAAGGGAACGGCTCCCCGGGTCGAGGGTGCGGCCTCCGCGACGGCCCGTATCGGGGCACGGGCCCAGGTGTTCCTCTACGACACCGCGGGCGTCGGGGGTGAGCTGTCCGTCCACCTCACCGGACGGGCCGCGGCTGCCACTGGCGGCGGTGCCCCGGCGTGGGCGCTGAGCGCGGGCTACGACCTGAAGACCGAGCTGATGCTGCAACTGAAGATCTTCGGCATCCAGCTCGTCGACCTCAGGACCACGCCGTTCGCCCTGCACGACGAGCGCAAGCTGTTCGGGCGGGGGAAGCTGCCCGCCGCCTGAGCCCTCGCTCTCCGCACGGAGGACGGCGCCCCCGGGGACCTCTGCCCCGGGGGCGCCGTCCGTGTGTCCGCGTACCGGCCCGGCGCGCGTCCGCGCCCGGCCACGCCGCGCTCACCCCAGCCGCCGGTACACCGAGCGCAGCAGCTGGTCCTTCGCCGGCCCGCCGACCCGCCACTCCAGATGCCAGGTGTCCGCCCCGACGACGGTGAAGGTTCCCTCGTACCGGTCCGCGGCACAGGGGTGGACGGCGGTCCAGCTGCCGGCCCTGAGGTCGAGGTCGTGGAAGGGCCGGCCGTCGGCAAAGTCGATCTCGGCAGTGCCGTCCGGCCGGGGCCGCAGCAGCAGGGTGCGGCTCGCCGGTTTCGCCGTCCCGCCCCACGTCAGTTGTCCCTCCTCGAGGTGCAGCAGGGCCTCCCCCGCCCCGTCGGGCCGGAACTCGGCGGTGCCGCGGAAGCTGCCCTCGCCGCCGGACCGCAGGTCGTGCACCGTGCGCTCGATGCTCCAGCGGCCGGAAAGGTACGCCGCGGCATCGGGGACGGGGTGCGGCCCGACGGCCGGCGCCGGCTCCGGACCCTGCCCCGGCTCCCGTCCGCGTCGGTGCCCTCGGCCCCTCTCACTGCTCATCCCTCCATTCTCCCGTCCGCCCGCCCGCCTCACTCCGTCGGCCCCACCCGGCGCCGATCCCCTCTCCCCCGGCCCCTCGTACCGTGCGGAGCCGCACCGCCCGTCTTAGTCTCAGGGCAGTGACCCGCACCGAGGTCCGCACGGCCGGCCGCCCGTCGGCCTGACGCCGTCGGCCGGGGCGCCGCGCCTGCCGCAGTCGCCCCGTACGAGCCCGGAGACCGGAGGCATCACCATGCCGGAGCTGTTCATCGGAGGTCAGTGGACCGCAGCGGCCGACGGGCAGGTACGGGAAATCCGTTGCCCGGCGGACGGCACGCTGGTCGCGACCGTTGACGAGGGCGGGCCGAAGGACGTGGCGGCGGCGGTCGGGGCTGCTCGTGCGGCCTTCGACGACGGGCCGTGGCCGCAGACGCCGGCGGCCGAGCGCGGCCGGCTGGTCCTGCGCGTCGCCGAGCTGCTGGAGCGCGACAAGGACGCGCTGGCCAGGGCCGAGTCGCTGGACACCGGCAAGCGGCTGGTCGAGAGCGCCTACGACATGGACGACATCGCCAACTGCTTCCGCTACTTCGGCAATCTCGGCGCGGCCGGCGGCACGGACCGGGTGGTGGACGCGGGCGCGGCGGAGATCGACAGCCAGGTGCGGCACGAGCCGGTCGGCGTCTGCACGCTGATCACCCCGTGGAACTACCCGCTGTTGCAGACCGCCTGGAAGGTCGCCCCCGCCCTGGTCACGGGCAACACCTTCATCCTGAAGCCCAGTGAGCTCACCCCGCACACCGCCATCCACCTCATGCGGCTGCTGGCCGAGGCCGGACTGCCGGACGGCGCGGCGAATCTGGTGCTGGGCACCGGCCAGAGCGTGGGCGCGCCGCTGACCGAGGACCCACGGGTGGACATGGTGTCGTTCACCGGCGGTCTGCTCACCGGCCGGCGCATCATGGCCGCGGCGGCGCCCACGGTGAAGAAGATCGCGCTGGAACTGGGCGGCAAGAACCCCAACATCGTCTTCGCGGACGCCGATTTCGACACCGCCGTCGACTACGCCCTGATGGCGGTCTTTCTGCACTCCGGGCAGGTCTGCTCGGCGGGCGCCCGGCTGCTCGTCCAGGAGGAACTGCACGATGCGTTCGTCGACGAGCTGGTCACCCGAGCCCAGCGGATCCGGCTCGGCGGGCCGTTCGACGAACACGCCCGGTCCGGCCCGCTGATCTCGGCCGCGCACCGCGCGAAGATCGAGGCATATGTGGCGGGCGGGCTGGACGAAGGTGCCGTACTGCTCTGCGGCGGCGCGCGGCCCGACGATCCGTCACTGGCGAACGGCTTCTACTATCTGCCGACCGTGCTGGACGAGTGCACCCCGGACATGTCCGTCGTCCGCGACGAGAGCTTCGGGCCGGTGCTGACCGTCGAGCGCTTCCGCAGCGAGGAGGAGGCGGTCTCGCTCGCCAACGACACGGTGTACGGGCTGGCCGGGGCGGTGTGGACGCAGGACAGCGAACGTGCCCACCGGGTCGCCGCCCGGCTGCGCGCGGGAACGGTCTGGATCAATGACTTCCATCCGTATGTGCCGCAGGCGGAGTGGGGCGGCATGAAGCAATCGGGCATCGGGCGCGAGCTGGGGCCCGCGGGACTGGCCGAGTACCAGGAGGCCAAGCACATCTGGCGCAATACCGCACCGCGTCCGCAGAGGTGGTTCGAGTGACCGACTCCGAGTCCGCGCGCCCCGGCACCCGGGCCGACGGTTCGCACGACGACGATTCGCTCGCCGAGCTCGGCTACAAGCCGGAGCTCAAGCGCACCCTGGGCAACTTCCACACCTTCGCCGCCGGCATCAGCTACATCTCGATCCTCACCGGCACCTTCCAGCTGTTCTACTTCGGTATCGCCCACGGCGGCCCGGCCTACTGGTGGTCCTGGCCGATGGTCTTCGTCGGCCAGTTGATGGTGGCGCTGTGCTTCTGCGAGCTGGCCGCCCGCTACCCCGTGGCCGGATCGATCTACAACTGGGCCAAGCAGCTCGGCGGCCCGCACATCGGCTGGCTCGGCGGCTGGATGATGCTGACCGCCACCATGGTCTCGCTGTCCGCGGTGGCGCTGGCGTACCAGGTGACGCTGCCGCAGATCTCGTCGTGGTTCCAGTTCATCGGCGACGGGACCGGCCAGTCCGCGGCCGAGAACGCCGTGGTGCTCGGCACGGTCCTGATCGCCTTCACCACCCTGGTCAACGCCTTCGGCGTCAAGCTGATGGCGCGGATCAACTCCGCGGGCGTGGCGATCGAGCTGATCGCCGCCATCGTTCTGGTCATTCTGCTCGCCGCGCACGTCACCCGCGGCCCCGGCGTGGTGCTCAACACCTTCGGTCTGGGCAGCGGCACGAACCTCGGCTACTTCGGCGCGTTCCTGACCGCGTCACTGGCCTCGGCGTATGTCATGTACGGCTTCGACACCGCCTCGTCGCTCGGTGAGGAGTCCAAGGACCCCGGCCGCAACGCGCCCCGCGCCATCCTGCGGGCACTGATCGCGTCCTTCCTCATCGGCGGTCTGATCCTCCTCTTCGCCCTGCTCTCCGTGCCCGATCTGCACTCCAAGGAGCTGTCCGTGGACGGCCTCCAATACGTGGTGCTCTCCACGCTCGGCTCGACCATCGGGCAGATCGTGCTCTGGTGTGTGGTCATTGCGATCACCGTGTGCGAGCTGGCGGTGCACACCGCCGGCATCCGGCTGGCGTTCGCGATGGCCCGGGACAACAACCTCCCGGCCGCCTCCCTGCTCGCCAAGGTCAGTCCGCGCTTCCAGACACCGGTGCTGCCGGCCGTCATCATCGGCCTGGTGGCGATCGCCATCCTCCTCATCAACGTCAACCAGCCGCAGATCTTCTCGGTGATCACCAGCATCGCGATCATCATGATCTATCTGGCGTATCTCGCGGTCACCCTGCCGATGCTGGTCCAACGGCTGCGCGGCAACTGGACGCCGGCCAAGGGGAAGTTCTCGCTGGGCAGGTTCGGCATTCCGGTGAACGTCCTCGCCGTGCTCTGGGGCTTCGGGATGTCCCTCAACCTCGCCTGGCCGCGTGCCGCGGTGTACAACGCGACCGGCCCCCAGCACTGGTATCTGCGCTGGGGCGCCTTCTTGTTCATCGGTGTCGTGGCGATCGGCGGCTTCACCTACTACTGGTTCGTCCAGCGCAAGCGCACGGGCGTCCTGGCCACCCACGCCGCCGTCACCCCCGACAGCGGCGGTCCGGGCGACAGCAGCACCCCCACCCCCTGATCTGGAGACGCCGCCATGTCCCAAGAGGTCCCTGTGGACGAGTTCGACTATGTCGTGGTCGGCGGCGGCACGGCCGGCGCCGTCGTGGCCGCCCGGCTCAGCGAGGACCCCGCCGTCACCGTCTGCCTCCTGGAAGCCGGCCCCTCCGACGTCGGTGACGAGAACGTGCTGCGCCTGGACCGCTGGATGGGCCTGCTGGAGTCCGGCTACGACTGGGACTACCCGGTCGAACCGCAGGAGAACGGCAACAGCTTCATGCGGCACGCCCGCGCCAAGGTGCTCGGCGGCTGCTCCTCGCACAACTCCTGTATCGCCTTCTGGACCCCGGCCGAGGACCTGGACGAATGGGCCGCGATGGGCTGTACGGGCTGGGGTGCGGCCGACTGCTTCCCGCTCTTCCAGCAGCTGGAGACCAACGACGCCCCCGGCGACCACCACGGCCGCAACGGCCCGGTCACCCTGCGCACCATCCCGCCGAACGACCCGTGCGGTGTGGCCCTTCTGGAGGCCTGCGCGGCTGCCGGCATCCCGACCACACCGTTCAACACCGGTCGGACCGTCGTCCGGGGCGCAAACTGGTTCCAGATCAACTGCCGCCCGGACGGCACCCGTTCCTCCGCCTCGGTGTCCTACCTCCACCCCGTGATGGGCACCCGCAAGAACCTCGAGGTACGCACCGGGCTCCAGGCCAGGCGCCTGAACTTCGACTCCGCCCGACGCTGCACGGGTGTGGACTATCTCGCGCCCGACCTGATCCACACCCGCACCGTCAACGCCCGCCGCGAGACCATCCTCTCCTGCGGCGCCATCGATTCCCCGAAACTCCTCATGCTCTCCGGCATCGGCCCGGCCGGCCATCTGCGTGCCACCGGTATCGACCCGGTCATCGACTCCCCCGGCGTCGGCTCCTACCTCCAGGACCACCCGGAGGGCGTGATCATGTGGAACGCCAAGCAGCCCATGGTCAGCTCGTCCACCCAGTGGTGGGAGATCGGCATCTTCGCCGACACCGAACCCGGCCTCGACCGCCCGGACCTGATGTTCCACTACGGTTCCGTGCCCTTCGACATGAACACCTACCGCCGCGGCTATCCCACCTCGGAGAACGCCTTCTGCCTCACCCCGAACGTCACCCGGGCCCGCTCACTGGGCACGGTGCGGCTGCGCACCCGCGACTTCCGCGACAAGCCCGAGGTCGACCCGCGCTACTTCACCCATGAACACGACGTCCGCGTCATGACCCACGGCCTGCGCCTCGCCCGCGAGATCATCTCCCAGGCGCCGATGGCCGACTGGGCCGGCACCGAACTCGCCCCCGGCCCGTCCACCCTGTCCGACGCCGAGCTGTTCGAGTACATCCGCACCACGCACAACACGGTCTACCACCCCGCCTGCACCGTGCAGATGGGCGCCCCCGATGACCGGACGACGCCGCTCGACCCCCAGCTGCGGGTCAAGGGCGTGACCGCTCTGCGGGTGGCCGACGGTTCGGTGATGCCGTTCCTGCCGGCCGTCAATCCCTGCATCACCACGATGATGATCGGGGAGAAGTGTGCGGACATGATCAAGGGCGCCCGGTAGGGGCACCCCTGTGTCCATGCGTCCACGCGAAAGCCCCGCCCGCGGGCGGGGCCACTCACACATCCACGGCCTACGAGGTGGGCTCCCTTCGCCGGCATTGTCCGAATCAGGTGCTAGGGGTCGCCGTCCGGTCCTGTGACCTTTCGGCCTCTCAGCCCGACTTTTCTTCTTGTCCTCGGCGAGAGCCAGAGCTCCCTTCCCCGAGGCCGGTCCAGTCGAACTCCCTCGCTCGCCCCGTAGGCCTGAGGCCAGGATACTCCCGAAGAAACTGGATGAGATAGGCATTTCGGGCATTTTTTTACGCCACTGCCCCGGAACGCAAAAAACCCCTGATGAACAGGGGTTTTCGCTGGTGTCCGAGGGGGGACTTGAACCCCCACGCCCGATAAAGGGCACTAGCACCTCAAGCTAGCGCGTCTGCCATTCCGCCACCCGGACTAGGTGTGATCTTCGCGGGGCGTTCCCCGCGGCGACATGGACAACAATACCAAGGTTTCGGAGTGCCTTTCACCTGCGTATCCGTCGCCCACATAACCTCAATTTATGGGCAATGCGGGACATATCGTGCATATCAGTGGTCCACGCAGGCCACGGGCGCTTTCGCCGCTGCGGGAGCATCTGCGGGACACCTTCTGGTTCGCGCCGACGGCGGGGCTGGCCTGCGCGGTGCTGCTGTGGTGGGCGGCCTCGACGCTCGACCTCAAGATCATCGCGGCGCTCCAGCAGGCGCACGCGTACGCGGCGGTCGGGGAACTGGTCTCGATCGCCGAGGACACCAGGACGATCGTGACGACGATCAGCTCGGCGATGATGACCTTCATCGGTGTGGTCTTCAGCATCTCGCTGGTCGCGGTGCAGATGGCGAGTGGTCAGCTCACCCCGCGGGTGGTGCGGATCTTCATCCGGAGCCGGATCAGCAAGATCACGCTCACGGTGTTTCTGGCGACCTTCCTGTTCTCCCTGCTGGTGCTCACCTCGTACGAGAGCGAGACCGATGTCCGGCAGGTCACGTCGGTGCCGGTGGTGCAGAGCCTGCTGACGATGGTGTTGGTGGCGCTCAGCCTGATCCTGTTCATCGCGTATGTGTCGGCCACCTTGCGGCTGATGCAGGTGGGGCCGGTGGTCGACCGGATCACCCGGGAGACGCTGCGGATGCTGGCGCGGCAGGGCTCCGGTGGGGAGGTCGGGGAGGAGCGGACCTCCCTGCCGCCCGAGGTGGACCGTATGGCGCACGCGGGACGGGCGGGGGTCCTCCTGGACGTGCATGTGGCACGGCTGGTGCGGGTGGCGCGGCGGCATGGGGTGGTCCTGCGGCTGATTCCGCGGATCGGGGACTTCGTGCTGCCGGGAACGCCGGTGCTCGCGGTGCACGGCGGGGCACCACCGCCGCGGTGGGCGCTGCGGTACACGGTTTCGGTGGGGGTGGAGCGCACCTTTCACCAGGATCTCGGGCTCGGTCTGCGCCAGCTGTCGGACATCGCGCTGCGGGCCTTGTCGCCGGCGGTCAACGATCCGACCACGGCCGTGCAGTGCCTGGACCGGATCGTGCAGATTCTGGCGGCGGTGGTGCGGCGGCCGCTCGGGACGGTCCTCCACCGCGATCGCCGGGGTGTGGTGCGGCTGATGCAGAACGTTCCGGGCTGGACGGATCTGGTGGACCTGGGGCTGACCGAGGTCCGGGGGGCCGCGGTGCACAGCCCGCAGGTGAGCCGGCGGATCCTGGCCGGGATCGACGATCTGCTGCTGCTCGCGCCGCAGCACCGGCAGGTACCGCTGCGGCGGCACCGCACGCTCCTGTTGCAGGCGGTGGAGCGTACGGTGCCGGCCGCGGCGGACCGGCGGTTCGCCTCGTATCCGGACCGGCAGGGGATCGGGTAGAGCCTGTGTTCACAGGCAGGCGGGACTTTGAAGACAGGCCCTGGGGCCGCCGGCGTGGTGCCCTGGTTACGGCATCAGGTGGTAGTCGGGGAAGTTGCCCGGCAGACGTTCGGACGCCGGGCCCTCGGTCACGGCGCGGACGAGGAGTTCGCCGCCGACGAACGCGCCGCTCCAGGAGTTGCCGAAGCCGCCGAAGAGCTCGTCGCGGTCGCCGCGGGAGCGGGGCTTGCCGTGGCCGACCTTGAACGCGCGGATCTGTGGGGCGAGACGGTCGTAGCTCTCCTTGTCGTCGCAGGAGAGGCTGGCGACCAGGGCGCCGTTGCTGGCGTTCATGGCGGCGAGGAGTTCGGCCTCGGTGTCGACGAGGACGAGGGTGTCGATGGGGCCGAACGGCTCGGCGTGGTGGAGCGGGGAAGAGGAGGGCGGGGCCAGGAGCGTGGTGGGCGGGAGGTACGCCGAGGTGTCCTGGGAGGGCAGGAAGCGGCCGTCGGCGAGGCTGCCGCGGTGCAGCGGGACGGCACCGCGGGAGATCGCCTCGGTGGTGAGGTCCGCGAGTTCCTTGGCCTTGGCGGCGTTGATCAGCGGGCCGAAGTCGAGTTCGGGGAGCGGGTCGGCGGGGTCGGCGACGGCCAGGGGGTGACCGAACCGGACGCTGCGGACGGCCGGGAGGTACGCGGCGAGGAAGTCGGCGAAGGCCTCGCGCTGCACGACGAAGCGGGGGTAGGCGGTGCAGCGCTGCTTGGCGTAGTCGAAGGTCTTGCGCAGCAGGGGCGTCAGGGACTGCCAGTCGGTGTAATTCCAGATGCCCCAGGTGTTGAGGCCCTCTTGTTCGAGGATGTGGCGTTTGCCGAGGTCGGCGACGGCGGTGGCGACGCGGGCGCCGGTGTCCCGGCCACCGACGAAGGAGACACAGCCGATCTCCGGCGAGCGCACGAGGGAGGGCGAGAGCTCTTTGCCGCTGCCGCTGACGAGGGTGGCCGGGACCCCCTCACGGGCGGCGAGGGCGCAGGCGAGGGTGAGACAGACCAGACCACCGTCGGTGGGGGTCTTGGCGATCACCGCGTTGCCGGCCAGCGCCTGGACGAGCATCGCGTGGATCAGCACCGACATCGGGTAGTTCCAGCTGGCGATGTTGCTGACCGGGCCGGGCAGTGGCGTGCGGTCGGCGAGCATCCGGTCGATCTCGGAGACGTACCAGCGGACGCCGTCGATGGCTCGGTCGACGTCGGCCTGCGCGAGCTTCCAGGGCTTGCCGATCTCCCAGACGAGCAGCAGCGCGAGCAGTTCGCGGTGCTCGGTCAGCGCGTCGAGGGTGGCGGAGATCCGGGCCTTGCGTTCGGTCAACGGGACATGGCGCCAGGCCCGGTGCTGGTCGAGGGAGGCCCGTACGGCGTGCAGTGCGGCGTCCGCATCGAGGCGGGGCGGGCCGGCGATGGGGGTGCCGTCGACGGGGCTGGTGGCGGGCAGCGGGTCTCCGTCCGGGTGCCAGGCAGCGGCCCAGAGGTTGAGGGCCTGGTCGTCGCGGAAGGCTTCGGGGGCCGCGGCCAGGCTGCGCTGCCAGGCGTCCTGCCAGGACGTTCCGGGCTTGAGGAGGAGCGTCGGTGCGGGTGTGGTGCGCGCGTTCCACGAGGGATTCGAGCTGGATTCGGCGGTGGTGGCCATCGTTTGTCTCCGCTCTCGGTGCACGGCCGGAGGGGCAGGGTGGTGGCGCTCGGGCGGCTCCCGGAGGAACCGTGTTACTGGAAGGTAGTGGGGCATGGGGGCACTGCGGGACGGTCCGGCGTCAGGTATGGCGAGTGTCACTCGGTGCGGGCGACGGGGCCACCCGGGTGAGGCGACCGCGTGGCCCGCCGCGGCGGGGCGGGCTTCCCGCGGGCCGTCGGCGCTCCCGGCGCGCGGCACCAACGCGCTCTGGCTGTCGCGGAGTTCCCCTGCTCACTGCACGACGAGGGTGGGCGGCGCCGCGATGGCACCGCCCACCCTCGTCCGTCGTACGTACGGGCTCAGCCGGCGGCGGGCTCCCCGTTCTCCTGCGTACGGTCGGCGATCGCCCGGTGATGGCGGACGACCTCTCCGATGATGAAGTTGAGGAACTTCTCGGCGAAGGCCGGATCCAGCTTGGCGTCCTCGGCCAGCCGGCGCAGCCGCTCGATCTGCGCGGCCTCACGGGCCGGGTCGGCGGGCGGCAGGCTGTGCCGGGCCTTGAGCTCGCCGACCTGCTGGGTGCACTTGAAGCGCTCGGCGAGCAGATGCACCAGGGCGGCGTCCAGATTGTCGATGCTGCCGCGCAGATAGCTCAGCCGTTCACGGGCCGCCTGGTCGGCGATGGCGGCCGCTTCGCCGGCCGCCGGTGCTGTCCCCTCGCTCATGTGCGTCTCGCCATTCGTGATCGGTCGGGTGCCTGGTGCGGTGTCGTGCTGGTGCTGCTTCATTCTTGATCGGGTGCACATTACCCGGCCGGTGGCGGGGCGCCGGGCCGGTCTCGCGGATCGGACCGGAGGGGTCCCGATCCGGCCGGAGGGGGAACCGATCCGGCCGGAACGGGGAAGCCCGACAGACCGGAGTGGTCCACGGGACCTCCGCGCGGGGGTGCGGTCCCGCGCTACGTCCGGCTATCCCCGCAGGTGACGGAGGTGGCGGGCGGAGCGGGCGGCGGTGGACAGCGAACCGGCCGGGTTGGCGGCCGCCGTCGTGAGAAGCGGTACTGCGCGACATACGCCCAGTAGATGTCCATCTCCAGGAAGACCAGTTCGGGGTCGGTCTCGGCGAGCAGCACGTCGTAGAGGCGCACGCGCGGGTTGTCGGTGGCGAAGGAGAATTCGTCGGCGTGGTTGTGGTGGGAGAAGCGCATTCCACGGGCGTTCGCGGCGGCACCGTAGGTGTTGAATTCCTCGGCGGCGCGCTTCCAGGCATCGACCGTGTTGCCGTAGCGGTCGGGGCTGGAGGGGGTGCCGATGTGCGGCAGGCCGAGCGCCTCGGCGTCGTCGAGGACCTGGGTGAGCCGGGTGTCTCCCGTGGCCCCGCCGGAACCCGCGGCTCCCCCGGCGCCCGTAGGCCCGTCGGCGCCCGTAGGCCCGTCGGCATCCGTAGGCCCGTCGGCATCCGTACGCCCGCCGACCCCTGTGGGCCCCGTGCCCCCGTACGAACACGCCCGGTGGCAGGATCCCCCACAGAACCCGCCACCGGGCCGTTCTTTCTGGGGCGCGGCGATCGGCCGGCCCCGGGGACGAGGCGCTGCCCCGGTCCCAGCTCAGAAACATACCCAGGCTTCCGCCCGGCCATCCCTCCCTTCCCCTCCGGTGATCGGCCCGGCCCGTTCACCGGGCTCATGACGGTGTCCCGGTCCGCAGCAGCTCGGCGTACTCGACGAGCGCGGTGTACTGGTCGGCGAGCGCGGCGGGGCCGCCGTCCGGGTCCTTGAAGTAGAAGCCGAGGGCGGGTTGCGGGCCGGACAGGCCGACGGTGTGGGCGGCGGCCAGGAGGCGGGCCAGATCGAGGACGAGGGGGGCGGCGAGTGCGGAGTCGCAGCCCTGCCAGGTGGTCTGGAGGGTCATCCGGCTGCCGAGGAGGCCGCGGGCGGCGGCGCGGCCGTCCTTGAGGACGGTGACCCGGTCGCCGATGCGGCGGATCTCCTCCAGACGGTGCGAGATGTAGATGACGGCCACGCCCTCGGCGGTGAGGCCAGCGACGATGCGGAAGAGGTTGCCGACCTCGTCCGGGTCGAGGGCGGCGGACGGTTCGTCCATCACGATCAGCCGGACGTCATGGGAGAGGGCCCGGGCCATCGACACAATCTGCGCTTGGGCGGCGGACAGTCTCCCGACGAGCGCGCCGGGGGCGATCTCCGGGTGCCCCAGCCGGGCGAGCAGCTCGGCGGTACGGGCCGTGGTCTCGCCGGAGCGGACGAAGCCACCGGTGGCGACCTCATGGCCGAGGAAGACGTTCTCGGCGACGGAGAGATGTTCCACCAGGTCGAGTTCCTGGTAGATGGTGGCGACGCCCAGGCGCATCGCGGCGATCGGCGAGGGGAGTGTCACGGGGGCGCCCTGCCAGCGGATCTCGCCGGCGTCGGGCTGGTGGACGCCGGCCCGCAGCTTGATCAGAGTGGACTTCCCGCCACCGTTCTGCCCGAGCAGACAGTGCACCTCACCGGCGGTGACGTCGAGATCGACGCCGTCCAGCGCACGGACACCGGGGAAGGATTTGGTGATGCCCCGCATGGTGAGCAGGGGCGCGGGCGCCACCTCGGGCCCGGTGGGCGGCTGGGGGCGGTGCTCTGGTGCCATGACGTGGCCTCCTCGGCGCGACGCCGGTGAGCGGGCAGGGCAAACGGGCTGGGTACACGGGCAGGGCAAGTGGGCTGGGTACATGGGCAGGTGGAACGGGCAACGGGGGACGCGCAGTTCACGCCTCTGCGGGCGGCGGTGCGACAGCGCCGGGCCACGGCGGTGCGGGGGCGGTACGACTGGTGCGAAGCCCGGTTGGTACGACTGGTGCGAAGCCCGGTGGTGCGGCCGGCGCGAAAGCCCCGGTGGTGCGGCTCGTGCGACAGTCCGGTGGTGCGGTTCGAGCGGGCGGATCAAGCGCGCAGTTCACTCGGCGGGTCGGACGGACGGATCAGACGGGCGGATCGGACGGCCGGATCGCGCAGGCCGGTCGAGCAGACGGATCGAGTGAGCGGATCAGGCAGGCGAGAACAGATGGTCGCTGATCAGGCGGGCCGCGCCGGTCACCCCGGACGCCTGCCCCAACTTCCCCAGCACGATGGGGAGATTGCCGGTCGCCAGCGGAAGCGACTGGCGGTAGACCTGGGTGCGGATCGCGGCGAGCAGGGTGTGGCCGAGTCCGGTCACCCCGCCGCCGATCACCACCAGCCCCGGGTTGAAGAAGCTGACCAGGCCGGCGATGACCTGGCCGGTGCGGGTACCGCCGGCCCGGATCAGATCCAGTGCGGCGGCGTCACCGGAGGCGGCTGCGACGGCCACATCGGCGGCGGTCAGCGGGCCGCCCGCCGCCATCCGGGCGGCGAGTTCGGGTGAGGTGCCGTCCTGGGCCGCGTCCGTCGCGTCCCGGGCCAGCGCGGCGCCGCCGAAGTACGCCTCCAGACAACCGTGGTTGCCGCAGGCGCACGCGCGGCCGTCCGGCTCGACCTGGATATGGCCGATGTCGCCGGCGCTGCCCGTCGTACCGCGGTAGACCTCGCCGCCGACGACGATGCCGCAGCCGATGCCGGTACCGATCTTGACGAAGAGTTCGACCCGGTCGCCCAGCTGGGCACGGGAGTTGGGCCCGTCATCACGCAACAGGCGCAGGAGCCGCGCCTGATGCGCGTTCGCGGTCCTGGCCGTCATGCGCCTCACGCCGCCCTCCAGCCGTACTCGGCATCGACCGACCGGTGCGGTGACGCCGTACGGCGTCACCACCGGGCTTTCGAGGGGTACGTAGCAGCGCTTGTCCGCACGGGGAAGAACTACGGACAGCATCCATGCCGACTTTCTCCTGTGCGAGGACAAAGCGTCGCGCGGGCGGATCCGGACCCGAGGCGGTACGGGGGCGAGCGAGCCGGGAGCCCTTCTCCTGATCCGCCGTACAGACCCTGGCCGACCCGCCTCCCGGAGCGGGCCGCAGAAAGGCGGCTCCTGCGAGAATGCGCCCGACCGAACCAGGCAGCCGACCGACCATCGGCGCCGGACAGCGCAGGGGGTAGCCGACGTATGAGCAGGGACCGCATCCAGATCGCAGGGGCCGAGGTCGCCGTCGTGGGCGGCAGTATCGCCGGTTGCGCCACGGCACTGGCCGCACACCGGGCCGGCGCGGACCGGGTCACCATTTATGAACGCACCACCGGCCACCTCGCGGACCGCGGTGTCGGCCTCGCGGTGCACAACGCCCGGTACGCCGAACTCGCCGCCGCCGGATACATGGACGCCGCCATGCCATGGGTGCAGCTGACCACCCGCCGCTGGTACGTCCGCGACGGCTCCGCTCCGCTCGGCCGCCAGGTCGGCGTGCTGCCCTTCCCGTTCCGCTCCTACTGCTGGGGACCGCTCTGGCAGGAGTTACGGCGGCGACTGCCGGAGGACACCGCATTCCGGCCGGGGGTACGGGTCGCCGCGGTCAGCCATGCGGAGGACGGCGCCGCACTGCATCTCAACGGCGTCGACGGCATCGAGGGCGACGATGGCGACGAGAGCGGCGAGGGCAACAACAAGGGCGGCGAAGGCAGCGGCGAACGCCAGCACACCGGCGCCGGTCGCCGTACGGAGCGCTTCGACCTGGTCATCGGCGCGGACGGCTATCGCTCGGTGGTCCGCGACACCGCGTTCCCCGGCGTGCGGCCCGGCTACGCCGGCTATCTCGCCTGGCGCGGCGCCGTCCCTGCCGACCGGCTGACGGAGCTCGGCCTCCCCGGCCTGCCGGCCGATCCCTGGGCGGAGGAGGACTGCATCTACGGCGTCTTCCCCGGCGGCCATGTCATCATCTACCGCATCCCGGACGGCCGCGGGGGCCGGCGCGCGAACTGGGTCCTGTACACCGCCCCGCCCGCCGGCCTCGACCTGGGCCTCGACACCCCCACCAGCCTGCCGCCCGGCACCCTCACCGACGCCCTGTACGCCCATTTCGCGCACGTCACGGACGAGTTGCTGCCGCCCTACTGGGGCGGGCTGATGCGGCTGACGCCACGTCAAGAAGTGTTCATCCAGCCGATGTACGACTTCACCGCGCCTCGCTACACCACCGGCCGGCTGCTGCTCGCGGGCGATGCGGCGACCGTCGCCCGCCCGCACACCGGCGCCGGCGCGGTGAAAGCGCTCCAGGATGCCGCCGCCCTGGAGGCCGCGCTGCACGCCCTACAGGAGCGGCCGGATGCGCTGGCGGCCTACGGCGCCGAGCGCGGTGAGACCGGCCGGACGATGGTCGAGCTGGGGCGCCGGCTGGGCCGCTTCCTCGTCCAGGACACGCCCGACTGGCGCACGCTGGACCAGGCCGGAGTGGAGGCAGCCTGGGCAGCGGCCGACGGCTCGGGCGCGTTCGGCGGCCGTGAACTGAAGAGCTGACGCCTCCGGACGCGATGTACCGACGTACCGTCGGCCGACAGGCATGCCGCGCGCGGTGCGACGCCGACCGCCACCTGGCCTCCCCCGTGCAGGAGAATGAGAGGGTTGAGGTCACCCCGCGCACGACCGCCCGGTGACCACGGCGGCAACCGCTGCACCAAGGGCCGCCAAGGCTCTC
The DNA here is from genome assembly GCF_000719605.1 of Streptomyces sp. NRRL S-1813. Classification (NCBI taxonomy): domain Bacteria; kingdom Bacillati; phylum Actinomycetota; class Actinomycetes; order Kitasatosporales; family Streptomycetaceae; genus Streptomyces; species Streptomyces sp. NRRL S-1813. The sequence continues at coordinate 102,216 of NZ_JOHB01000004.1, forward strand.
CGCACAGACAGCACCGGGACCGAGCCGGCCCGGTCAGGACGGGACTGATCAGACATGGGACGGGTCACCGAGCGACGCCGCGTCATCCGCATCCGCGACGGTGCCGTGAGCACCCGCCCGGACACCCTCGTCGCCGAGGAGCCGCTGGAGATACGGCTCGGCGGAAAGCCGCTGGCGATCACGATGCGCACACCGGGTGACGACTTCGCGCTCGCCGCCGGCTTCCTCGTCAGCGAGGGCGTCCTGGCGAGCGCCGACGAGCTGGCGAACATCGTCTACTGCGCGGGGGCGACGGCGGACGGGGAGAACACCTACAACGTGGTGGATGTCCGGCTCGCGGAGGGGGTCCCGGTCCCGGACATCACCCTGGAGCGCAACGTCTACACGACGTCGTCCTGCGGGCTGTGCGGCAAGGCCAGCCTGGACGCGGTGCGCACGACCACCCGCTTCCCCCTGGAAACCTCCGCGGCCGACCCGGTCCGCATCGAACCGGCGACCCTCGCCGCCCTGCCCGACCGGCTGCGGGCCGCCCAGCGCGTGTTCGAGCGGACCGGGGGTCTGCATGCGGCGGCGCTGTTCACGCCGGACGGTGAGCTGCTCGACATCCGGGAGGACGTGGGGCGGCACAACGCCGTCGACAAGATCGTCGGGCGGGCGCTCCAGCAGGGGAAGCTGCCGCTGTCGTCGAGTGTGCTGATGGTCTCCGGCCGGGCGTCGTTCGAGCTGGTGCAGAAGGCCGTGATGGCGGGCATTCCCCTGCTGGCCGCGGTCTCCGCGCCGTCCTCGCTCGCCGTCGACCTGGCCGCCGAGACCGGGCTGACCCTGGTCGGCTTTCTGCGCGGCTCCTCCATGAATGTCTACGCGGGCGAGCACCGCATCGCCCTGCCCGCGGGGGCCGCCGCGGAGACGGACTGAGGCCGCGGCGACGAACCTGAGGCCGCGCATCCAACGCACGGACCGGCGGGCCGCTCGGCGGAGTGCCCTTGCGCCGAGCGGCCCGTGACTCACTCCCCCGGCAACGCGATCCGGGTCAGCAGCGCGATCAACTGCTCGCGTTCGGCCGGGGTCAGGGCCGCGGTCAGCTCCGCGTTGGCCGCGTCGCCGAGTTCCTGGGTGCGGCGCAGCCGCCGCCGGCCGTCGGCGGAGATCTCGATGGCGTTCTTGCGCCGGTCCTTGGGGTCGGGGGTGCGGGTCACCAGCCCGTCCTGCTGTAGATCGTTGACGATCGCGACCATGTCCTTGGGGTCGATACCCAGCGTCCGGCCGAGTTCCGCCTGGGAGACCGGGCTGAGTTCGTCGACCGCGGACAGCACGGCGTGATGCATCATCCGCATGCCTTCGCCGGCGAGCGCGTCGGCGACGAGCCGGTGCCCGCGGGCGGCGGCGCGGCCCAGCAGCCAGCTGGGGAGGGCGCGGATACGGCTGGGGGCGTAGGGGGTGTCGGCCATGGAACCACCGTACCGAGAAATCCATTGGAGAGCCCAACGAAAACCATTGGTGAATCCAATGGTTTCCGGCTATCGTTGGGCCACCCAATGAAACCTGGCCGGTGGGCGCCGCCGACGACCGCGAGCCGGTCGCCGGCCGGTGCACCGCGCACCGCGCACCGCGCACCGCGCACCGACCGAACGTTCCCGGAGGTGTCGGCCCATGCGCCGCGTTCGATTCCACACCTATGGCGGCCCCGAGGTCCTGCGCAGGGAGGAGGCCGAGGCGCCGGTGCCCGGCCCCGGTGAACTGCTGGTGCGTACGGAGGCGATCGGCGTCACGCTGCCGTGCGTACGGCGGGTGCGCGGCGACGGCAAGGGCGGCGGCGATCCGCTGCCCGCGATGCCCGGCGGCGAGATCGCCGGTACGGTCGTCGGGCTCGGCCCCGACGTCACCGGCTTCGCCCTCGGCGACCGCATCACCTCGCTCACGCTCACCGGCTCCTACGCCGAACTCGCCCTCGCGCCCGTCTTCCTGGCGAGCCGGATACCGGACGGCGCAAGCGCGGTGCAGGCGGTGGCGCTGGTGCGCAGCGGGCAGGTGGCGCTCGCCGCGCTCAGCACCGCGGCACCACAGGGCGCCGAGTCCGTACTGATCACCGGCGCGGCGAGCGGCACCGGCCATCTCGCCGTCCAACTCGCCAAGCTCCAGGGGGTGCCACGGGTGGTGGCCGCCGTCAGCTCGGCCGCCAAGGCGGACTTCCTGTACGGGCTGGGGGCCGACGAGGTGGTGGTCTATGACCAGGAGTCCTGGGGCGAGCCGGCCGACATCGTCCTGGACGGCGTCGGCGGCGCGCTGCTGCCGCGCGCACTGGCCGCGCTGGCTCCCGGCGGCCGGCTGATCTTCTTCAACTCCGGTGGCGGGACGGTCCCGGCGTACGAGCTGCTGGCGGGCGCCAAGACCATCACGGGGCTGACGATGCGCCGCTTCTCCACCGTCCACCGGGAGCGGTACGAGCAGCACCGGGCACAGCTGTGGGAACTGGCCGGATCGGGCCGACTGCGGGCCGCGGTCCATGCCGAACTGCCCCTGGACGAGGCCGCGAAGGCGCACGAGATCATCGAGACCAGGGCCAACCTCGGCAAGGTGGTCCTGCGACCGTAAGACATGCCAGTCGCAGACGGCACCTGCGGAGCACCCGGCACAACGGTCACCCCCGGCCCTCGTACCGCACCGGGCGCACCCGGCGCAGTGCCTGCGGGCCGGGAGAGTGAATTACGGCCGCGGCACGGAGAACCGGCGCACGCTCCTTGTCGCGGTCGGCACGCGGCAGTAGCTTCCGTCGCGATGCACATAGGACGTGGGATGTCCTGATGACCCGACGCCGATGCCTCGAAGGGCAGGCCGGACCATGACGTCAGTTCTCCGCGCACACCCCAGCCACCGCAGCAGACCCCGGCGCCCGCGCGCCGCCGCCCTGCTCGCCGCACTGACCGCCACCGCCCTCGCCCTCCTGCCGACCGCCCCCGCACAGGCCGCGCCTGACGGGGCGCCGGGTACGCGTACCACTGCCGCGGCCCCGGCCCCGGCCCCGGCCCCGGCCGGCGGATTCGACCAGCAGGTCCTCTTCAAGGCGTCCCAGGAACACGGCTACTTCTGCTTCCGTATACCGGCCGTGGTGAAGTCCGCGCAGAACACCCTCCTCGCGTTCGCCGAGGGCCGGCGGCACGACTGCGGTGACGCGGGCGATATCGACCTCGTCCTCAAGCGTTCCACCGACGGCGGCCGGACCTGGGGCCCGCTCCAGGTCATCAACCGCGGCAACGGCGACACCCACGGCAACCCGGCGCCCATCGTGGACCGCCGTACCGGCCGGATCGTGCTCGCCGAGACCTACAACAAGGGCCGCGCCGACGGCCTCAGCTGCGATGTCCCCTGCGACCGCACCCCGCACCTCCAGTACAGCGACGACGACGGCGCCACCTGGTCCACACCCCGGGACCTGACCACAAGCATCCGTCCCCCGCAGTGGAACTCCTGGTACGCCACCGGGCCCGTACACGGCATCCAGCTCACCCGCGGCCGGCATGCCGGCCGACTGGTCTTCGGCATCAACTCCGAGAGCTACGCGGCCAACCGGGTCACCGCCAACCACGCCGCCCTGGTCCACAGCGACGACGGCGGCGCCACCTGGAAGGTCGGCGCGCTGGACTCCTGGCCCGTTGCCGCCGAGGGCACGTTCCGTCAAAAGCCCTCGGAGATGGCGCTCCTGGAACGCTCCGACGGGTCCGTCTACGTCAACGGACGGGAACAGGACGGCACCGACCTGGGCCATCGCACCGTGGCGGTCAGCCGGGACGGGGGCGACTCCTTCGCCGCGCCGTTCCGCGCCCTTCCCGACCTCTACGCCCCGATGGTGCAGGGATCGGCGCTGCGCCTGACGCACCCGCACGGCGGCCGCAGCCGCACCCTGTTCGCGGCGCCCGCCGACCCCGACCGGCGCCGGACCATGACCATCCGCTCCTCCTGGGACGAGGGCCGCACCTGGGAGGGCGTCGACCGCGGCGCCCGGGTCACCACCGACTGGTCCGGCTACTCGGACCTGGTGGCGCTCTCCGGCGACGTCACCGGCCTGATGTACGAGGGCGGTGCGGTCGACGCCCGGGACGAGATCCGCTTCGCCCGCTTCACCGAGGACTGGCTCGGCCCGCGCCGCGGCCCGGACCCCACGACCCGCGACGCCGCACCGGGCGCCCGGCCGGCCCTCGTGCTGGGCGGCGCCCGGACCACCGAAGGACGCTTCGGCCGGGCGCTCTCCTTCGACGGCACGGACGACGCGGTGCGCCTCCCCTACCGGGGCTCCCTCCCCCTGGGCACCCACGACTTCACGTGCAGCCTGTGGTTCCGCTATGACGCCGCCACGGGCGAACAGCCACTGCTGTGGATGGGCGGGGTGGGCGCCAGGTCACCGCAGGTGGCGGTGGAGGGCGACCCCGGCCACGGCCGGATCACCGCCCGCCTCACCGCCGTCGACGGCGCCACCCCGGCCACCTCGGCCCAAGCCGTGACCCACGAGGCGTACAACGACGGCAGCTGGCACCATCTGGCGCTGCGCCGCACCGGCGGCCGGCTGCTGCTCACCGTGGACGGCGGGGAGACCACCGTCGTCCCCGATGTCCCGGGGTCGGTCAGCCGCGGCTCGGTCTTCGGCGTGCACCTGGGCCAGAGACCCGACAGCCGCGCCCAGTTCACCGGCGCGCTGGACGAGGTACGCGTCTACCGGCGGGCCCTGAGCGACGCCGAGCTGTCCGGCGTACGCAGCGCCAACACCCCGGCGAACGGCCCGCTGGTGCTGGGGCTGTCGCTGGACCGGGTGCGTGGCGGCGCGAAGAACTGAGCAAGCCGGTCCGCGAAGCCACGGCCTGCCCGGACGCCACCGCGCCGGGCAGGCCTCACCCCCGCGCTCCGCTCACCACCACATCGGCCGCGGCCTCCGCCTCGCCCCTGCTTCCCGCCCCGCTGCCCGTCGCCGCCGGCTCCGCTGCCGCGAACCGCTTGGCCAGGACCGCGCACACCATCAACTGCATCTGATGGAACAGCATCAGCGGCAGCACCATCAGCCCGGCCTGCGCACCGAAGAGCACGCTGGCCATCGGCAGGCCGGCCGCCAGGCTCTTCTTGGAGCCGGCGAAGGTGATCGCGATCCGGTCCGCACGGGGGAAGCCGAGCCGCTTCGCGCCGTACGAGGTGACGGTCAGCATCACCGCGAGCAGCACGGCCTCCACCCCCAGCAGGCACAGCAGCCGCAGGGTGGAGACCTGGTGCCAGATGCCCTGGACCATGCCGGCGCTGAAGGCGGTGTAGACGACGAGCAGTATCGAGCCGCGGTCCACATAGCCGAGGACCTTCTTGTGGCGGAGGAGAAACCCGCTGATCCACCGCCGCAACAGCTGCCCGGCCACGAACGGCAACAGCAGCTGGCCGACGATCGACAGCAGCGAATCGGCCGAGAAGCCACCGCCGTCCCCGTGCAGGACGAGTCCCGCCAGCAGCGGCGTGACGACGATGCCGACGAGGCTGGAGAACGAGCCCGCACAGATCGCCGCCGCGACATTGCCGCGGGCGACGGAGGTGAAGGCGATCGAGGACTGGACCGTCGACGGCACCAGGCACAGGAACAGCAGCCCCGTGCAGAGCGCGGGTGTCAGGACGGAGGGGACCAGTCCGCGGGCGGCCAGGCCGAGCACCGGGAAGAGGACGAAGGTGCAGGCCAGGACGGTGAGATGGAGCCGCCAGTGGCGGAGTCCGGCCATCGCCTCGCGGGTGGAGAGCCGGGCGCCGTAGAGGAAGAAGAGCAGCGCGACGGCGCCGGTCGAGGTCCCCTCGGCGACGGTGGCGGCCGGTCCGCGGGCGGGCAGCAGTGCGGCCAGGGCGACCGTGCCCACCAGCGCCAGGATGTACCCGTCCACGGGCAGCCAGGAGGGGAGTTTGGGCACAGGGCGGCGCATGGTCTCTCTTCGGTCGTTCGGCGGATCGTGGGCGGGGGCATGGCCGGGGCCCACTCCAGGGTGCCGTGGACTGCGGACATCAGGAACCCCTCTTACCGTGGTCACTGTTATTACGCTTCGCGATGAGCCACCCGGCACGATGGGCCTCCCGCTGCGCGAGGCCGCGGAGGCGGACGGCATACGCGGACGCAGATGCAGGCGCAGGCGCAGACAACGGACGCGGACGGCAGAGCGGACGGCAGACATGGAGGCCCCGTGTTCGAACCCGCGCAGTTGCGCACCTTTCTCGCCGTGGCACAGACGCTGAGCTTCACCCAGGCCGCGCACCGGCTCGGGCTGCGGCAGTCGACCGTGAGCCAGCACGTACGGAAGCTGGAGGAGGCCGCCGGACGCAGACTGTTCGCCCGGGACACCCATGCCGTGGAGCTGACCGAGGACGGCGAGGCGATGCTCGGCTTCGCCCGCACGATCCTGGAGGCGAACGAGCGGGCCGCGAGCTTCTTCGCGGGAACCCGGCTGCGCGGCAGGCTCCGCTTCGGCGCCTCCGAGGACTTTGTGCTGACCCGGATGCCGGAGGTCCTCGAAGGGTTCCGGCGGGACCACCCCGAGGTCGACCTGGAGCTGACCGTCGAGCTGTCGGGGACCCTGCACGAGCTGCTGGCGGCCGGGCGGCTCGATCTCGTCCTTGCCAAGCGGCGCCCCGAGGAGTCACGCGGACGGCTGGTGTGGCGCGACCGGCTGGTGTGGGTGGGCGCCGAGCGGCTGCGCCTCGATCCGCAGCGCCCGGTCCCGCTGGTCGTCTACCCGCCGCCCGCGCTGACCCGCGCCCGGGCGCTGGAGGCGCTGGAGCGCGCGGGCCGGGAATGGCGGATCGCCTGCACCAGCGGAAGCCTCAACGGACTGATCGCCGCAACTCGGGCAGGACTGGGCGTTATGGCGCATACGAAGGGCATGATCCCGCCAGGTCTGGTCGCTATTCCGCCACGTGCCGGGCTGCCGGAACTCGGCGGAGTGGACTTCGTTCTTCTGTACGGGCAGCGCGACCGCGCGGCGCGGGGCCCGGCGGAGGCGCTCGCGGACGCGATCCTGGCGGGCGGCGACCGGCTCCAGCTCCCTTAGGGCCTGTCGTCTGGATCAGGCCGGATCAGGGAACGGGGTCTGGTGCGTGCAGCTGCAAGGCGGAGGAGGGAGTCGACGCGGAGCGTCGGGGAGTGACGACAACGCCGCAGATGTGCGTGCCAGACCCCGCGAGCCCGGCCTGATCCAGACGACAGGCCCTAGCCCTGGTCTGCGGAGAAGCCCCGGTCACGGGGCTCCGCGCCGGACGACCGGCTGAATTGATGTCAGGTGCAGAGATTTGGTGCAGATATGGTCCCGGCGTCGTGATCGTCCGGCGTTGAACCGGTCGGATCATGTCCAGGCTTCTCCGAAGTAACCCGATTTCGACGGTTGGCCAGATCCCATGCCGCCGGATTCACGACGTGGTACGGCTCTGCCGGATCCCGTCACGTTGGGGTACGGTCGCGGCCTTGTGAGCAACACCACGAGGAGCTGGGTCATTGCGCGAGTTCACCGTCCCGCCTTTGGCGACCGCGCCCCGGGTCGGCGGTCTGGCGGATGTCGTCTACGAGTACGCCGAAGCCGATCCCGGACGCGTCGCGCTGGCGCGTAAGGACGACGAGGGAAACTGGCAGAACGTCACCGCCGGACAATTCCGGGACGAGGTCCTCGCACTGGCCAAGGGTCTGCTCGCGCAGGGCGTCCGGTTCGGTGACCGGATCGGCATCATGTCCCGTACCCGCTACGAGTGGACCGTGTTCGACTTCGCGCTGTGGTCGATCGGCGTCCAGTCCGTCCCGCTGTATCCGACGTCATCGGCGGAGCAGGTCTTCTGGATGCTGCACAACGCGGGCGTCTCGGCCTGCCTGGTCGAGCACGAGGACCATGCGATGACCATCGGCTCGGTCATCGACCGGCTCCCCCATCTGCGCAAGCTGTGGCAGCTGGACGCCGACCCGGTGGCCGAACTGACCGCGGCCGGCGCACATATCGACGACGACGTGGTGCACCGGCACCGCATGGCCGTCACCCCGGACGCCACCGCGACGATCATCTACACCTCCGGCACCACCGGCCGTCCCAAGGGCTGTGTGATCACCCACGCCAACTTCGTGGCCGAGTCCGACAACATGGTGCTCCGCTACGAGAGGGTCTTCCACTCCAAGCCGGGCGACGAAGCGTCCACCCTGCTCTTCCTGCCGCTGGCGCACGTCTTCGGCCGGATGGTGCAGGTCGCCGCGATCCGCGGCCGGGTCAAGCTGGCCCACCAGCCCGAGCTGGCGGCCCGTGCGCTCCTGCCCGACCTCCAGACCTTCCAGCCGACCTTCATCCTCGCGGTGCCGTACATCTTCGAGAAGGTCTTCGCCGCGGCCCGGCGCCGGGCGGAGGCGGAGGGCAAAGCCGGACCGTTCGACAAGGCCGTCGAGATCGCGGTCCGCTACGCCGAGGCGCAGGAGCACAAGGCCTTCGGCACCGGCTCCGGCCCGAGCGCCGCGCTGCGGATGCAGCATCAGTTCTTCGACAAGGTCGTCTACAGCAAGGTCCGGGCCGCGATGGGCGGCCGGGTGCGGCATGCGATGTCCGGCGGTTCTGCGATGGAGCGCCGCCTCGGGCTGTTCTTCGCCGGCGCCGGCGTACGGATCTTCGAGGGCTACGGCCTGACGGAGAGCACCGCGGCCGCCACCGCCAACCCGCCCGAGCGGACCCGCTTCGGCACCGTCGGCACCCCCGTCCCCGGCACCACCGTGCACATCGCGGAGGACGGTGAGATCTGGCTGTACGGCGGGCAGATCTTCCACGGCTACCACAACGACCCCAAGGCGACCGATGCCGTGCTGCACGACGGCTGGTTCTCCACCGGTGACCTGGGCGCGCTGGACGAGGACGGCTATCTGACGATCACCGGCCGCAAGAAGGAAATCCTGGTCACCTCCGGTGGCAAGACGGTCTCGCCGGTGGGCCTGGAGGAGCGGGTGCGGGCGCATCCGCTGGTTGCCCAGTGCATCGTCGTCGGCAACGACCGGCCGTTCATCGCAGCGCTGGTGACCCTGGACCCGGAGGCGGTCGCGCACTGGCTGACCATGCGGGAGAAGCCGGAGATGCCGCCGACCGACCTGGTGCGCGACCCTGATCTGGAGACCGAGATCCGGCGCGCCGTGGTCGCCGCCAACACGCTGGTCTCGCAGGCCGAGTCGATCCGTACGTTCCGGATACTGGCCAACCAGTTCAGCGAGGAGCACGGACTGCTGACACCGTCGCTGAAGCTCAAGCGCAAGGCGATCGAGACGGCGTACGAGGTCGAGGTGGACGCGCTGTACCAGGCGTGACGGACGGGGCGGCCGCCAGATGCGGCCGACCGGCCCGGCCTCACCTCGGCCCGCGCCCCCCGTCCGGCGCCCCGCACTCCCCCGTATGGCGGACCGGGATCGCCCATGGGTCGGATGTCCGCCGCGCCGGGGCCGATGAGGCTGCTGTCATGAACAGTCGCCGCCTCGCTCTCCTCGGCCGGATCGCGGTCGTCGCCTGCCTTCCCTATCTCGCCCTCAAGCTGCTGTGGGTGCTGGGCTTCGACATCGGCGTCCTCGACGCTCCGCGCGTCAGCCGCGCCACCTGGGTCGCGGGCAATGCCTTCACCTTCCTCCTCGACGCCGTCGCCGCCGTGGTGGCTCACACCCTCACCCGGCCGGCCGGCCGCCGCGCCCCGGCCTGGCTGCTGGCCTTCCCGCTGTGGATGGCCTCCGGACTGCTCTTCCCGCTGCTGACGGGGCTCGTCGGCGGCAGTCTCACCGGCCTGGTCACGGGCGCCCGCAACCCGCTGGCCGCCGGTGACTTCCTCGCGCCGTGGGTCTTCGGCGTCGTCTACGGCGGCTTTCTCATCGAGGCCGTCACCCTGCTCGGCGCCTTCACCGTGTATGCGCACCAGCGCTGGGGCGGTCTGCTGCGCCGTCCGCTGCACGCCCTCCCCGGCACCGGCAGCCGGGCGGTGCAGCGGATCTTCCTGCTGCCCGCGGCCGTACTGCTCGCGGCGCTGGGCACCGTCCGCATCCTGTGGGGCACGGGCTCGACGCTCGGCGTGGCCGCCACCGATGCGGACAGCCGCAACCTCCTCACCGCCGCCGCGGACTGGTCCCAGGGCCTGTACTCGGTCGCCGGCGCCGCCGGGCTGCTGCTCCTGGCCCTGCCGGGCCTGCTGCCCCGGCTCCGGGTCCGTACGGCGCTGGCCCTGGCCTGGTCCGGCAGTGGCGCGGCCTTCGCCTGCGGGGGCTGCCTGTGGCTCGGACAGGCGGTGGCCGACGGCCTCTCCCCCGGTGCCTCCGCGGTCCCCGACGGCCTCCCGGGTCTGCTGGGCGCCCTGGAGCTGTGCACCGGGCTCGTGGTGCTCTGCGCCGGTGCGTTCACCCTCTGCGAACTCACCGCCGCGGCCCGCCCCGCGCCCCCGGCGGCGCACGGCCACCCGGCCCCGCCCATGGAGCGCGCACAAGAACACTCCGCTTTCTCCGCATCGCGTCGGCACACGCGGGAATGCGCGACTCCGGATGATCGTTGACATCCGTGAACGAGAAAGCCGACGTAAGGATCGATTCCCCCGTGAGCAAGGTTCCGTCCATCACGCTCAACAACGGCGTTGCGATGCCGCAGCTCGGCTTCGGCGTCTGGCAGGTCGAGGACGACCAGGCATCCACCGCCGTCGGTCGTGCCCTGGACGCCGGGTACCGCAGCATCGACACCGCGGCGATCTACGGCAACGAAGAGGGCACGGGCAAGGCGCTCGCCGCTTCCGGCATCCGCCGTGACGAACTGTTCGTCACGACCAAGCTCTGGAATGCCGAGCAGGGCTACGACTCCACGCTGCGCGCCTTCGACACCTCCCTCACCAAGCTCGGCCTGGAGTACGTGGATCTCTACCTGATCCACTGGCCGCTCCCGTCGAAGGACCTGTACGTCGAGACGTACAAGGCCTTCGAGAAGATCCACGCGGAGGGCCGCGCCAAGGCCATCGGCGTCTCGAACTTCCTCCCGGAGCACCTGGAGCGGCTGCTGGGCGAGACGTCCGTCGTCCCGGCCGTCAACCAGATCGAGCTGCACCCGCAGCTCCAGCAGGCCGAGTCCCGCGCCTTCCACGCCCGGCACAACATCGTGACCGAGGCCTGGTCGCCGCTCGGCCAGGGCAAGGGCCTCCTGGAGGACGCGACGATCGCCGCGCTGGCCACCAAGCACGGCAAGACCCCCGCCCAGGTGGTGCTGCGCTGGCACCTCCAGCTCGGCAATGTCGTGATCCCGAAGTCCGTCACCCCCTCGCGCATCGCCGAGAACATCGACGTCTTCGACTTCGAGCTGGACGACGACGACCTCGCCGCCCTCGCCGGCCTGGACACCGGCAACCGCCTCGGCCCGGACCCGGCCACCTTCGACGTGGCCTGACCGACGCTCGGTGACGGCGCCGCCCGGCTCGTCCGGGCGGCGCCGCCGCGTACCCGAGTGGCGGGCCGGGCGGACGCCAGGAAGTGTGGAGGGTGAGTGTGGGGTGGCTCCGGCGGCGTGCCGACAGGGGCCGGTACCCCTCCGCCCTGCTCCTCCCCCGTGCCCACGGCATGGGAGGTGCCCCCAGCGAGGAGGCCACAATGCCTGAAGTCACCTCTCCCTACCAGCCCGGAACGCCCTGCTGGATCGATCTCGCGGCCCCTGACCAGCAGGCCGCCATCGACTTCTACTCCGACGTCTTCGGGTGGACCGGAGAGATCGGGCCCCCGGAGAACGGCGGCTACGCCGTCTGCATGCTGAACGGCAAACCGGTGGCCGGCATCATGGCCGCCGTCCCGATGGGCGGCCAGCCCGCGCCGCCGACCGTGTGGACCACCTATCTGGCCGCCGCCGACGCGGACGCCACCTCCGAAGCGGTGACCAAGGGTGGCGGCACGCTGTTGATGCCCGTCATGGACGTGATGACGCTCGGCCGGATGAGCATCGCGGCCGACCCCACCGGAGCGGTGTTCGGTATCTGGCAGGCCATCGACTTCCCCGGAGCCGGCACCGTCAACGAGTCCGGCGCCCTCGTCTGGAACGAGCTCAACACCACTGACCCGTCCGCCGCCGCCACGTTCTACAAGGCGGCCTTCGGCATCGAGAGCGCCCCCATGGAAGGCGCCGAGAACTACTACGCCCTCACGGTGAACGACCGGCCGGTGGGCGGCATGCAGCCGATGTCCGAACAGATGCCGACCGACACTCCCTCGCACTGGCTGGTGTACGTCGCCGTGGCGGACACCGATGCCACCGTCGCCAAGGTGACCGCGGCCGGCGGCGCGGCGCTCCAGCAGCCCTTCGACATGGTCGCCGGACGGATGGCCGTGGTGACCGACCCGCAGGGCGCGACCTTCGCCGTGATCAACCCGAAGCCGATGGATCAGGGCTGATCCGGGGAGCCAGGGCCTGATGTGACGTCATGGGCGGCGCCGCGGCCCGCCGCCCGGCGTCCTGCCCGGCCGGTGACCGCCGGGCCGTGGGCTACTGGGCGCGGGCCGTGTGCACGGTCTGCGCGGACAGCACGAAGGTGTCGGGGCGGCGGGTGATACCGGCGGCGTCATCGGGGTCGGTGAGGCGGGCCAGGGTGGTGAAGTCGTCCTCGTCGAGGCGGTCGCCGTACAGGTCGAGACCGCGGGTCAGGGTTTCCTGGACGTAGGCCCGCGCCTCGGCGGACAGCGGGGCCGGCAGGTCCAGCAGGAAGCTGCGGGAGCACGGGGTGCACAGGCCCGCGTCGGCGAGCAGGGCGGGCCAGTCCTCGATCTCGTCGGCCGCGTCGGGCAGCGCCGTACGCATCTCGGTGAACCACTCCTCGCCGGCCGCGTCGAGCCGGGCCTGGAGCCCCGGGCGGCCGATGCCGATGTCGCGCGGCAGGTAGCGGGCGGAAAGGCCGCCCTCGGCGACGGCGAGCAGCCCGCCGGGCCGCAGATGACCGGCGAGGGCGGCGACCGCGGCACGCTGGTCCCCGACATGGTGCAGGGCCTTGCTCGACCAGATGAGGTCGGCGCCGCCCAGGGCGTCGAGCCCGTCAGGGAGTTCGGCGAGGTGGGTGTGGACCCGGTCCCCGAGCCCGAGGCGGCCGGCCCGGCCCCGCGCCCGCTCCAGGAGCGCCTCGTTCGCATCCACCGCGACCACTTCGGCGGCCGGGAAGGCACGGGCCAGCAGACAGCTGACGACGCCCGGCCCGCTGCCGATGTCGAGCACCCGGCGCACCCCGTCGGAGCCGGCGCCGCCTTGTGCCATGAGCAGTTCACCCAGCCAGACCGCGGCCTGCTCGTGGACCGGCGTGTGCAGCTCGGCGCCCTGTTCGAGAACCGGGCCGAACACCTCCCAGTCGATGTGCGCACTGTCATGGGGGCCGTGGCCGTACCCGGGTGCGGGCCGTTCGTCGTTGCTCATGACACCGAGCCTGGGTGACGGGTCGCGCCGGTGCAATCCTCCTTGCCGTTGCGGTAACCCCAGGTTCCGGCGGAACAGGGCGTGACCGTAGGGTCTGGCTGTGGCTACTCCGGGATGGATGCCGCCGACGGACACCGAGCGGCGGCTGTACGAAGCGACGGCGCGTGGTGACTGGGACGGTCAGATCGCGGCGATCGCCGGTGAAGATCTGTATTTGGCGGCACCGCAACCGGGGCAGGACCCGCTGCCCGTCTACGACGACCCGACGGCGGGCGGCAAGTGCATCCCCGTCCTGACCCGCGGCATGCTGCCGCCCTGGCAGCCCCAGCAGTTCTTCGACCGGGTGTCGCTGGAGGAGCTGGCGCAGGACTGGCCGAACGACAAATGGCGTCTCGCGGTCAACCCCGGGACGCCGTGCGCCGCGTATCTGGCCGCGTCCCCCGCACACCGCGCCGCCTGGATGCAGCGGCGTGCCCAGGTCGGAGTGCGGCCCGGCGGACTGCTCGTCACCCACTTCGGCGGCCCGCTGCACGGACCCGTCGCCCAGGGGCTGGCATGCGGTGCGCCGATCGCGGTGCACCACAGCGTGCCGTGGAACGAACTCGGTACGGCCTTCCTCGACCACGCCGCGGACGCGCAGACGCTGCGCGAACAGTGGTCGGTGACCGACCCCGCCGGCTGGCAGCAGCGTCTGGACCAGCTGCTCGGCGGGCAGTTCGTACCGGCGGAGACGGAGAAGGCGCTGCGTGCGCGGGCCCGCGGCCGGAAGGCCGACGCCCCTGAGGACACAGAGGACGCGACGGGCACAACGGGCACGACGGGCCACGAGGAAACCGAGAAAGCGGCGGGCTCTGCCGACGCCGCGGACGCACCCGCCGTCCCCGAGCTCGTGACCAGGTACGAGGAGCGGTTCCGCACGGACGGGCTGCTGCCGGCGGACGGCCAGGTCGTGTCCCTCGCCGCACTGGACCACGCCCATGCCGTCAACCTCGTCCGCTGGGGCCTGGGCGCCCGGCTGTGCGCGCCGCAGCAGGCCGAACAGGCCGTGGCGCGGGCCGGTGCACAGGCCAGGGAGGTGTACGGCTCGTGGGAGGAGTTCGCCGCGGGCTATGCGCTGGGCCGGATGCTGGCGTTCGACAACGGCTGGTTCGGCCCGCAGTACGCGGAGGCCGCACATATCCACCGTGTCCTCACCCAGGACCCCTCCTCGCCGTGGCGCGGTCTGCCCTTCGCCTGAGGGTGCGCGCCCCGCGCGGGCGGCTCGCGAGGCGCGGGTTCGGTGTAGACGTAGGGCATGGACGTAGCGATCTGCCTGTTCAGCTCCGACCTCCGGCTGCACGATCAGCCGGTGCTGCACGCCGCGCTGCGCTCCGCGACGCAGGTGGTACCGCTGTTCGTCGTCGACACGGGGGTCGCCGACGCCGGGTTCATGGTGCCCAACCGGGCCGCGTTCCTGGCCGATGCGCTGGCCGATCTCGATGCGGGGCTGCGCGTTCGCGGCGGTCGGCTGGTCATCCGTACGGGGGACGTGGTCACCGAGACCTGCCGGGTGGTGGCGGAGACCGGAGCCGGCGAAGTGCATCTCGCGGCGGGGGTGAGCGGCTATGCACTGCGCAGGGAGCGGAGGCTGGGTGCGGAGCTGACGGCGGCGGGGCGTGCGCTGGTGGTGCATGACGCGGTGATCACGGCGGTGCCGCCCGGCGCGGTGCTGCCCTCCGGGCCGGGCAAGGACCACTTCGCGGTCTTCACCCCGTACTTCCGGCGCTGGCAGGCCGAGGGGCTGCGGTCGGTGCTGCCCGCGCCGCGGTCCGTACGGGTCCCGGCCGGGGTGCGGTCCGAGGACGTGCCGTCGGCACAGGTCCTGTGTCCGGACGGGAACCCCTCGCCCGCACTGCCGGCGGGCGGCGAACAGGCGGGCCGCCGCCGGTTCACGGCCTGGCAGCGCTCGGGCATGGCCGACTACCAGGACCGGCAGGACGATCTGCCGGGCGACGCCACCTCACGGCTGTCGCCCTTTCTGCACTTCGGCTGCCTCTCGCCGGTGGAGCTGGTGCAGAAGGCGTCGGCCCGCCCGGACCCCGGCGCCGAGGCGTTCGTACGGCAGCTGGCCTGGCGGGACTTCCATCATCAGGTGCTGGCGGCCCGGCCGGACGCGGCGAGCGCCGACTACCGCACCAAGGGCGACCGCTGGCGGTACGACGAGGCCGAGGTGACGGCATGGAAGGAAGGCCGCACCGGCTATCCGGTGGTCGACGCCGGGATGCGGCAGCTGCTGCACGAGGGGTGGCTGCACAACCGGGCCCGGATGCTGGTGGCGAGCTTTCTGACCAAGACGCTGTATGTGGACTGGCGGGCGGGGGCGCGGCACTTCCTGGATCTGCTGGTGGACGGCGATATGGCGAACAACCAGCTCAACTGGCAGTGGGTGGCCGGGACCGGCACCGACACCCGGCCCAACCGGGTGCTCAATCCGCTCGTCCAGGCCAAACGGTTCGACCCGCAGGGCGAGTACGTCCGGCGCTGGGTACCGGAGCTGGCCGCTCTCGCCGGCGGCGCGGTCCACCAGCCGTGGAAGCTGTCCGGGCCGGAGCGCGCGGCGTACGACTATCCGGATCCCGTGGTGAACCTGGCGGACGGGCTGCTGCGCTTCAAGCGGGCGCGCGGGCTGGAGTAGGCAGGGTCTCCGGACGGTCGCCGTGTCGTGGGCGGTCCCCGTGCCGGGAGATGATGCAGGACGGATCGATACGGAGAGGACGGATACGACATGGGCGGGAGCGGTATGCGCCGCGGACTGGACCGGACGCAGCTGGACCGCGCACTGGGGGCGGTGGGGCCGAGGAAGCAGGCCGCGCTGCCGACGTGGGCCCAGTGCCGCACCGCACTGCGTCATACACCGCTGTCGGTGTGGCACGACGATGTGACGGACTGGGCCGCGAGCCTGACGTACTACTCGGTGCTGGCGCTGCTGCCGTCGCTGATCGTCACGGTGTCGCTGATCGGTCTCGCCGATCCGGCGGCCACCGAGCAGCTCATCAACCAGATCAGTTCGATCGCCCCGGCCCAGTCGGGCCCGACCGTCCACCGGGCGCTGGTCGGCATGGCGCATCAGCGCACCGCGGCATGGGTGGTGCTGGGCGGCGCCCTGGTCAGTGCGCTGTGGTCGTCGTGCAGCTATCTGGCCGTGTTCCGCCGCGCCCTGCACGCCATGAACCGCACCAAGGACGACCGGCCGCCGTGGCGCAAGGCACCGCGCATTCTCATGACGGCCCTCCTGCTGATGGCGCTGCTGATCAGCAGTGCGGTGGCGCTGCTGGTGAGCGGGCCGATCGCCACCGCGCTGGGCCGCGCCATCGGGCTCGGCGAGGCGGGCGAGGCGACCTGGAACCTGCTGAAGTGGCCCCTGCTGCTCCTCCTGGCCACGGTTTTGGCGATGGTCCTGTTCCGCTCCGGACCGCCCAGTTCCCGCGGTGTGCGCAGAGCGGCTCCCGGCGGGGTGGTCGCCGTCCTCCTCTGGCTGGTCTCCTCCGCCGCCTTCGCGCTCTACACCTCGTACGTCGGCACCTTCAACCGGCTCTACGGGTCGCTCGCGGGGCCGGTGGTGTTCCTGATCTGGCTGTGGTTCTCCCATCTGTCGCTGCTGTCCGGCGCCCAGTTCAACGTGGAGCTGGCACGCGCCGGGCGGGTGGTGGTGCGACCACGCACGGGGAGCTGAGGCCGCCGCCGGGCGTACGCATTCCACAACCCGCTGCGTTCCACTGACTGCGGCCACAGCCCCCAGGTCCTCAAGTCCCTCAGGTCCTCAGCCCCCCAGGTCCTCACAGGATCAACGCGCGCCGTGCACCGGTGCGATCGCCTCGATCCGATGGGCGAGCCCGAAGTCGAGATGGGTGATCCGGCCACCGATGCTGTGGGTGTTCACCGAGACGGCGAGCCGGTTGTACCCCAGCGTCAGATCGGCGTGATGGCCCAACTCCTCCTGGATCTGCGCAATATGGATGACCATGACGGCGGCCGGGAAATGCCCGTGGAAGGCGTAGCCGCGGCACAGCATCCCGCCCTCGACGGACCAGCCGGGCAGCTCCGCGAGCCGGTCCTCGATCTCCTTGAAGCTGAGCGGTTCCAGCTGAGCATTCATGGCGCTCGCCTCTCCCCGTACCCCGGCTGCCGACGAGCCGGTTCCCGTACACACGGACATGCAGGGACATCCCCATCCACATCCATATCCGTGACCACCGCCCACTGCCGCGACGGTTACACCCCTCCCAGCGTGGCACGCCGACGACACTTTCGCGCCCGCACGGCACGGCCCCTCCCGTACGCCCCACCGGCACCGGCCCTCGGCTACCGTCCCTCCCATGACAACTGCTGCGGCTTCCTCGCCGGAGACGGCCACGGGCGTGGGCGTGGGCGCGCTGTTGCGCGAATGGCGCGACCGGCGCCGGATCAGCCAGCTGGAACTGGCACTGCGCGCCGACTCCTCCGCCCGCCACATCAGCTTCATCGAGACCGGCCGCTCCCGCCCCAGCCAGGAGATGGTGCTCCGCCTCGCCGAACACCTCGACGTCCCCGTACGGGAGCGCAACGCCCTGCTGATCGCGGCGGGCTACGCCCCGACCTTCCCGGAGACCCCGCTCGACGACCCGTCGATGGCCGCCCTGCGCTCCGGCATGGAACGCCTCCTGACCGGCTACGAACCCTTCCCCGCCCTGGTGGTCGACGGGACCTACCACGTACTGGCCGCGAACCGCGGCATCACCATGCTGCTGGAGGGCGTCGCCCCCGCCCTCCTCCAGCCCCCGCTTAACGCCATGCGCCTCACCATGCACCCGGGCGGACTGGCCCCCCGCATCCGCAACTACATCGAATGGCGCGGCCACCTCCTCGCCCAGATGGAACGCCAGTTGGCCCTGATGCGCTCCTCCCCCCTGCGCGCGCTCTACGACGAGGTGAGCGCCTACCCCCTGCCCCCGAACGGCCACGAGAAGGCCGCCTTCGGCGAACACGCCCCCTTCGCCCTGCCCATGATGCTCGAACACGACGACACCGTGCTGTCCTTCATCTCGACCATCGCCACGTTCAACACCCCGATGGATGTGACCGTCTCCGAACTGGCCGTGGAGACCTTGCTGCCGGCCGATCCGGAGACGGTGGCGTATCTGCGGGGAGTGAGCCTTTAGCGGGCGGCCACTCCCGGTGGTACAGCGCGGCTCTGGCGCCGTGGGCGCGGTTGACGGGCCGCGGGCTCAGACCGCGGGCACCCGGTCCAGAAATCCGGAGACGGACCGGATCCGCCCATCCGCCCCCAGCCGCACCACATCGAACCCGGCCACCGGCGCCGACCCATCCGCCACACTGACCAGCTCCCACCCGAACCGCGCCATGTCGTGGTGCCCGTCCACGCCCCCCAACGGCCGGAACACAAACCCGGGGAACTGCGCCTGCGCCCCCGCGATGGCGGCCACCAGCCCCTCATGCCCCGCGACATCGGCCAACGGATCGGTATACGTGACGTCCTCACCGAAGGCCGCCGCAACGGCCTTGGCCCGCGCCCCCTCCTCCGTCGCATTCCACGCCGCGAAGTACCGCGCAACGGCCCCCGCGTACCGCTCCCCCGCCTCCACGGACTGCCGCGCAACCTGCTGCTCGTACTGCTCCTGCTGCTCCTGCTGTGTCATGACGTACTCCTGCACCTCGTGAATCCCGAACGGCTCCTGACCGGCACATACGGCTCCTGGCCGGCACATCCCGAACGGCGCTGTGGCGGAACCGGCCCACGGGCCGGAGTGCGCCGGCCCGTGAACCGATGGCCTCACCTTGCCGGGAGGTGGGGTGGGGGTCGATTACGCGGGAGGTAATGGAAGCGCGCCGCGCGCATCGAGGTGGCCGCAGAGCCCGGCCCGACACCGGTGTTGACTCCGGGGCAGCGCTTCTTTCGCAGAATTAGACAGAGCAACCCAAGCGGCGTATCAAGGAGAGAGAAGGTGTAATTTGCGGGCTGCAATCCTCCTCGCGAGTCGAAGCCCCCATCGGAGACGACGACGCCCTTGAGTCTCGTCGTTCCAGTGACCACTTGCACGACGCATGGAACTCCTGTGAGCGACCTCAAGCGCCCCTCACTTCGGCGTCGCGACGTTCAATTGCAGCCTGTTCCAGCTGACCGAAGGAAACAGTCATGTCCGTCAAGAGGATTCTCACAGCCATCACGATTCCGGCCGTGGCCGCGACAGCGCTTTTGTTCTCGGCTTCGGCCGCACCCGCTGCGACTGACACCGTGACGGCTGCACAGACCTCAACACAGACAACGATCCCGAGTCGCCCTCAGCCAAGAACCAGTTACGCCGAGGGGTACCGCGATGGGTTCAGGACAGGATTTTCCGATGGCCGCTCCAACTGCCACTACAGGAGCGAAAATTACGGCTCGTCACGCGGCTTCGCTGCATACAATCGGGGCTTTGTGGACGGCTACGAGTCCGGGTTCAAGGCCGGCCTCAGGAGCTGCTGAGACCTTGGCGGAGTCGGAGATCGAGACTCCCCGCCGGTAGTGCGCAACGAGGGGCTGCCGTGCCCGACTGCGTGCCCGAAGGACCGGTAAGCAACGGGGAATTCGGGTACGCAACGGGATAGCGACACAAAGCACTGTGCCGCAAAGATGGCCTGGTCATCCCGCACCGCCACGAACCCGGCCGGACTGAACGGGAGTTAAGATGATTCTGGTCACCGTCTCCGGATAGGACTTGAACGTGTCCTTGTCGGAAAGTGCTTCGTCCGGGTCCGGCGGAATCGGCGGGCCGGTGAGGTAGCTCGCCAACACCGGTCGGTCCTCCGGTTTGCGGCCACCGTCAAGCCGCTTTTCGTAATCCGCCTGGTAGGCGGCCGCGTCGATCGGCTGCCTGTTCAACACCTGGAAGTTGACGAGGTGGACATGCATCGGGTGGGCGTCGTGGTGGGGATTGACGTACTCCCAGATCTCGGTCGAGCCCGCCTTGGTGAAGTCCTGGGACGGCTCCATGAGGGCACCGCGTTGAACGTCATGGTGCCGAAGAGCTTGTGCTGGTACGTGACCCATTCCCGCCGACGGGTGTGTGGTTTGGGCACGAGGGGTGCGGCCGTGGGCAGCTGGAGTTTCTTGGGCGGCGGCGCCCTGTCCGCGCCTCCGGACAAGGGTTTGGTGACCCGGAACTGCATGATTTCCGAGATTCCCGGCCCCATGCCGGGCATACCCGGGTAGTGGACCGGCGCGTGGTAGTTCGTCAACGTGATGTTCGTACCCATGGGCATCTGACTGAAGTCCACGATCAGGTCGTACCGCTCGGCCGGCGAGATCAGGAAGTTCAGCATCTGCAACGGAGCACGGAAGCCGCCGTCGGTGCCGATCAGCCAGAACGGCAGTGTGGGCTGCGGCAGTACATCCCGGGGAACATCGAACCTCAGCCGCCAGAAACGCTCGTTCGTGCAGCATGCCGGTCCGCTCCGGTAAAGCCACTCATTGAGCCGATTTCCGCAGAAATTCGGCAGGCATCGGAATTCGCTCACGCGGAAGGAATTGACGGAGTGGCCCCGGCAAACGATCTCGCGTATCGAGAACGGGAACGTCCCCGCCCCCGACCACCGACTGCTCATCTCCCGCGCTCGGCTTCCCCCTGCCGACGTTGCTGCGGAACGCGGCACGCTCAGCAAGGCCAGGAGTCGGCAGGGTCATCCAGCCACGCCCGCTCACCGGTGACGGTGACCGTCAGCCCGAACCGGGTGTGGTCCGGCGTGCCCTGGTGGAACCACCAGTGGAAAGCGTTCTCCACGCTGTCCCAGAGACGCCGGGGACCGGATTGCCAGACCCGTGCCGTGTCTCCGTCGCGGAACTGCACACACGCCCAGGACAGGTCGCTCAAGCTGTAGAACCAGACGGCGCGTGCGCCGTCGCGCTTCTCCGCTACGACGTGCCGGCACTGCGGTACACGGAGCCCGATGGCGAACCGTTCGGGTCTGAACTGGTCCCCGACAAACACCGCTTCGGGGAGCGTCGTGGATGACTCGTCGCCCTCCGCCACGCTCCCCGTGACGTACTCGGAGTGCGCCAGGGGGACGAGTCGCTGCGCCCGAAGTTTCATGAACTCCACAGGGCCGGTGAACGTGCCGGACGCGCTCTTGCCGTCGGGCGCAACCACCAAGCGGGCGACGGCGTCGCCATGGGAGTAGTGCGTCCCCCACGGGGCCACGATGATCCCCCCTGGCCGGCACTGCTCCACCCACGCGAACGGGATGGACCGTAGGCCGCACGTAGCCATGATCCGGTCGTACGGCGCCCCCTCCGGGTAACCCTGGAAGCCGTCGCCGTGCACCACCCGCACGGAGTTGCCGAACCGCCCGGCCGTCGCACGGGCCGCTTCGGCCAGGTCCTTGTCCACCTCCATCGTGGTGACGTGCCCCGGCCCGGCACGGTGAGCCATGAGCAGGGAATTCCAGAGCGTGGCGGTGCCGATCTCCAACGCCGTATGCCCTCGATGGAGGTTCAGGTCCTGGAGCATCCGGAACACCACGGAGGGCATGGACGCGGAGCTGGTCGGGACCTCACCCGGTTCGCGGCCGGTGTGTGTGCCGTCGTCCCACTGCGTGACGATCGGAACGTCAGCGTCCGCGAACTCCTGCCACCTGTCCGGGTCCTCCGCCCTGGACACCAACACGCTTCGACCGGTCTCCATATCGAACGGCCAGATCACATCCGGCAGAACGACACTCCGGGGCACGGCGGCGTACGCAGGGGCCCAGTCGGAAGAGAGCGCACCCACAGACATGAGGGCACGCCCCAGCCCGTCAGGGCCGGGACGCCCCTTACCCGGCTCGCTGATCACTGTCCGGCAGCCTTGGGCGGGTTGGGGACGCCAGGTCCACCATCGGGCGTCGGCGCCGGGTGCGGTCCGGGGTACGGCTCGCCGGGCAGCTTGTCACCGCCGTCGTTCCGGGCAGTCACGTGCATGGTTCCTCCTGGTGCTTTGTTGATGAGTGTTGCCCCGGTTGGCCCGCCTTTACGGCCGGTCCGTCCGGGGTGGTGAGGCGGCCGGCGCCGGTGCCGGCGTCCCTCAACTCTCTCCCCCTCATGTGTGGTTCGTACGTCGGACCGCCACCCGTCAGAGCTCCCCCGCCGCAGCCCGCTCGGCACGCGTCCGCGTCACCGTCAACTCGTCAGGGTCCCGCACCGGCCATTCCCGGCTTCCGAACGACCGGAGGTAGTAGTCACCTCTGCGGATGTCTGTCACCACGGCTCGGCGTCCGGGGACGTACTCGACTTCATCGCCGACCTCCGGCCGACGGGCGCTCACCACGTAGCCCGTGGGGCCGTAGCCGTCCGGCGGAGGGAGCACCGTTCCATGGTCATCGCCAGCTCTCCCGGTAACCGTCCAGAAGCCATTGGCAATCGCGGGCCATCAGCTGCACCTCGATCAGGGCACCGAACGGCAACGGGCTCCGTTCCTGCGCCGCCTGCCGTTCGATGTTGTCCAGCCGCGTGATGAGCCGATGCCACTTGACGCCGCCGTGCCACATCTGGTCGGCCGCCTTCCGGGCAGGCTCCTGGAGTAACGCAATGTGGCCGCGCAGCTGTGCTTCAAGGTCGACGAGCGTGCTCACTTGCAGTTGTCTCCGGCTCGCGCCCAACGCCATTTTGATGGTCTCTTCGATGGTGAGCACGTCGATCGCTTCCGGCT
This sequence comes from Streptomyces sp. NRRL S-1813, assembly GCF_000719605.1. Lineage (NCBI taxonomy): Bacteria > Bacillati > Actinomycetota > Actinomycetes > Kitasatosporales > Streptomycetaceae > Streptomyces > Streptomyces sp. NRRL S-1813. The sequence continues at coordinate 125,329 of NZ_JOHB01000004.1, forward strand.
CACCTGCCGCAGCTGCAACTCCGCTGGCCTGCATCTTTGTGCGCTCGGTTCTCACAACCGCGCCCCCATCCCATCCGTCTCGTCTTTGAGCAGGTACGGGACCAGCGTGAAGCACAGAATCGCTCACAATGCTCACAGATGTGTGAGTGCCGCCAGGTAGGGACGGGAGTCGCCTATAGGCCGATCCAGGCCGCCATGTGCCCAAGGGTCTCCGGGGTGCTGCGTGCCATGTGCACGAGCCCACTGATGGTTTCGCGGGCGCCGGGGTGGTACCTCGTCTGCTCGGGCGCGGCGCGCCGTGCGTCCACGAGGGTGGCCAGTGCAGCGGCCGTACGCCCCGTTTCCATCTCTGAGCGCGCACGGTCGATGAGGAAGTGTGCGCGGCGCGACGTGGCGAGGCCGGCCGGCAAGCGGATGGCACGAGCCTGACCGATCGCGTCGTCGTATTCGCGCATTTCTACGGCCGCAGACATGCGGTGCAGCTTCACATTCGTGGGCCCGAAGCTCATCCAGTGCACATCGGAAGCATCACCGACACGGGCAGCGCAGTCACGGGCCTGCTCAACGTGCGTGTCAACGGCGTGCTGATCCCGGGCGCGTGCCGCAATAACCGTGGCACCAAGGTGCAGTTGACCAGTAACGGCGATGGTTTCGCGCGTTGGGTCCTCACCCTGAAGGAGCCCGTGGCCGGCCCGGATGAGACGCTGCCCGATCGTGTACTCGCCCTCACGGAAGTACACCAGCGCGCGCATGTATTGGCGGACGGCCGCCAGGGAAGCATCGGAGGCACGGTCAGCCGCCCAAGCCATGCGGTCCAAGGCAACTGAGCTGAGGTCGAAGTATCCGAGCTTGACGGCGATGTCATGCGCGGTGCGGTAGGTAGAGGCGAGGGCCTGCCACAGTTCAGTCGTCGGCGTCCTCCAGGCAGCGGAGGTGATTTCAGCAATGAGCCCCGGAAGCTTCACGGCGGCTTTGCGCAAATGGGTGGCACGCACGGCTTGGCACAGGCCTTCGGCGTCGCGAACGAGTTGTGCACCAGGCCTGGTCTCCAGTCCGGGGTCGGCACCGAGATCGTACAGATCAAGAGACTCGCGGATGGGGCGGACAAGTGCCGACAGGCGGTCCTGCTGGAGTTCAGTCACGTAGGGCTGTCCTGTCAGGGCGGTGACATCGATCCTCAAGGCCGCAGCCACGGCGGCGACGAAATCGGGGGTAGCTGCCCGTGCGCCGCATTCGACTTGGTTGAGGAGGCTGTACGAGTACGGGAGAATCCCGGCCAATTCCCGTTGAGTGAAGCGCGCGATTCTGCGCTGTTCCTTGATACGTGCGCCGGTGTGGTTTTCGTCCAGTGAAGGCATGCTCGTCTCCGGTTCCTTGCAGCCACTTGGGACGGTACCTGCGTGATGCGCCCCGGGTGCCACTCCTCGCGGATGCCACCCGGTCAGGGGCGGTCGCGGTCCTGTGGTGGGATGGCGCCATGAGTCGCCCCGTTCTCTACCTGTTCGGTTCCGCTGCCCCGCCCGTTCAGCAGTTTCCCGACGTGGTACGCCGCGCCCAGGCTGCGGGGTTCGATGTGTGCGTCGGGTTGACCCCGACAGCCGCACGGTGGCTCGAGAGCGAAGTGCCGTTGCTGGAGGAGCTGACAGGTCACCCCGTGCGCTCCGAGTACAAGCAGCCGACCGAGGTGGACGTCTGGCCGAAGGCAGACGTCATCATGTTCGCCCCGGTCACCTTCAACTCAATGAATCACTGGGCGCTCGGGCTGACGAACCACTTCGTCATCGGTGTGGTCGCCGAGGGCATCGGCAAGAGGATCCCGACGGTGGCGATGCCCTGCGTGAATGCCGCCTACGTTCAACACCCGCAGTTCGCACGGTCACTGGAGACCCTGCGGAACGCCGGGGTGTCAGTGCTCTACGGCCCCGACGGCTTCGAGCCGAACGAGCCAGGAACGGGACGGCCCGAGGGCTACCCGTGGCACCTGCCACTGGCCGCGGCGGTGCGCATCGCCGAAACTGCCGCCTAGCAAGGCATCGGCACTACGCCCGCCGGTCCACCTCAAGCAACTCAGCTCACCGTGCCCGCGCGACGTCCACCAGGTCGTGTCTGATGATCGATCTCGCGGTGGGTCGTGGTGAGGGTGAGCTGCGTTGAGCTGCTTCAGTCTCCCTGTGACCACGCGGCTGACGGGAGTGACAAGTAGACGCCGAAGTCGCGGAGTCCGGTTGCCGTCCTGACGTCCTGGTGAAGTCGGTCCACGCGTTCTTGGCGGTTGGCGGCTCTGCTCTCGAACCACTTGGACCTCACCTCGATCACCACATCCAAACCGCTCCGGTCCAACGGCCCCAGCCTCCGGAAGCGAATCTCCACATCGCCCGGCTGCAAGTCCCCGTCGTACGGTTCCTCGGGACATTCCACGGCCTTGGATATCAAGTGCGGCAGCACCGAACCCAGTTCCCGGAGCTTCGATTCATCGACACCCGGCGCATAGGTAACTTCCACAAGCGGCATCGGACCACCTTAGGCTCGATCACGTTCGGTGCTCGCGGAGCCAGAGCAAGAGCGAGGCGCTGAGTCGTACAGCGGTGCTCTTCGCTCCCGCGCCGCGTCTGTCAACTCATCACGATCCACCACAAGATCAATTTTCGGACACGGCCCCGGGGGGCTGCCGCAGTCGGGCCGCGATGGCGGCAGCCCTCCCCGCAGGTTTCAGCCGTTGCGGGGGGAGAAACCGCCGTCGGCGTCGCCGCGGGCTATGCAGTCCGTGTCGCGGTAGCGGTCGATGAAGGTGCCGGTGAGGCCGGTGAACGCGTCGTACGTCTGGTCCAGGGGCAGGTCTTTGCTCACCCTGAACCGCAGCTGCACGTGGACGGACTCGCGGGGCTTGAGCGTCTTCGGGCCGGGGATGGCGCCGCCGGCGTTTCCGCCGGCCTGGCGCAGCGTCTTCCAGGCGCGCTGCGAGGTTTCCCAGTACTCCAGATCGCCGTACGGGCTCAGGTCGCGCTCGCCCTCGTTGTAGAGATAACTGCCCAGCTTGCCGCTGAGTTCGAACGACTTCAGCTCCTTCGCCGAGGCGTTGGTGAGCGTGGCGGTGTAGGTCGTCCAAAGACGGCGCCGAGCCGGTGGACGAGGCGTTGGCGAGCTGTTGCGGTTCCCCACTTCCAGTCCCGACCGGGGATCCGGGCCAGGTGGTCGGCGCTTTCGCGGTGTGCCCTCTGGATCATCTGACGCCCCCGCCCGTAGTCCCGCCCGCCGGGCCGGACGTCGCCGGCGTCGACGAGCCCCGTGATGCCTTCCATGTCCGCGCTGATGCAGATCCGCACTGTGCGTACTCCTCACGCTCGACCGCTTGGGAGTCGCTGATCAACCATCACCTGGTTGCTCGGCTCACAGGCCGCCCTTCCCCCTGGACTCGGGCCTCGTGGCCGCGGCCTTTTGGTCAGGGAGCAGAGGCGAGGTCGATGATGAACGGCGGACCCGGCTCGCCGGGCTTCCATCCCTGCCGGAGCGCGGAGCGGATGCCGCGGGCCACTCCGGCAGGGCGGACCGCGGTGGCGGGGGCACCCATCCAGTTGTCCGGGTGGGCATGCGGCATGCGGAGGACGGCGACGGAACCAGGTTCGTGACCGTGTACCACCGCGACACTCAGCGGGGCATGGCAGACCCCCTGGCTGTAGGTGGGCTTACGGCGGACGGACCATCGGTAGGCGACGCCGTCAACCGTGATAGGCCTGGCGCCCTTCTTCGGGATAGCCACATGTCACCTCCTGCCGCTCATCAAAGCGGACCTCACCAGTTGACATCAATGCCGCCGCGTGGCAACGAACCGAACTCGCCCCCTCGCAGACCAATGCCCCCTCATGCCGCAGCGGAGAGGGGGCGTGGGGTCGTGTGTGCGTGGGGTCGTGCTCGTTGTGTGCCGTGCTCGTGTGTCGTGCTCGTGGGGTCAGGACAGGGCGGCGGCCAGGGAGATGGTGGTGCCTGCGAGGGCCTGGCTCACGGGGCAGTTGACCTTGGCGTCCTCGGCTGCGGCCTTGAAGGCGGACTCGTCCATGCCCGGCACCTGGCCCTCCACGGTGAGGTGGATTCCGGTGATGCCGGTGCCCGGCTGGAAGGTGACCGCGGCCTTCGTCGTGAGCCGGGTCGGGGGGTTTCCGGCCTGGGTGAGCCCGTTGGCCAGCGCCATCGAGAAGCAGCTGGAGTGGGCGGCGGCGATCAGTTCCTCGGGGCTGGTCTTCCCGTTGGGATCCTCGGCGCGGGATGCCCAGGTCACCGGGAAGTGGCCGACTCCCGAGGAGTCGAGGGTGACCTCCCCCATGCCCTTGAGCAGTTCGCCTTCCCACTCGGTGTGCGCGTTACGTGTAGTGGCCACGGTGAAGCCCTTCTGTATGCGGAGGACGTCTTTCCGGTACGGGCCCGTACGGCATTCCTGTACGGGCCCGGACGGGCCTGAACGGACGACGTCTCCCCTGTCCGTATGACGATTCCCTGATCGTCCGCCCTGGTGTGTTCTGCCCGGGTTTTCGACGCGCCGTACGTACCTCATGACTCGCCGGTCCCCGGCCATCTGCCGTCCCTGATCTCCTGTCCTCCTGTCCGGCCGTCCCCTTCTCTCCGGTCCGCTGATCGGGAACGTTGCGGAGATCGTGGGGCGGCCTAGGGTGGGAGGTATTGCCACGCTTGCCCCGGCCCAGTGCCGCTGGGCGCCACCCGGCGGCGGCCACGGCAAACCCCGTGCCCACGCGTATCGAGCGGGTGCCCGGTGAGCGACGCCGACGAGAGGACGAGCCATGAGCACCTCGACCCCCGACGAAAACCCGCCCCCGGACGAAGCGGCTTCCGCCGAGGGGGGCCAGTCCGCGGAGGAAGCGGCGGCCACCCAGACCGCCCTGGTGGAGCTCGCGACAAGCGTGGGCCTGCTGCCGCAGGCGCCACCGGCCGAGGGCGAGGAGCAGCGTCCCGAGGGCGCTGTCGCCCTGCCGGTCATCGAACAGGACGGCAATCGGTACGTCCCCCTGTTCACGACCGAGGAAGCGCTGCTGGCGGCCGGTGGGGACCCTGCCACCGCGCTCCGTATGCCCGTCGTCGAGCTGGCGGCGAACTGGCCGGCGGACGACCTGTGGCTGGCGGTCGACCCGTCCACCGAGGAGGGGCTCGCCCTTCCCCCCGACCTGGTGCGGGCGCTGCCGGTCCTCAGCCGGCAGAGCGGCGCGCCCGGCTGGCCGGGCGCGGCCGCCGGGGAGGTACCTGGGCAGGGACCCGGCGGAGGTATCCCCGGAGGGGACGGCCGGGCTCCGGGCGGATGAGCCGCACGAGTCCGTCTGTACCGCGGTCTGTCTGTACCGCAGTCCGCCTGTAGCGCGGTCCGTCTGTACCGCGCGGTCCGCGTATGACCATGCGCGTAGGGAAGGTCCGCCGAAGGCTGAGAGGGAGCCGGCCGGACCCCTCAGGTGGCGCTAACCCCCTGTCCGGCCCGGGGGCGGACCGGCTGTCGGCGCGGGCGCCGGGTCACAAGACTCGGTGGTATGACGACGAGCCTTGAGTTCCCTCCCCCGCCCACCGGCCCGGCAGCGCCCTCCGGCAGCGATTTTGCGCGGCTGTCGCGGCGCATCGTGGCGGCCGGGCTGTTGAAGCGTCGGCCGGGGTATTACGCGGTGCGGCTGTCGGCCGTGAGTGCGGCGTTCGCCGGGGGGTGGGTGGCCTTCTTTGCGCTGGGCGACAGTTGGTGGCAGCCGGCCGTGGCGGTGTTCTTGGCGTTCGTGTTCGGGCAGGTGGCGCTGGTCACCCATGATGTGGCGCATATGCAGGTGTTCCGCAGGCGTCGGCCGAGTGGGGTCGGGGGGCGGCTGTTCGGCAATCTCGGTGTGGGGATGTCGTACGGCTGGTGGATGGACAAGCACACCCGGCATCACGCCAACCCCAACCATGAAGAGCTGGACCCGGATGTCGCGCCGGACATCCTGGTGTGGTCGCAGGACCAGGCGCGGGCCGCCACGGGGCTGCCCCGTTTCCTCGGCCGCTATCAGGCCCAGCTGTTCTTCCCGCTCCTCACGCTGGAGGGGTTCAACCTCCGGGTGTCGAGTATCCGGGCGCTGCGGTCGCCCACCATGAAGCACTGGGGAAGCGAGGCGGCACTGCTGCTGACGCATATCGTCCTGTATCTCGCGGCGCTGTTCCTGGTGCTGTCACCCGGTAAGGCGCTGGCCTTTCTCCTCGTCCACCAGGCCGTCTTCGGCGTCTACCTTGGGTCCACCTTTGCGCCCAATCACAAGGGGATGCCGACGCTGACGGGCGAGGAACGGCCGGACTTTCTGCGGCGTCAGGTGCTGACCTCACGGAATGTCCGGGGCGGGGTGATGACCGACTTCCTGCTCGGCGGGCTCAATTACCAGATCGAGCACCACCTCTTCCCGAGCATGCCGACACCGCATCTGCGCCGTGCGCAGGTGATCGTGCGGGAGTACTGCGCCGAGATCGGTGTCCCGTACCACGAGACGGGGCTGCTCAGGTCGTACGCGGAGGCGCTGCGGCACTTGCGGCAGGTCGGCGAACCGCTTCGTGGTCAGCGGGCGTAGGCAGAGCCTGCCGTGGCCTCCGGCTCCGCGTCTGTCTCCGCGTCCGTCTCCGACTCCGTCTTCGCGTCCGGCTCCGTCTCCGCCCGCCGTGCCGTACGCCGGGCCGCCATGAAGGCGTAGACGAGGATGCCGGCGAAGAGGAAGAGCACGCCCTGGTAGATCGCGGCGTAGCCGGCGCCGGCGACGAGCCAGAAGGTGAAGCCGAAGGCGGTCAGGGCGAGGGTCAGATCGCGGGCGAAGCGGGCGGGGCGGACCTTGTCGCGGCGGCCGGTGAGCAGGAAGTAGACCTGGGCGCCGGCGGCGAGGAGGTAGGGGACGGTCGCCGAGAAGGTGGTGATCAGTACCAGGATCTCGAAGACGCCGCCGGCGCCGGTGATGTAGTTGATCACCGTGAGGGCGCTGGCCAGCACGACGGCGGCGAGGACGCCGAAGGTCGGGACGCCGCGTCGCTTGGTCAGGAACGGCGCGGGGAACAGCCCGTCCTTGGCGGCGGCGTACGGGGACTGGGCACTCATCAGGGTCCAGCCGTTGAGCGCGCCGATGATCGAGACGACGGCGGCGAGGGCGACGACCGTGCCGCCCCAGTGCCCGCCGAACATCACGTTCACCGCGTCCGAGAACGGCGCCTGGGACTTCACCAGCTTGTCGTGGGCCACGGTGCCGAAGACTGCGACGGTGCCCAGGAGGTAGACCACGGCGGAGCCGATGGTGCCGAGGACGGTGGCCCGGCCGACGTTCCGCTCCGGGTCGCGGACCTCGCCCGCGCTCATCGCGGCGGACTCCACACCGACATAGGAGTAGAGCAGGATCGCGGCGGCCGCGGACATCCCGCCGACCGCGCTGCCGCTGCCTTCGTGGAACGAGCCGAGGTTGGCCGGGTCGAAGAAGAACAGGCCGACGACGGCGATGAAGAGCAGCGGGATGAACTTGAGGACGGTGGAGACCGTCTGGACCAGGCCGACGTAACGGGTGCCCGCGAAGTTGGCGAGGGCCGGCAGCCAGAGCGCGCCGAGGGCGATCGCGAGGTCGGTGGCGTCGGTGGGGCGGCCGGGGAGCAGGACGTGGACGTAGCCGACGATGGCGACCGCGAGCGCCGCGTTGCTGACCCAGGTCATGGTCCAGTACGACCAGGCGGAGAGGAACCCGGCGAAGTCGCCGAACGCCTCGCGCGCGTAGACGTAGGGGCCTCCGGTGTCCGGATGGCGCTCGGCGAGCCGTCCGAAGACGAGGGCGAGGGCGACGGCGCCGAGGGTCAGGACGCCGAAGGCGACCAGGCTGATGGTGCCGAACGGGGCCACCGAGGCCGGCAGCAGAAAGATGCCGCCACCGATGATGTTGCCCATCACCAGGCAGGTGGCGGTTCCCAGTCCGAAGCGGCGGCTGTGCCGGTCGTTCATGGCGTGGTGGGCCTCTCGTCGTGCGCTGTGCACCCGGGGTTACCGAGCACTGCACATCGTCGGCGATCAGCGGCGTCCGCCAAAATCAGCGGGGTTTGTCCTGCGGAGCAGGGTCCGGTGAGGGAAAACCTTCGGCCGGTGGCACCTCACACCGGAGTTCGTCCGCGCCGGGGCCGAGCGGCAGTTGTGGGCCCTCGGCCTCGCCCAGCCAGCGGCGCAGCACCCGGTGCACCTGTTCGGCGCCGGTCAGCGGCCCGGCGTCCGGGGCCGGCGGGGTCAGCTCGACGGGCCAGAGGAGGAAGGGGTGGCTCTGGGCCCCGCCCAGCCCGCCGTGCGAGCCGATCTGCTCCTCGAAGGCGTGTACCGCGCCGGTCGTCGGGTCGTAGGCGGAGTTGACCATGAGGTCGGCGGTGTGGGGAAAGCGGTCGGTACGGCGTACGGCTTCGGCCGCGCCGGCGCCGAAGGGCGCCAGGGGGTCGGTGCCGAGGAGGTGGCCGGTGTCGAGGTGGTGCTCGGCGCCGGCCGGGCCCAGCACCACAGGACCGTGCACTGCGGAGCGGACCAGAACGAAGCCGATGCCGGGGTGGTTGGCGAGGGTGCCGAGCAGCGCGGGGTGTCTGCGGTCCAGTTCCTCGCGGGTGATCCGGCCGGGCACGTCCGGGAAGGACACCAGGCCGAGGTTCCCGGAGGCCAGCACGAGGGGGTGGGAGGAGGCCGGGCCCTCCGCCTGTACTGGCTCGGGCGGCGCGGCAGTCACTCCCGTAACGGCTCACGCTGGCTGGCGCGGCTGCGCGCCCGTGCCGCGCCGGAGCGGCTGGCCCGGGCACAGCACAAGCTGCGGGAACACGGGGTGCTGGTAGGCCCGGGGTCCGGTGCGGAGCATCCTTTGCGGGAAGAAGCGGGTCAGGGACGAAGGCCGGCGCCACGCTCAGCGTTCGGCCAGCACCCGGGAGGCGCCCACGGGCAGGTCCCAGAGGTCCTCGCGGGGGCGTCCGGTGGCGGCCCAGGCGGTGCGGACCCGTTGCAGTGGTTCCAGGGGCGGCTCGCCGGAGAGCAGGAAGGTCGACCAGTGCATCGGGGCCAGGGCGCGGGCACCCAGGTCCTGGCAGGCCTTGACCGCCTCCTCCGGGTCGGTGTGCACCGGCCGCAGCATCCAGCGCGGGTCGTAGGCGCCGATGGGCAGCAGCGCCAGGTCGATGCCGGGGTAGCGGCGGCCGATCTCCTCGAACCAGTGGCCGTAGCCGGTGTCCCCCGCGAAGTGGAGCCGCCGCCCGTCGGGCGCGGTGAGCAGCCAGCCGCCCCACAGGGAGCGGCAGGTGTCGGTCAGGGTCCGCTTGCTCCAGTGGTGGGCGGGGACGAAGTCGAAGCGTACGGGGCCGCCCGGGGCGGGCAGTTCGACCGCCTCCCACCAGTCGAGGTCGGTGACCTGGGTGAAGCCGCGCCTGCGGGCCCAGGGCGCCAGCCCGGCGGGGAGCAGCAGCGGGGTGTGGCGCGGCAGCCGTTTGAGGGTGGGTGCGTCGAGGTGGTCGTAGTGGTTGTGGCTGATGACGACGGCGTCGACCGGAGGCAGGTCCTCCCAGCGGACCCCTACGGGGGTGACCCGTGCGGGGGTGCCGAGGATCTTGCGGGACCAGACCGGGTCGGTCAGTACGGTCAGCCCGCCGATGCGGATGACCCAACTGGCGTGTCCGGCCCAGGTGAGGGCGAGGGTGGTGGTGCCGGCGGCCGGCATCGGGCCCGGTTCGAAGGGGAGTTGCTGGATCTCCGGGAGCTTCTCGGGGGCCGGGCGCAGCTTGCCCTCACGGGCGATCCGGGCCAGGGCGCGGACCCCGGGCAGCGGAGCCGTCAGCCGGTGGGTGAAGTCCCGTGGCCAGGTGCGGGTTTCCCCCAGGGGGCGGGGCTCGGCGAGCGGGGGCGGGGCGGTGTGCGGAAGGACCGGCGCGCCCTCGGTGGTGGCCTGCGCGGTGGTGGCCTGCGCGGTGGCCGGGCCGTCGCCGCGGCCCGCTCCTCCGGCCGGTGCGGCGCCGTCGCCGGGCGCGGCGTCCGGCAGTCGCCCGGTGTCGGGGGGCTGCTCGGCGAGGGAGCGCTCGGTCTGTTCGGTCATCGAGGGGCTCCTTACGGTGGACACAACCGGGACGGGTGCGGGCGGGGCGAAGCGGCGGGTGGGGGCGGGTCCGGCGGGGGGATTCAGCTGTCCGCGGACGTCGTGAGCCCGGCCAGCGCGCGCGACAGCGCCGTCAACGCCTCGGTGATGTGCGGGAGTTCCAGCGGATCGGGCGCGGCCAGGACGCGCCGGCGCAGCTCGCGGTCGGCGCCGAGCAGAGCCTCGGCGCCGAGGCGTACCCGCAGGGCGCCCGGCGCGTCGCCGAAACGGTGTCCGCCGCGTGCCCTCCAGGGCGCCAGCTTCCGCTCCAGTGCGCGGGATTCCACGATCCCGCGGGCCGCCAGCGGCCGGCGCAGCGGCTCGAAGTCGGCGTAGAGATGGCTGCCGGAGTGCGGTGGGCGGCAGACGGCGCCGACCTCGGTGACGGTGTGGTGGAGTGCCGCGGCGAGCGTGCCGTACACCCGGGCGGCGGTGGCCGTCCTGGCGCGCACCCCGTCGGGTTCGCCGAGCGCATGGGTGACGGCACAGCCGACCGGCCCGGGAAGCGGCGTGGAGACCGCGGTGAGCGCGTCGAGCGCGGCGGTCCGCAGGAAGGTTCCCCGGTCGGTGGCGGGGAAGCGGGCCAGGGCGGCCGGCCAGGAGGCGGGCACCAGCGTGGCCCGCAGGTCGGTGAGCACCACGACCTCGCCGGGCAGCATCTCGGCGGGGCTGAGCACCACGGTGTCATGCGGATCGTGCAGCAGATCGCGGCGCGTCTCGTCGCTGATGATCCACAGCCCTTCCTGCGCCGCCGCCTCACAGACCTCGTGCAGCTGTTCGGGCGCGGGGCAGGTGCCGGTCGGATCGTCGGCGACGGACAGTACGAGAACGCGCGGACCGTCACCGTGCATCCGGGCCCGGCGGACGGTCTCCAGCAGTGCGAACGGGTCGGGCACCCCGCCCGATTCCGCCGGTACGGGCACGAGATGCACCGGCCGCCCGAGCAGCCGGGCGGGCGGTGCGTACCACTCGGAGCAGGGCCGCGGCAGTACCACCGCCCCGTCGGCCGCGGCGTACAGCGCGAGGAGCAGGGCCGGTGCCCCGGGGGCGGCGAGGACCCGGTCGGGGGTGGTGGCCAGGCCGCGGCGTTCCCAGTAGCCGCAGGCGGCGATGCGCAGGGGTACGGAGCCACCGGGCGGCTCGGCTTCGGTGCAGTCGGCGGCCGCGGAGAGGTGCGCGGCGAGTTCCGGGAGGACCGGAAGGCCCACCGGCGGATCCGGCTCCGGCTCCCACTGCGGATCCGGGGCGGTCCGCTGCATCCGTACCTCCACTCCGCGACGGCGGGTCGATCGTGGGCCCGTCACATGAGGGGCGGCCCCGTCCACCTTGGCAGATGGCGGGGGTGGCGACGGGGGGCGACACGTCAGCGGGGAGGGGGACGGGCGTTCAATGCGCCGGGCGGGCCGCCGGGGCCTCGTAGCGGTGCACCGTCACCACCTCGCCGGCGCCCCACTCCTGCCGCTCGGTGGCGCGGCGGGTCCAGCCCAGCCGCTCGTAGAGGGCGATGGCCGCGGTGTCGGTGTCCTTCACCTCCAGTACGGGACGCAGTCCGCGGGCCGCCGCCTCCGCCTCGACGGCGCGCAGCAGACGTCCGCCGAGGCCCGCGCCGCGTGCGGTGGGTGCGACGCACAGCCGGCCGGCCTCGCGTCCGCACAGCGCCACATGGCCGACGACCGAGCCGTCCGCCTCGGCGACCCAGGCGGCGGTCAGCCCGTCGGGGGTCAGCCAGCCCGCCGGATCGTCCGGCCAGTGGTGCGGATAGCCGCTGTGGGTGTGTACCTCCGCCAGGACCGCCACACAGGCGTCGAGGTCGGTGTCGCGCCGTCTCCTGATCATCTCGGAAGCGAAGCACGGACGACCGGGGCACGGAGGGCCGGGGCCGGCAGGCGGCCGGGGCACCGCAGCCGGACCTGAGGGACCACGGAGACCGCGGAGACACCCCCGAGGCCCGTCGCGGCGCCTTCCTGCCTGTTCCAGGCTGTGTGGGGTACAAGGTGGCGCATGCGATCGCTACTGACCCATCTCGACCGGCGGACCTTCCACCTCATTGCCTCGCGCGAATGGCCGGGCGCGCAGCGGGTGCTGCCCCGGCTGACCCGTAGCGCCAACCACGGGCTGCTGTGGTTCGGTCTCGCGGCCGGCGCGGCGGCGCTGGGCGGCCGGCCGATGCGCCGGGCCGCGCTGCGCGGGGTGGCTTCGCTGGCCGTGGCGTCGGCGACGGTGAACACGCTCGGCAAGCGCTCGGTGCGGCGCGAGCGGCCGCTGCTGGACACGGTGCCGGTCATACGGCAACTGCATCGTCAGCCCACCACCTCCTCTTTCCCGTCCGGGCACGCCGCCTCGGCGGTGGCCTTCGCGACCGGTGTGGCCTTCGAGAACAAGTGGTGGGGTCTGGCGCTGGCACCGGTGGCCGCTTCGGTGGCGTTCTCCCGCGTCTATACCGGGGTGCACTATCCGGGTGATGTGGTGGCGGGTGCCGCGCTGGGGGCCGGCGCGGCGTTCGCGGTCCGGGGTTTCGCGCCGACCCGCGCCCAGCTGGCGCCGCCCGCCAGACCGCGCGCCGACGCGCCCGCGCTGCCGGGCGGCCGGGGCCTGGTCGTCGTGGCGAACCAGGGCTCGGGGCAGCGCACGGGCGGCCCCCGCCCGGACCGGGCCGAGGAGGTGCACGGGGTGCTGCCGCAGGCCGAGGTGGTGGTGTGCGGCGAGCAGGACGGCGAGCCGCTGGACAAGGTCCTCGAAGATGCCGCCGAGCGGGCCAGAACGCTGGGCGGTGCCCTGGGGGCGCTCGGCGGCGACGGCACCGTCAATGCCGCGGCGGAGGTCGCGCTGCGGCACGGGCTGCCGCTCGCGGTACTGCCCGGCGGCACCCTGAACCACTTCGCGTACGACCTGGGGATCGAGACCTACGCGGAGGCGGCACGCGCCGTGGAGACCGGTGAGGCCGTGGCGGTGGACGTGGCGCGCTTCCGGGCCGAGCCGCATCCGGAGGCGCGGCACTTCCTCAACACCTTCTCGATCGGCGCGTATCCGGAGCTGGTGCGGATCCGCGAGCGGTGGGCGGGGAAGATCGGCGCCTGGCCGGCCGGGGTGCTGGCGGCGTGGGAGGTGCTGCGCACCTCCGAGCCGCTGACCTTGAAGATCAATGGTGAGCGGCGCGCCGTATGGCTGCTGTTCGTCGGCAACTGCCAGTACCGCGGACTGGGGTTCGCGCCGGTGCGCCGGCACGACCTGGCCGACGGGGTGCTCGATGTGCGGGTGGTGCACGGCGGCAGGCTGGCCCGCACCCGGCTGCTCGCCGCAGCCCTGACGGGCACCCCGCGCAGCTCTCCGGTGCTCGGCGAGGCACGCCTGTCCCGGCTGCACATCAGCGGGCTCCCGGAGGGTACGACGCTGGCGTTCGACGGTGAAGTGACGCCCGCCCCGGCCGAGTTGACGCTGGACAAGCACAAGGAGGCGCTGACGGTCTACCGCCTGCTGCCCGAATAATGAGACCCCACTCTCATGATGCGAGATTCCGACGTACGGTGTGATCACCACGCCGAAGGGCGGCCGGGCCTGGTTCCGCGCGGCCGCCCGAGTGGTGACCCGGGCGCCGCCGCGCGTCCCGGTCACCGCTCCGGAGCATGCGAAGGAGTCGACCATGCCGCAGGAATCCGCCGTCTACACCCACGGCCACCATGAGTCCGTACTGCGCTCCCACACCTGGCGCACCGCCGCCAACTCGGCCGGCTATCTCCTGGATTCCCTGCGGCCGCACATGCAGATCCTGGATGTCGGCTGCGGCCCCGGCACCATCACCGCCGACCTGGCCGCGCTGGTACCGGAGGGGCAGGTCACCGGCCTGGAGCGCGCACCGGACGTACTCCACCAGGCGCGCGCCACGGCCGCCGAACGGGGCCTGACGAACGTCCACTTCGCGGTCGGCGATGTCCACGCCCTGGACTACCCCGATGACACCTTCTGTGTGGTGCACGCCCACCAGGTGCTCCAGCACGTGGGCGACCCCGTCCAGGCGCTGCGCGAGATGCGCCGGGTCACCAAACCCGGCGGGATCGTCGCCGTCCGCGATTCGGACTACTCGGCCATGACCTGGTACCCGGAGGTCGACGGGATGGCCGACTGGCTGCGGCTGTATCTGCGGGTGGCCCGCGCCAACGGAGGTGAGCCGGATGCCGGACGCCGGCTGCACGCCTGGGCCCGGCAGGCCGGTTTCGCCCCGGACGCGATCACCGCCACCGCCGGCACCTGGTGCTACCGCACCCCGCAGGAGCGCTCCTGGTGGAGCGAGCTGTGGGCGGACCGCACGGTCAGCTCCTCCTACGCACGGACCGCGGTGGACGGCGGGCATGCCACGGCGGCGGAGCTGGACCGGATCGCGCAGGCCTGGCGGGCATGGGGCGCCGAGGAGGACGGCTGGTTCGGCATCCTGCACGGCGAGATCCTCTGCCGTGTGTGACATCCCGGGCGCCTGCCGCCCGACGTCCGCAGGACATCCGGCCGGCCGAGGGCACTGAAGGGATGGTCCGCCGGCTGCTCGCAGGGAGAGCGCCCGGTCTTCGGCGCACCCGGTGCGGGTACGCCGAAGACCGGGCGGCGGCGCCTCAGAGCACCGCGTGCGGGTACTGCTCGGCGCGCTGCTGGAAGGCCAGGACCGCGGGGTTCTGGACGGTGCCGCCGCGGATCTCGATCGCCCGGCGGATCGTGCCGTCGCCGTCCCAGCCGGCCGGCCCTTCGAGGACCGGCCGCAGGAACGGGATCAGCGCCTCGCTGTTCTCCCAGGTGGCCGCGTCCCACAGGTAGGAGGGGCTGTGGTCCACGCCGTAGTAGTGGACGTGGTCGCCGACGGTGAACATCGGGGCGTCGAAGGTGGTCGGCCGGGCCCAGGCGAAGCCCATGCCCTCGTCGCAGGAGACATCGATGACCAGGGTGCCGGGCGCGAGCTTCGGCAGGTCCTCCTCTATCAGGAACATCAGCGGCGCCGCGGTGTCCTGGAGCACGCAGTTGACGATGATGTCGTGCTGGGCGAGGAACTCGGCCAGCGGCTCCGGGCCGTCCTCGGTGAGCACCACGCTGCGCCGCGGGTCGAGGGTGTCGTCGGCCTCGTCGTGGTCGAAGTGCACGATCCGTGCCGAGTGGATCGGTGAGCTGACGGCGGTGACGCCGCGGGCGGTCAGTACGTCCACGTCGTGCACGCCCAGCGCGCTGAGCGCGGTGACCGCTCCACGGGCGGTGGCGCCGAAACCGATCACCACCGCTTGCCGCCGGCGCCCGTAGTCACCGGTCGCACCGGTCAGCTGCATGGCGTGCAGCACCGACGAGTAGCCGGCCAGCTCGTTGTTCTTGTGGAAGACGTGCAGGTTGAACGAACCCTCCGGGGTCCAGTGGTTCATCGCCTCGAAGGCGATCACGGTGAGCCTGCGGTCGATGGCGGCCTGCGTGACCTTCTCGTCCTGCACGCAGTGCGGCCAGCCCCACAGCACCTGGCCGTCCCGCAGTTCGGCCAGATCCTCGTGCAGCGGTTTGGCCAGCAGGATGACGTCACACTCCGCGATCAGCTCCTCGCGTGAGCGGAAACCGGCGACCAGCGGTGCGAGTTGACGGTCCGGGACACCGAAGTGGTCTCCGTAACCGGTCTGGAGATAAATGCCGGCCCGGAGATCGGGGGCGATACGTCCGAAGTGCGCTGGGTGGATCGGCAGACGGTGCTCGTTCTCTTTACGGGTCTGCGACATGATTCCGAGCTTGAGCTGCTGCAAAGTACCCCTTTGATTACTCCCTGTTTAGCACACCCCGGACTACGGGGGCCCCGGGCCGACAGCGCTCCTCCGGGCCGGGCACCGCATGTCCCGCGGGCGTACGAGGGCCCGGGGCAGCGTCCGGGACACCGTGCGGTCACGCGGCGCGGCGGAGGCGGAGGGCGGAGAGCGGACTGATCACGGCCAACTGATCGCGAACCGGCCGGACGTCCAACTAGGCTTGTCCATATGGACATTCTGGGGACCTCATTGCGGGTGTGCGTCGGTGATCTCAGTGCCGCGATCGGCGTCTACGAACGGCTGACGGGCGCGGAGGCGATCCGCTTCCAGCGCGGCGGGGTGTCGGTCGCGGCCGTCGGGCCCTTCTTCCTGATGAGCGGCCCCGAGGCGGAGTTGTCGGTGCTGCGGAAGATCACGGCGACCATCGCCGTCAAGGATGTGGACGACGCGGTGGCCGATCTGACGGCGGTCGGCGCGGACATCATCGCCGGTCCCCTGCCGACGCCGATCGGCCGCAATCTGGTGGCCCGCCACCCGGACGGTTCGGTCTTCGAGTACGTCGACCGGAAGCAGGACGGCGAGGGTTAGGTCCCCCCGTCCTGCTTCCGGTGAGTGCGGACCGCCTCGTCAGGACACTTCAAGGACGATCTTGCCGCGGGCCCGCCCGGCCATGCTCCGCCGGAACGCCTCGGCGGCCTCGCGCAGCGGGAGGATCACCTCGACCGGCACGGTCAGCTTCCCGGCGTCCGCGAGGGCGCCGAGCGCGGTCAGATCGTCGGTGTCGGGGCGCACCCACACCATGTGGCCGCCCTTGCTCTTGACCTCGCCGTCGGCGATGGACGCCACCCGGCCGCGGTCCTTGAGCAGCTCCTGCGAGACGTCCACGACGCCACCGCCGACGAAGTCCACGGCCGCGTCGACGCCTTCGGGCGCCAGTGCCCGCACCCGGTCGGCCAGACCGTCGCCGTAGGTGACCGGCTCCGCGCCGAGGGACCGCAGGAATTCGTGGTTGCGCTCGCTGGCCGTACCGATGACGCGGGCCCCCTGCGCCACCGCGATCTGGACGGCGAGCGAGCCGACGCCACCCGCGGCGGCGTGCACCAGGACGGTCTCACCGGTCTTTGTGCCGACCCGCTTGAGCGCCTGATAGGCGGTCAGCCCGGCGAGCGGGAGCCCGGCGGCCTGCTGCCAGCTGAGCGAGGCGGGCTTGCGCGCCAGGGTCCTGACCGGCGCGGCGACCAGTTCGGCGTAGGTGCCGTGCTGCACCTCGTCCTTGCGCACATAGCCGATGACCTCGTCGCCGACCTCGTACTCGGTGGCGTCCGCGCCCACGGCCTCGACCACGCCCGCCACGTCCCATCCGGGAACGAACGGGAAGTGCGCGTCCATCATCGGGTCCAGATAGCCCCCGACGATCTTCCAGTCAACGGGGTTGACCCCGGCCGCCTTGACCCGGATCAGGAACGAGTCCGGTCCCACCTTCGGTTCGGGGCGGTCGGTGTATGCGAGGACCTCGGGGCCGCCGTAGCTGTTTGCGATGATTGCCTTCATGATCCGCTACAACGTGTGACGGCCCGGGTTCATTCCACGGTCGCGCACGGTCACCGCAATGGCGTACGAGGCGCACGGCGGCCGGGCCGGGCGGCGATGACGGACGCTCAGCCGGGCTGTGCCCCCAGGGCGCGCAGCAGGAACGGGAGGAGTTCGCGGATCGCCGCCTCACCGGACGAGGGGCCGCCCGTGCTGACGGAGTGTGCCGCGTCCGGCGTCAGGAAGAGGCGGCTGACCATCGAGCCGACGACCAGGTCGGCCAGCACGTGTGCGTCCTGGAGCGGCGGGATGTCGCCGCGGGCGACCGCGCGGCGCACCACGGCGGCGGCCCGGTCGCGGACCGGCTGGATGATCGCGGTGTCCAGGACGCGGGCCAGTGCCTCGTTGTGCGCGGCCTCGCCGATGAGCACGTGCAGCAGCCGGCCACCAGGGCCCTCCATGGTGCCGGCCTTGTCCCGGAGCAGGGCGGCGAGGTCGCCTTCGAGGCTGCCGGTGTCCGGCTGGGGGCCGAGGTCGCTCGCCCAGCGGACGGCGGTGCCCACGACCAGATCCTCCTTGGAGCGCCAGCGGCGGTAGAGGGTCGCGGTGGAGACCCCGGCACGCTTGGCGACGGCCGCGGTGGTGAGCCCGCCGTAGCCGCTGTCCTGGAGGACCGCCACGGTGGCCGCCAGGAGCGCCCGGTCGCGTCCGGCGTCCCGCGGGCGGCCGCGGGCGGGCTGCCGTTCGGCGGATGCGGACTGCTTGCTCTCGGTGCGTTCGGCCACGGCCGGAGTCTACCGGCAGCATTACGAAACGAAATGTTTTCGTTTCGTGTAGCGTCGCTGCCATGGCATCGCACACCCCCGCCCCCGACCTGGACGCCGCCGCTGTCGTCGGCAGGCTCCGCCGCACCTTCGCCACCCGCCGTACCGCCGCCCCCGACTGGCGGCGCGGTCAGCTCACCGCGCTGCGCAGCCTGCTCACCGACCACAGCGACGAGCTGCTCACCGCACTCGCCACCGACCTCGGCAAGGGCCCCGAGGAGGCCTACCGCACCGAGATCGGCTTCACCGTCCACGAGATCGACCACACCCTCGCCCGTCTCGACGACTGGCTGGCGCCCCGGCCCGCCGAGCTGCCCGACCGGCTGCTCCCGGCGACCGCCCAGGTCGTCCGCGAGCCGCTCGGCGTCGTCCTGGTGATCGCGCCCTGGAACTATCCGCTGCAACTGGCGCTCGCCCCGCTCGTCGGCGCGCTGGCCGCGGGCAACTGCGCCGTCGTCAAGCCCAGCGAACTCGCCCCCGCGACCTCGGCCGCCATGGCCCGGCTGCTGCCGCGCTATCTGGACGGCGACGCGGTGGCCGTCGTCGAGGGCGCCGTCCCGGAGACCACCGCCCTGCTGGCCGAGCGCTTCGACCACATCTTCTACACCGGCAACGGCACCGTCGGCCGGATCGTCATGACGGCCGCCGCGCGGCATCTGACGCCGGTCACCCTGGAGCTGGGCGGCAAGAGCCCCGTCGTCCTCGACCCGGGTACGGATCTGGCCGCGGCCGCCCGGCGGATCGTGACCGGCAAGTTCCTCAACGCCGGCCAGACCTGTGTGGCGCCCGACTACGTGCTGGCCATCGGCGACACCGCGCACGCCGTCGAACCGCACCTCGCCGAGGCGGTGCGCGAGACCTACGGAGCCGATCCGGCCGGCGCGGACGAGTACGGACGGATCGTCAACGACCGGCACTTCGACCGGGTGACCGCCCTCCTCGGCAGCGGACGCACGGTCATCGGCGGCGCCCACGACCGCGCCACCCGCTACCTCGCCCCCACCGTCCTCGCCGACGTCACCCCCGACGCACCGGTGATGCAGGAGGAGATCTTCGGCCCGGTCCTGCCGATCGTGCCGGTGCCCGACCTGGATGCGGCGATCGCCTTCATCAACGGGCGCGACAAGCCGCTGGCGCTCTACGCGTTCACCGCCTCCGACGCCACCAAGCACCGGCTGCTGACCGAGACCTCCTCGGGTGCGCTCACCTTCGGGCTGCCGGTCGCCCATCTCACCGCGCCCGGCCTGCCGTTCGGCGGTGTGGGCGAGAGCGGGACGGGGCGCTATCACGGCGAGTACTCCCTCGACACCTTCAGCCACACCAAGGCGGTGCTCGACAAGCCGCTGGGGTGACGGCGGGCGCCGCCCGCGGGCCCGCCCGCTACACCGGCCGCATCCGGTAGTCGTACCGCTCCGGGAGCGGATGCCCCGACCGGGCCTCGGCACGGACCTGTTCGGTGACCGGTCCGCCGCCCGCGACCAGCCGCTCGGCGATGGCGTACCAGGTGTCGCCGAGCACCTCGTCGCCCTCCCGCAGACCGGCGACCTCGAAGCCGGCGTCGAAGATCTCGCGGGCCGCGGCCGGCCGGCCCTGGGCGAGCAGCACCTGTGCGGTCAGCAAACGGAAGCGGCCGTCGTCCTGATCGCTCTGCCGCAGGCCCGCGAGCAGCTGGGCCGCCTCGTCGGTACGGCCGGCCGCGAGCAGCGCGGGCACCGCCTCCCGGGCGAGCGCGGGCAGCACCGCCCGCCAGTCCCGGGCCCCCGGGTCCGGGGCCGCTGCCGCCCGTGCCGCTTCGGCGCAGGCCTGCGCATAGCGGTCGGCGGCACGCCCCGTTTCCCCGGCCACCGATTCGGCCACGGCCAGGCAGTACAGCGGCAGACAGCCGCCGTCCTGCCCGAGCGCACGCTCCCAGCTGCGCACGGCCTGCGCACGGTCGCCGGCATGCCACTGGGCGAGCCCCAGGTGGTAGTCGGTGGCCGGGCCCGGCCGCGCGGACTCCAGCAGATCGCGCCAGGCCGGCGCGACCAGCGCCGGTCCGGGGACGGGGCGGGCAGCCGGCAGGTCCCCGGTTCCGAGCAGCGTCAGCCAGGGCTCCTGCTCCGCGCCCAGCGTGGCCTCGTCGAACGGCGTACCGGGCAGGTCCAGTCCCGCGCGGGCGGCCTCCAGCGCGCCCCATCCGGAGCCGGTGGCCAGCGACTCCTTCGGTTCGTGGTCGGCGTACGGCAGCCAGGCGGCGTAGGCGGCATCGATGTCCGTGCGCGGCAGCACGGCCGCCAGCCGGGCCGCGGCCTCTTCCCGGGCCGCTCCCCAGTCCGCGCCGTGCACCGCCACGGGGTCGGTCTCCAGCGGCCCGTACGCCTCCAGCCAGCTGAACTCGCCGCCGGCGTCCAGCGGTACGTGCTCCAGCTGCGTACGGGCCAGACCCGCCTGGATCTCGGCATAGCCGCCGGTGCCGGGCTCGGTGAGCCACTGCTGCCAGCGCCGCCCGGCCCGCCCCGCGCCCCACAGGAAGAGCTTGCGGCCGCGCAGCGTGTCGGTGGAGGTCTGCACCAGGCCGCGGCCGTCCGCGTCGAGGGAGGCGATCCAGCGGCGGGCGCCGTCGGGCACCGCGTAGAAGTAGTCGGCGGGGAACTCGCTGCGCAGCGGATAGGTCCGGTCGGCGCCGTCGGAGTGCGGTACCGGGACGCGGCGCAGGGTCCGTTCGTAGCCGAAGTGCCAGGCCTCCTCGGCGGGGGCCAGGACACGGGTGTGCTCGTCCTCGGGCACGGCGGTGTTGGACCACCAGTAGACCGGCACGGTGTGATAGTGCGGATTGCGAATCCGGACGCCCACGTGGAGGAAGTCGGAGCCGTCGGGCAGCCACAGGTCCACCTGGAAGGGCAGATCGCGCAGCCGCTCCCACTCCCACAGCCGCAGCATCTCCCCGCCGTCCGGCGCCGGGACACGGGCGGCGTGCAACGGGGCGCAGGAGAGGGTGGTGTGGCCGGTGGAACCGATGTTCCATTCGATGCCGCCGGAGAACCAGGCGCCGTTGAGCGCGAAGGCCGCGGGCTGCCACACCGGGTTGCGGTAGAGCAGTTCGCGGTCGGTGGGCTTGTGGTGCAGGGAGTACACCCGGCCGCCGAGACCGGGCAGGACGGTGGCGCGCAGCCGGTCGTTCTCGATGACCAGCGCGTCGAGGTCCGTGGTGCGGCGGGTGCGCCCGTAGCCGTCGCGCATCCGGGCCGGCAGGAGCGAGCGCAGCGGCGCACAGCCGATCTGCCGGGCCATGTCGGCGGGCAGGCCGGCGTCCTGGGGGATCTCGGTGCGGTGCAGGTCCTGGCCGCCGCGGAGGGCGGGGAGAGGGTTGTCGGGGCCGAGGGGGGCGGCGGGGAGGGTCAGGGTGGTGCGTCGCACTCTCGTGGCCACGGCTGCCTCGCAATGCTGGACCGGGCCACCTCGGCTGCGGCGGCCTCCTGTTGACCATGGAACCGCGTGGCCGCCGGTCTGAACAGGGCTTCTTACGGCCCGGCGAGGTCAGGGTTGCGCAAAAAGGTCCTCAAGGAGGCCGGCGAGCAGCACCGCGCCGGTGCCTTCGGGGTCGCGGTCCGGGTCGTAGATGGTGACGTTGACACCGACACAGCGCGGCGAGGCGGCCAATGGGCCCAGCAGGGCATGGAGTTCGTCGGTCAGCAGACCGCCCGGGTCGGGACTGTCGACGGCCGGCATGACGGACGGGTCGAGGACATCCGCGTCGAGATGGATCCAGAAGCCGTCGAGCGGCAGGCTCGCGAAGTGGGTGAGCACATCGCGGGCCACGGCCTGCGGGCCGCGCCGCCGGATCTCCCCCACCGGGGCATGGCCGATGCCCAGGGCGGTCAACTCCTCCTGGTCCTCGTCCGCGTCCCGCAGGCCCAGCGCGCGCAGATCCTCGTCGCGGACGTACGGTCGCAGCCCCTCGATGTCGGTGAGATCCGCCTGCCCCCGCCCGGTGATCTGCGCCAGGCCCTCCCCGGCCGCGGCACCGACCGGGCCGGACACCGCCACATTGCCCGGGTGCCGGAAGTCGCCGTGGCCGTCGAGGTAGGCCACGCCGTACCGCCCCAGCCGCCGCAGCGCGAGCACCACCCCGAGCAGGATGCTGCAATCCCCTCCCAGCACCACCGGGAAGTCGCCACTGCGGACGTGCCGTTCGACGCGCGTCGCGAGCTTGCCCGTATAGGCAGCGAGGGCGGTGGCGTGGAAGACTCCGTCGCCCTCCCGCCATTCCCCGCGGTCGTAGCGGGGTGGCACCACCACACCGCCCTCCAGCGCGCCCAGCCGCCGCAGCAGCCCCTGCTCGCGCAGCGCGCCCGCGAGTTTGTAGCAGCCGGGGACGGTGCCGGGCGCGGGCGGCCGCAGTCCCAGGTTGGAGGGGGCATCGATCAGCACGGTCCGGCGCATACGGAGATCGTCACACAGACGCACCGGAAAAGGGGAGGCCTTGAAACATCTGCCGAAATAGCCTGTCACTTCGGCTCACCGGCACACGGCAGAACGGAAGACCACACCCCATGACGGCCCAGCACACCTACCGAGTCATCGTCCGCGGCAAGTGGGACGGCCTCACGGCACCGTCACGGGACAAGCTGCTCGCCGAGGCGGACGACCACGGTCTGGCGCAGATGCAGTTCACGCCCGAGGGCTCGCTGGCGTACGAGCGCACGCTGCACTCCTTCAGCTACCGCTACGTCATCGTCTCGGACGCGGCGGACGGCGAGGAGATGGCCGCCGCACTCGCCGAGGACAAGGCGGAGAGCGCGCTGAAGGCCGCCGGCCTCGGCTACCGGGAGCTGCGGTCCACGGTCACCGACATGGACACCATGAAGATCAACCGCAAGTCCCGTTAGCGGCCCCGTCGGAGGGCTGCGCGGAGGTGCCCGGCTCGTTGAAGCGCAGGCGGTTTCCGAAGGGGTCGGTCAGGGTCAGCGAGGTCCCGATCTCGTCCTGCTCCAGACCGGGCCGCAGATACGGATAGTCCTTGCCGGCCAGTTCGGCGTGCAGGGCGCGCACCCCGCTCAGCTCCGTGTAGAGCGTGGAGCCGGGCGTCGCGTCACCATGGTGTTCCGACAGATGCAGCACGAGGTCACCGCGCGAGACCTGGGTGTAGAGCGGCATACCGGGCT
Organism: Streptomyces sp. NRRL S-1813; assembly: GCF_000719605.1. Lineage (NCBI taxonomy): Bacteria > Bacillati > Actinomycetota > Actinomycetes > Kitasatosporales > Streptomycetaceae > Streptomyces > Streptomyces sp. NRRL S-1813. The sequence goes on from NZ_JOHB01000004.1 coordinate 148,698, forward strand.
CGAAGCGGTGCTCCCAGTCGACCGTGCAGCCGAGGTAGTCGACATAGAACTCATGGGACTTGGCCACATCGAAGATCCGGAAGACCGGTACGGTGCGGTGGAAGACGATGTCCATGTCCGACAGGGAATCACATCGTTTTCCCGGCGACCATCTCGGCAGTGATCGCCCAGCGCTCGTGGTCGCGCCAGGCGCCGTCGATGAAGAGGAAGTCCGGGGAGAACCCCTCCAGCCGGAACCCCGCCCGCTTGACCAGGGCGATCGACAGCTCGTTGGCCGGCTGGACATTCACCTCCAGCCGGTGCAGCCCCATCTCCTCGAAGGCGTGGTGCAGGACGAGCCGCAGCCCCTCACTCATCAGTCCGCGGCCGGCGGCGTGCGCAAAAGCGCCGTAACCGATCGCGCCGCAGCGGAACGCGCCGTGCACGATGTTGTTGATCGTGAGATAGCCGGCGATCCGGCCGTCGGCGAGCTCGCAGACCAAGAACCCTTCGCGCAGCGGCTCCTGGAGCCTGCGCAGATAGGTGTCATAGGCGGCGGCGTCGGCCGGCGGGAAGAGCCACGGGCGGTGCAGCTCCGCGCTCTCCCGTGCCAGCGCGGTGAACTCTTCCCGGTCGGCGGCGGTGAAATGCCGGATGCCCACCCGCGGGCCATGTGCGAGGTAGCGGTCGTTGATCGTCACCGGAGGATCGTACGGAGGGGGGCGGCGGCGGACCAGCGTTTTGACCACTCCCCGGCCTGCGGGCCGGGGGCCTACCGCCAGACCGCCGCATCCGTGCCGCAGCGGCCGGGCGGGGTCGCCCAGGTGGCCGGTGCGCCGCCGAAGGAGACGGGCGGGAGGGCGTGGCGGAGCCGGCCGAGGGGGCTGTCGGTCTCCTGGAGGTGCGCTGCGGGGTCGTAGGAGTCGGCGCCGGGCGCCTGCGCTGCGTGGCCGTGCCCCTCGGGTCCGGCGTGCGGCTCGCCGTCGGCTCCCAGGTCGTGCATCAGCCATCGCGCGGTGCGGGCGAGGGCGAGGGTGGCGAGGAACGAGCCGCCCGTGCGGGACTGTTCGGTCAGGGCGCGGAACACCGCGGCGGCCAGCAGATAGCCGGTGCCGTGGTCGAGTGCCTGGGCGGGCAGCGCGCCGGGGGTGCCGCTGCGCCGCGCTCCGCCTCTGCGCTGTGGTGAGTCCTCGGATGCAGAGCCCGCGTCCGCTTCGACGGCGGCGATCCCGGTGGCCACCTGCACCAGGCTGTCGAAGCCGCGCCGGCCGCCCCACGGGCCGTCGTCGCCCCAGGCGGAGAGCCGGGCCACCACCAGCCCCGGGCGGCGTGCGGCCAGCGCCTCGGGGGTGAGGCCGAAGCGGTCGAGTGCGCCCGGACGGTAGCCGGTCACCACGACGTCCGCGCGGGACAGCAGTTCCTCGAAGGACGCGCGGCCGGCGGGTGAGCCGAGGTCGAGGGCGGCGGAGCGCTTGCCGAAGCCGGTGTCGCTGTGGGCGTCCTGACTCTCCGGCAGCTGGGGGGCGTCGATGCGCAGGACATCCGCACCGAGCAGCGCCAGCGTGCGGGTGGCGACCGGCCCGGCGATCACCCGGGTCAGATCGAGCACCCGCAGCCCGGCGGCCGGCAGCGTCGGCGGGCCGGCGAGCGGCGGCAGTCGGCGGAGCGGGGCTCCGGCGTCCAGGGTGTCGAGGGTCAGCAGCGGGTGGGCGGCCACGGCGGCGCCCTGTGGGTGGGCGTCCCACTCCCCCGGTGTGCGGGCGACGACGGCCAGCCCGCCCGCGGCACAGACCGTCTCCTCGATCTCGGCGGCCCGGCGGCCGGCCATCACGGTCTCGACGTCGGGTGCGTCGGCGGTCTCGGGAAGGTCCAGTGCGTGCAGCAACCGGGCGCGGTGGTGCGGGTAGTTGGCGTGGGTCCGTACCCAGCCGTCGGCGGTGCGCCAGAAACGGGAGAGCGGGGCGAAGGACGAGCAGGCGCGGCCGTCGATGCGCAGATGGCGTTCGCTGAGGAAGGCGGTGGCCACCGCGCCGTCGTCGACGCGTACGGCAGGCACCGGACCGCCGTTGCGCCGGGCGGCCAGTTCGGCCGCGGCGAGCGCACAGACCGCGACCGTGGACCGGGCCAGCGACATCGCCGGGAGCCGGGCCGGGAGCAGACCGGGAGGACCGCCGAAAGCGATCCGCTCCGTCAGGGCCGGGTCGCCGCCGAGGGCCGCCCAGGCCAGGTCCGTACCGCCGTTGCGTCCACCGCCGTGTCGTTGCCCCATTCCGGCAGTGTGGCACGGGGCCCGGGTCACCCCCGCGCGAGCTCCCGCTCCCCCGCGCTCGGTGCGGCGAGCGCCAGACGGCGGTGGAAACGGCGCAGCATCATGCGGGCCATGAAGGGGTGGACACGGCGTACGACGGCGAAGTAGAGGCGGCCGGCCGTGCGGTGGATGCGGACGACCGTGCCGAGCGTGACCCGGCCGTCCGCGACATGGACCGAGGCGCGGAAGTCCAGGTGACGGGCGTCCGCGCCGAGCAGGATCTCCTGGTCCGTGCGCCCGAGGACGGGGAAGGCCGCCCCGCGCAGCACGCCCTGCCAGGCGTCCGGTTCCTGCGGCATGCCGGGCCGCAGCTCCAGCTGCCAGGCGTCCTGGAAGTCGGTATGCGGGAAGGCGCTGTGCGCCAGCCGGGCCGCGGCGGGGAGGGGGACGGAGCGGGGCCGGTCCCAGAGCAGACGGTTGAGCAGGCGTACCCGGGCCGGCCGGCGGACCGGGACCGGCGCCCGGCCGGTGGCGGCCCGTTCGATGTTGTCGAAGATCTCCTCCACGACCGTGCCGTGCACGGCACGGATGCCCAGTGACCACATCAGCCTCTGGAGGAGCGGGAGTCGGCTCTCCAGCACGTGTTCCACCCGGCAGCTGCCGGGATCCAGCGGCCGCACGGTGACCTCGTGCCATCCGCTCTCCCCGCCGGTGAAGCAGAAGCGGATACGGCGGCCCGGTTCGTATGCGGCGACGCGGTAGCGGATGAAGCCGTGCCCGCCGTCGGCGCCGACGCCCAGCGGACGGTCGAAGCGCATCGGCGGCCAGACGGGCGCGGGAAAGAGCGGATCACCCTCGCCGCCGAGCCGGTCGAGCAGGGCCCCGACGGCCGCGGCCGGGGCGGGGACGGTGCGGGCATGGACATCCCGGACGGTACTGACGGCACTGACGGCATGAACGGCACGCACAGGGCACCTCCATACGGTGGCGTATGTTTGACCGTACGGTACCGTATGGACATGGCCCCACAGCGAGCGAAGGCACTCCGCGACAGCGGCACACGGCAGCGGCTGACCGCCCAGGACTGGGCCGAGGCCGCGCTGGCGGCCATGGGCGAGGGCGGGCTCGCCGCGGTGGCCGTCGAACCGCTCGCCGCCCGGCTGGGCACCACCAAGGGCAGCTTCTACTGGCACTTCGCCAATCGGGACGCGCTGATCGAGGCCGCGCTGAAGCGCTGGGAAGAGATCGGCACGGAAGCCGTGATCGCCGAGGTGGAGGCCGAGCCCGACCCCGGCGAGCGGCTGCGCGGACTGCTCATGCGGGCCACGGACCGGTCGGCCGCCGACCCGCTGGACGTCTCCCTGCTGGCGACCGCGGCGCATCCCCGGGTGGCCGCCGCGCTCGCCCGGGTGACCGCCCGGCGCATCGGCTATGTCGCCGCGCTCTTCACGGAGCTGGGCTTCTCCGAGGACGAGGCCCGGCAACGCGGCCTGCTCGCGTACACCGCCTACCTCGGGCACACCCAGCTCGGGCACGCCATCCCGGAGAGCCTGCCGGCCGGCCCCGCGCGCGACCGCTATCTGGACGGGGTGATCGAGACCCTCGTACGGCCGCTGAACGGAGGTGAAGGTTCCGATAATGAGCGAATCTGAGCGAAGTTGGCCGAACTGCGCGTAGACGTGCCCGGCATCCGAGGCATGAGGTGAGATCAGCGCGCCGAACACGGCGCGCATCAGCATTGACATCTCACACCCGAGCAGCTCGACCCCCACGTTGAGCTTCTCGTACGGGAGGAATGCCGTGACCGAAGCCATCTCCTACTTTCAGGACCGCACCTGTCCCTATCACCCGCCCGCCGGCTATCAGCCGCTGCGGGAGACCGGGCCGCTGGCCCATGTCGCGCTCTATGACGGCCGCAAGGTATGGGCCGTAACCGGCCACAGCGAGGCACGGGCGCTGCTGAGCGACCAGCGGCTCTCCTCCGACCGGCAGAACCCGGCCTTCCCGCTGCCGTTCGAGCGCTTCGAGTCGATCACTCAGGTCAGGACACCACTGATCGGGGTCGACGACCCGGAGCACAACACCCAGCGCCGGATGCTGATCCCCAGCTTCAGCGTGAAGCGGGTCGCCGCGCTGCGGCCCGACATCCACCGGATCGTCGACGAGCTGCTCGACCGGATGCTGGCCGAGGGCCCGCCCGCCGAGCTGGTCTCCGCGTTCGCGCTGCCGGTCCCCTCGATGGTGATCTGCTCGCTGCTCGGCGTCCCGTACTCCGACCACGAGTTCTTCGAGGGGGAATCCCGCCGCCTGCTGCGCAGCCGTACGGCCGAGGAGGCCAAGGACGCCCGGATCAAGCTGGAGGAGTACTTCACCGAGCTGATCGCCCACAAGGAGAAGAACCCGGGCGACGGGCTGCTGGACGAGCTGATCGAGGAGCGGCTGCGGTCCGGCACCCTCGCCCACGAGGACCTGGTCCGGCTCGTCATGATCCTGTTGGTGGCCGGCCATGAGACCACCGCCAACATGATCTCGCTCGGCACCTTCACGCTGCTCGAACACCCCGAGCAGCTGGCACAGCTGAAGGCCGAGGAGAGCCTGATGCCGACCGCCGTCGAGGAGCTGCTGCGGTTCCTGTCCATCGCGGACGGCATGCTGCGGGTGGCGAAGGAGGACATCGAGATCGGCGGGCAGCTCATCCGCGCCGACGACGGTGTCCTGTTCCCCACGTCGCTGATCAACCGGGACGAGACCACCTACCCGTCGCCGGACGAACTGGACCTCGACCGTTCCGCGCGCCACCACGTGGCGTTCGGCTTCGGGATCCACCAGTGCCTGGGGCAGAACCTCGCCCGGGCGGAAATGGAGATCGCGCTGCGCTCGCTGTTCACCCGGATCCCGGACCTGCGGCTCGCCGTGCCGGCCGCCGAGGTTTCCTTCAAGCCGGGCGACACCCTGCAAGGAATGATCGAATTGCCGCTGGCCTGGTAGCAGCCATGACGGCAGACGAAGGAAAGGGGTCCGGGATGCGGATCACGATCGACACCGACATCTGTATCGGCGCCGGCCAGTGCGCCCTGACCGCGCCGGGCGTGTTCACCCAGGACGACGACGGCTTCAGCGCCCTGCTGCCCGGCCGCGAGGACGGTGCGGGCGACCCGCTGGTGCGGGAGGCCGCCCGCGCCTGCCCCGTGCAGGCCATCACGGTCACGGACGACTGAGCCGCCACCTCCGCGGGCGACCCGGCTGACGCGCGCGGCCCCGGCCGACACCCGGCACCGCGGCGCGCCCGACACGTTCCGCCCACCTACTTGTCCCTACGGCATCCACCCCATCCGCTACCGCAACACCCCTTGTGTGACGGGCAGTTCGAGCACCCCGGTGTCCCCGGGCGCGCTGGAGACCGTCACCGGCTTCACCCCTCGATTGCCCGCATAGGCATCGTCGCTCGCGGCGATGACGAAGCGCAGTCGGTGCCCCGGCTCGTAACGGTGCACGATGCCCGGCAGTTCCACGGTGAACCTCCGGGTCACATCGGACACCCGGGCCGGGGCCACCAAACGGTGTACCAGCGTCTTCCTGCCGTCCGGCGCGACGTCGTAGAGCTTGGCGAAGAGCACCAGTTTGTCGGCCGCGTCCGAGGAGTTCTGCGCCTGCTCGGCCCGCGGTGAGGAGACCTTCAGCGTCACCCTGGGCGCACCGACCACGTCCACCGGCCCGCCCGCCACCGGCTTCGATGTCCAGTCCAGGTAGGTGCCCCTGGCGTCGTACGGCGCCGCGTCCGGCAGGCCGAGCAGCCCGGCCAGCGAACTCTCCGAGTGGCTGGTGGCCGTCCGCAGATTGCGGTACTCCCGGCCGCCGCGCGCCACCTCGCCGCGACGGCCGACGAGTGTGCCGTCGCCGGAGAGATACAGGCGCAGGCTGCCGCCCGCCGGGAAGGCGCGGGAGGCGGCATAGGCGGACCCGTCGCCCACCCAGTCCCGGTAGTACGCGAAGGCCGGGCCGGTGCCGGTCGCCGTCCGCCGGTGCAGATACCGGTCGAACCACGCAAGGACCCGCCGCCCGACATAGCTGGTCTCCAGATTGCCCTGCGCCAGGTCGAGTTCCCCCTTCGCGGGCTTCTTCATGCCGCCGCTGTGGCCCCAGGCCTGCCAGATCATCTTGGCCGGGGTGCCCTGGGCGGCCAGGGTCCGGTAGGTGGCGGCGGCCTCGTTGAGGTTGAACAGACTGTCGTCCTCGCCCTGGACGAGCAGGGTCGGCGCCCTGACCGACGCCAGGTACGAGACCGGGGAGACGCTGCGCGCATAGCGGAGCACCGCGTCGGTCCGGTCGGCCGGGTACTTGCCGGAATCCAGCAGCCGCTTGGTGTCGCAGGCCTGCGCGACGAAGTGCAGACAGCCGGCGCCGCCGGTCCGCGACGGGTCGAGGTTCGGATGCAGCAGCCCCTGCGCCTCACCGATCAGAAAGAACCCGTTCGTCCACTGCCACTTGTACGCACCGGGCAGCGGCCCGGTGACGCCCCGCGTACGTCCCGCGTTGTTGGGGTCGAGGGAGTAGGAGAGGTCGTTCCAGGTGATGAGGGGGACCAGCGCGTCGAGACGGTGGTCGGCTGAGGCGGTGGCCAGCTGGACCGCCCCGCCGTAGGACCCGCCGATCATGCCGACCCGCGGATCGCCGGTCCCGTCCTTGGTGACGTAGTCGATACGCGTCCCGTTGTCGGCCGTACGGGTACCCGCCAGCAGGTCGACCAGCCCGCTTGCCGCCCGGCCGTCGATCCTGGGGTCGTCGAGGGAGATCGGGCAGCCGGTCTTGCCGAACCCGAGCCCGGAGTAGGCCAGTGCCACATAGCCGCGGGCGGCGAAGGCCTTGGCGAGGGCGTCGGTCGGGCCGTCCGCCTTGTTGCCGCCGAAGCCGTTGGTGGTCAGCACGGCGGGCGCGGGGTGGGCGGCGTCGGCGCCGGCCGGGCGGTAGACGTCCGTATCGAGGGTGCACTTGCGTGCACCGGCCCGGACCGTGACCTTCAGTGCGGTGACGGTGTACGGGTCGGCGGCGGCGGTCGCGGGGGCGGTCAGCACGAGGGGGGCGGCGAGGGCGGAGCCGGCCAGCACGGCGAGGGACCTGCGGAGTACGGGACGGGAATCGCCTCGGGGCACTCCTCGGGACACGCTGGGCACGAAGACCTCCACACACGTCGTACCAACCAGTCGGTAGCGGCGCGCTCATGCTGTGACACGTGTCATGGCATGTCAACGCTCCCGACGCGGGTCGTTGTTAGGACGTCAGTTCAGCGCTGTCCCTGGAGTGCTTGCAGTGCAATGGTGCTCCACCAGGCCCTGACAGCAAGCGTGTTGACAGCGCCTCAGTCAGCCTGCGCTCACCGCGTCGCCGGTGCCTCGAAGGTCAGCGTGCCGGCCGTCGCGTCCAGCTCCGCGGGGACGCCCAGCGGCATGGTCAGCGCGGAGTCTCCGTGCCCGAAGCCGAACTCCTCGGCCACCGGCACCCCGAGCCCGCCCAGCCGGTCCACCAGCACCTCCCGCACCTGCTCATGAGGCCCGCAGCGGGCCCAGGAGCCGAGGACGATCCCGGCGACGCCGTCCAGCCAGCCGGTGCGCAGGAGTTGGGTGAGCGCCCGGTCGATGCGGTACGGCGGCTCCCCGACATCCTCCAGGAGCAGCAGGCCGCCCGCCGCGCCGCGCCTGGCCCCCGGGGTGCCCAACTCGCTGGCGAGCATGGCCAGACAGCCGCCGAGGGTGACCCCGCGGGCCCTCCCCGGCACCAGCGGCCGGGCGGACGGCGAGACCAGGGTGCGGACGGTCTCCGGTGCGAAGAGGGTGCGCCGCAGATGCTCGCGGGTGGCGTCGTCCTTGAGGAAGACCTCCCCCGCGACGGCCGGTCCGTGCAGGGTGGTCACCCCGGCGCGCACCGCGAACGCCTCGTGCAGCACCGTCACATCGCTGAAGCCGACCAGTGGTTTGGGGGCCGCGGCCCGGAGGGCGTCCCAGTCCAGCAGACCGACCATCCGCTGGGCGCCGTAGCCGCCGCGGGCCGCGAACACCGCCTTGACGGAGGGATCGCACCACGCCTCCTGGAGGTCGCGGGCCCGCTCCTTGTCGGTGGCCGCCAGATATCCCAGAGTGGCGTGGGTGCCCCTGGCATGGGGCGCGGCGACAGGGTCGAGATCCCACCCACGCAGGACGTCCAGCCCGCGGTCCAGCCGCTCCGGCACGAGGGGGCCGCTGGGCGCCACCACCGTCACCCGGTCACCGGGCCGCAGCCGCGGCGGCCGCACCGGCTCCCCGGACGTCATCCGCGCAGCTCCAGCGCCGGGACATCGCTGCGGGTGAGGCCGAAGGCCTGGACATACAGGGAGAGTTCGGCCTCCACGGCGCGCACGATGGTCTCTTCCCTGCGGAAGCCGTGCCCCTCCCCGGCGAAGGCCAGATAAGCGTGCGGTATGCCCCGCCCGGCGACCTCGGCGAGGAACCGCTCGCACTGCGCCGGCGGGCAGATCACATCGTCGAGGCCCTGGAGCAGCAGGAACGGCGCGGCGATACGGTCCGCGCGATGCAGCGGCGAGCGCTCGCGGTAGCGGTCGGGCACCTCCGCGAGCGGACCGACCAGCGAATCCAGATACCGCGACTCGAAGTCATGGGTCTCGCCGGTGGCCCAGCCGGTCAGGTCCAGGATCGGGTAGCTGATGGTGCCGCAGGCGTAGAGGTCGGTGGCGGTCAGCGAGGCGGCGGCGGTCCAGCCGCCGGCGCTGCCGCCGCGGATGGCCAGCCGCGCGCGGTCGGCGGTGCCCTCGTCGGCCAGGGCCCGGGCAACGGCCGCACAGTCCTCGACGTCCACCACGCCCCACTGGCCGCGCAGCCGCTCGCGGTACGCACGGCCGTAGCCCGTCGAACCCCCGTAGTTGACCTCGGCGACGCCGATGCCCCGGGACGTGAAGTAGGCGATCTCCAGGTCGAGCACCAGCGGGGCATGGCTGGTGGGGCCGCCGTGCGCCCACACCACGTAGGGCGGCAGCTCGCCGTCGGGGGCCCGGTGGTCGGGGCTGTGCGGCGGATAGAGATGGGCGTGGATGTCCCGCCCGTCGGGGCCGGTGAAGGTACGGCTCTGCGGCCGGGGGTAGTAGGCCGGGTCCACGACGTCGGCATGCCGGCCGGCGATCCCCCGGGCGCGTCCGGTGCAGGTGTCCAGCTCGACGATCTCGTACGAGCTGTGCGGGCCGGCCGCGATGCCGAGGACGCGGCTGCCGTGCACGGCGAGGGTGGGTGCCCATTCCGTCCAGGGGCCCGCGGAGTCGACGAGTTCACCGCTCACCGGGTCGAGGATGCCCAGGGTGGTGGAGCCGCGGCCGTGGATCACCGCGAGCGTGCCGTTCTCCAGGGGCAGGAACCAGCGCTGCCCGACGTTCCACAGCGGCCCGCCGAACTCCTCCTGCCGGGCCGGGCACAGGCCGCGGCTCGCCACCACACCGTCGTCCACCGCGTCAGGGTCGATGCGCTGCACCTCCCACCAGCCGCTGACGTCGGAGACGAACAGCAGCGAGCCGTCGGCCGCCCACTCGATCTGCGCGACGGATTCTCCGGCCGCACCGCCTTGCGGCGCGGAGGTGCCGAGGTCGCCGACGAGCGGCCGGATGTCCTCGAACTCGCCCTTGCCGGTGATCCGGGCCACCATCGCCAGCGTGCCCTCCCAGGGCATCCGGGGGTGGTCCCAGGCGATCCACGCGGCCCGCCGTCCGTCGGCCGAGATCCGCGGACCGGTCACGAAACGGTGCCGGGCATCGGTCAACTCCCGTACGGAAGCGCGGTGTTCGGCCGCCGAGCCGTCGAGCGGCACGGCGGCGATCACCCGGCGCACCTCGGTCGGCCGGTCGCCCGTGAACTCCTCCAGCACGCACCAGACCTCGCCGAGCTCCGGGCGCAGCACCGGGTCGGCCCAGCGCAGCCCGCCACCGACGCCGGAGTGCGGGGTGAGCGGGCGCGGGGCCTCGCCGCTGTCCGGTGCATAGACGTACAGCCGCTGGTCGGCGAAGTTGCTGAAGACGACCAGCGGTCCGTGCTCGGTGACGGTGCCGGCCCAGGGCTGGCCGCCGTACTCCAGCACCCGGCTGCGGACGTTCCAGGGTGCGGGCAGCACCGACTCCTCGGTGCCGTCCGGCCGCAGCCGCACCAGCGCCCGCCGGCCGCCCTCGGAGGGCCGCGGCTCCGTCCACCACACCTCGTCGCCGACCACGCCGACGAAGGCGGGCCGACCGTCGTGCGCGGCGACCGTGCGGGCATCTATCGGGGACGCCCAGCTGCCGTAAGGAGCCGTGGTCACCATGGGCAGTTCCTCTCCTCCACCGGTCGGCGTGCGGCGCCGGCCGGTCGTCAGACCGTGCGCAGGAAGTGGTCGAGCACCCGGACACCGAAGTGCAGTCCTTCGACCGGCACACGCTCGTCCACGCCGTGGAAGAGCGCCTGGTAGTCGAACCCCTCAGGCAGTTTCAGCGGCGAAAAACCATAGCCGGTGATGCCCAGCCGGGAGAACTGCTTGGCGTCCGTGCCGCCGGACATGCAGTACGGCACGACATGGCCGTCCGGGTCGAAGCGCTCGATCGCCGCCCGCATCGCGGCAAAGGCCGGGGAGTCGACCGGCGCCTGGAGCGCGACCTCGCGATGCTGGTAGTCCCAGCTCACGTCGGGCCCGGTGAGCTCGTCCATGGTCGTACAAAACTCCGCCTCGCCGCCGGGAACGACCCGGCCGTCCACCTGGGCGACGGCGGATCCCGGGATCACGTTGACCTTGTAACCGGCCGACAGCATCGTCGGGTTGGCGCTGTTGCGGACGGTCGGCTCGACCAGCTTGGCGGCCGGTCCGATCTTGCCCAGCAGCGCATCGACCTCAAAGCGCGGCGCGTCGACATCCACCTCGATGCCGTGCAGCGCGGCGAGTTCGCGCAGTGCGGCCCGTACGGTCGGGGTGAGCCGGACCGGCCACTCGTGCTCGCCGATCCGGGCCACGGCCGCGGCCAGCCGGCTGACGGCGTTGTCGCGGTTGACCTTCGAGCCGTGCCCCGCCCGGCCCCGGGCAGTCAGCTTCAGCCAGGCCGTTCCGCGTTCCCCCACCGCGACCGGGTACAGCCGCATCCCGCTGCCCGCGTGGAAGGTGAAGGCCCCGGACTCGCTGATGCCCTCGGTGCAGCCCTCGAAGAGCCCGGCGTGCCGGTCGGCGAGGAAGCCCGAGCCGTCCTCGGCGCTGGCCTCCTCGTCGGCGGTGAACGCCAGCACGATGTCCCGCCGCGGCCGCACTCCGCTGCGGGCCCACTGCCGTACGGCCGCGAGCATCATCGCGTCCATGTTCTTCATGTCGACGGCGCCCCGGCCCCAGACCACGCCGTCGCGGACCTCCCCGGAGAAGGGGTGCACGCTCCAGTCGGCGGGCTCGGCGGGGACCACGTCCAGATGACCGTGCACCAGCAGGGCGTCGGCCCCGGGATCCGTGCCGTCGATACGGGCGACCACATTCGTGCGGCCCTTGCTGCGTTCCAGCAGGGTCGGCGTCAGCCCGGCCTCGGCCAGCCGCTCGGCGACGTACTCGGCGGCCGGGCGCTCCCGGCAGGCGCCGTCGCCGGCGTTGCTGGTGTCGATCCGGATCAGCTCGGAGGTGAACCGCACCACTTCGTCGAGCGCCTGCCGGTCCACGCCGGCGGTCTGCCCGGCTGCCGGTTCCCCGGCCCTGTCACGCTCAGCCATATTGTTCCTCCACGGCGGACGACACGACGGTGGTGACCGCCTTGAAGCACCGGATGGCTTCGTACATGTCCTGACCGGTATACGCGACGCGGCGCTCCCCGGAGCGCTCCACGCCCGGCACACAGGTCGCCGCGCCCACCAGATGCTCGGCGTCGAACTCCAACTCGAACCGGAACGGCCCGCGCCGGGACGGTTCATGACGCACCGCCAGCGCCGTCCCCTTGCGGGCCGCGGCCCGGATCTCGGCTGCCGTGCGGGCCGGCGGCCGGCATACCGCCGCATAGCGCGACACATAGTCCTTGACCGCCACGCCGGGTGCCTGGGGGGCGTAGCCCAGCGCGTCCTGGCAGGTGCGGTCGTCGCCGGTGACCAGCACCACCGGTACGCCGTACTCGGCGACCACCAGGGAGTTGAGATAGCCCTCGCTCGCCCGGGTGCCGTCGACCCAGACGCCGGTGAGGGTGTTGGCGAGGTAGGTGTGGGCGAGGACGCCTTCGGTGCCCGCCCCGGTGTGATAGCCGACGAAGGCGATGCCGTCGACGTCGCCGTGCTGCACGCCCTCGACCATGCTGAGCGATTTGTGCCGCCCGGTGAGCATCTGCGCTCGCTCATCGAGCTGTTCCAGCAGCAGATTGCGCATCGTCCAGTGCGCCTCGTTGACCAGTACGTCGTCGGCCCCGCCGTCGAAGAATCCGGCAATCGCCGCATTGACGTCGGACGTGAACATATGGCGGCAGCGCTCCCATTGAGGGGTACCGGGCAGCACATCGGCGGGCCAGGTCACGCCGGTGGCACCCTCCATGTCCGCGGAGATGAGGATCTTCACATTCACCAGTCCTATCGCAGCCAGGAGGCGGTGTGCACGGGTACGGACACCACTCGCCCCCCTCGCGTTCATCGGGACCGAACGGCCCACCAGCGTAACCAGGACCTTCGGCCTGACGCCCCGTCCAGGACCTTCCGGGCCAGTCCCCTTGGCCCCAGCATCACCATTTCTTCGTCTGAGCACCACGATTCCCCCCAACCGGAACCTGGGGGTACGCTCTTGTGGCGCCGCATCTCGCACAGTTTCTGTCGCAAAGCGGAAGTACTTCCGACGGAATCCGTAAGGACTTCTGAACGAGTTCTGTCAGCTGCCGACGGCACGTGCCAGGTGCGGTAGAACAGGCCGGACCAGCTTCCCGCGCGATGAAACAGAGGCAGAATGGTGAGCGAAGCCCTCAAAGACGCCTTACCGCAACGCGGCATCCAGGCCAACAGCGAAGACGACCAACTCGCGATCCTGACCGAACTGATCGCGCAAACGCTTTGCGATCGCAATCCAGGCTTCCGGGAAGTCATCGAGCGCGGCGGCCATCAGCAGGTCACACGTGTGATCGAGGAGGTGCTACGGGGCGGCCGGCCACTGCCCGACAAGGTGCGCGCGGTCATGCTGCGCACCGACACCGACATCCACCTCGTGGCGTCTGCGCTGGGCGACTGTCTGGTCAGCGCACCGGGCGAAGCACCGGGCCTGCTGATCCCGGCCCAGCTCGCCGACGGCAAGAGCGGACGGGCCCGGCTGAAGGGGGTACTGCGTCATCGCGCCGCCGTGGTCGGCCATGCGGTCCCGCCGCACGACGCGGCCGCCTCCGTGCGCTCCGCGTCCCGGCTGCTGGATCTGGCGTCCCCGCACGACGGCCCGGAAGCCGGCGTGGTGTTCGTCGACGACCACCTCTCGTCGCTCCTGCTCCTCCAGGACGAGTCGCTGTCCCGCACACTGATCGCCCGGCATCTGAGCCCGCTCGCGGGACTGACGCCGGAGCGGTGCGAGCGCCTGGAAGCCACCCTGCTGGCCTGGCTCGGCGGCATGGGGGCTCCGGAGGTGGCCAAGGCGCTCAGCATCCATCCACAGACGGTGCGCTACCGGATGCGTCAGCTCGAGAAGCTGTTCGGGGCCCGCCTCCGCGACCCGCGGACCCGCTTCGAGATCGAGATGGCACTGCGCAGCCGCCAGCTGATGGCGGGCGCGCGCCGACGCCGCGCGGCGGTCACCCGCCGTCCACGCGCTGCCGCCAAACCCCGCAAAGCCCTGCCCCGCCCCTAGATCCCGCCTCATCCCTCCCCCGCAACCACTCCCCATAACCCCTCTCCCACCCACCCTCCGATTTGTCGAAAGTCACATCCAGGCACACCACCCAAATACGGACATTTCGCCCCAGGAATCCGAGGTGCCCGCACCCCCGCCCCGTATCGTCGCTGTGACCCCTTGACCGGGACCCCGGCCGCATCGCGGCCGCAGAGGCCCGGCGCACCGCCGGTCGCACGAGGCCGGCCGCCCGACAGCGGGCCTCCGATACACAGCGGGACAGGACACCACCTTCATGCACGGATCACGCATATCGACCGGCACGCGCCGCGGGCTGGCCGCGGCCGTGGCTGCCGGAACGCTGCTGACGGCGCTCACGACCGCGACCTCGGCCTCGGCCAGCACCGCCAGCACGCCGGTGGACGGCTCCAAGGTCGTGTGCACCTCGAAGAAGCCGGGCCTGGCGCCCGCCCTGTCCCACGACATCGCCGACGCCCTGCACGGGCGCAAGGGCGCCTCGGCGCTGTCGGTCTACGACCCGCACACCGGGACCCGCTGCGATTTCAAGGCGGGCACCCACTTCGACTCGGCGAGTGTGGTGAAGGTCACTGTGCTCGGGGCCCTGCTGCGGCAGACGCAGGAGGCGCACCGCAAGCTGACCCCACGCGAGGTGAAGCTGACCACCGCCATGATCACCAAGTCGGACAACAAATCGACCTCCGCCCTCTGGCGCCAGATCCGCCCCGCCGGCATCAAGCACTTCCTGTCCCTGGCGGACATGCGGGACACCGTCCCCGGCGCGGGCAAGGCCTGGGGCCTCACCCAGATCACCGCAGGCGACCAGCTCAAGCTGATGCAGCTGCTCGCCGAGGACAACACGGTCCTCACCCCGGCCTCCCGCGGCTACGCGCTCGACCTGATGCACCGGGTCGCCCCCGACCAGCGCTGGGGCGTTCCCGCCGGCGCTCCCGCCACGACGGACGTCCACGTCAAGAACGGCTGGCTGCCGCGCGACACCGGCGGCTGGCGGGTGAACAGCGTCGGCACCTTCACCGGCAGCGGCCACGACTACAGCATGGCCGTCCTCTCCACCGGAAGCCGCACCATGAAGTACGGCGTGGACACGGTCGAGGGCGCCGCCCGGGTCATCCACCGCGATCTGACCCACTGAGCCACGGAGGCCGTGCCGGGCCCGGTTTCCTTGAGTTGCCCGTGGCGGCAGGACGCCGCGGGCAACTTCTGCGGTACGACTATGCACTCCCCAGGGTGACCGGCGCCCCGATCGGCCCCGCGCGGTGCGGGAGCGGCGATATCAACGCCGCATCGGGGCAGTGCGTCCGGTGGGCCGAGAGGTGTTCCGCCGCCGGCCCGCCGCCACACCGCACTCTGGGAGGAACTCGGTGCCAGGCCGCGTCAAGGCAGACCTCAAGGGAGTTCCCGAAACGGCGTTGTGGACGCTCTACCACCGCGCCGCCGAGGCCGCCCGCCCGGACACGGTGCTGGCCGATCCACGCGCCGTACAGCTCATCGGGGAGGTCGACTTCCCCTTCCGGGACCGGCTCGGCGGCGCCCGGCCATGGCTGGCGCAGGCCATCGCCCTTCGGGCCCTCGGATTCGACGGAGTGGTGCGCGCCTTCCTCACCGCCCATCCGGACGGCACCGTGATCGCCCTCGGCGAGGGCCTGGAGACACAGTTCTGGCGGGTGGACAACGGACGGGCCGACTGGGTCACCGTCGACCTCACCGACCCGTTGGCGCTGCGCAGGCATCTGCTGCCGCACGGAGCGCGCCAGCGGCTCGTCGCCTGCGACGTCCGCGACAGCCAATGGATGGCCGGCATCGACCCCTCGCGCGGTGTCCTGGTGACCGCGCAGGGCCTGATGATGTATCTACAGCCCGCGCAGGCAACTCAGTTGATCGCCGCCTGCGCCGGTGCGTTTCCCGGTGGCTCGATGGTGTTCGACACCGTGTCACGGCGCTTCAGCGCCCGCACCCGCACCGGCGCGAAGGGCCCCGGCGGCCATCGTCTGCCCCCGATGCCCTGGGGCATGAACGCGGCCGACCGGGACCGACTGCGCACCGCCCATCCGGCCATCAGCGACGTGTCCGACGTTCCGCTCCCCGCGGGCCGCGGCTTCCTCGGCTACCTTGCCCCGCGCGCCGCGGCCCTGCCCCTGCTCCGTGGGGACCGCCCGCTCATCACCCGGCTGCGGTTCGGTACGGCGCCCGCCCGGCTGACCGGATGCCCCTGAGGAGTAGCTCGGGTGCCACGGGCCGTGCGGCCCGCCTCTCATTGACGAAGCGTCAGCCACACCGGGCTGTGAAGCGTGCCCGCTTCAGTCGAGGGTCACCGGGAACCGCTCCTGGAGGCTGACCTCCAGCACCGGGTAGCCCAGTTCCAGGACCTGGGAGACGATCCGGGCGCTCTCCTGGGGACTTATGCTCGGCAGGATTTCCGGCAGCCGCCGGGCCAGGCCGCCGGCGCCGGAGATGTCCGTGTGCAGCCCGAAGGCGGGCGCGAAGCGTTCGTGTCCCGCGCCGCTCTCCCCGTCGTCCCCGCCGGGCAACCGCTCGGCGTCCGCCGCAAGGACGAGGATCCTTCCGACGCCCGGCCCTGCCAGGGGGTACGCCCACCACAGCAGGTCCACCGGGCCGGTCCCGGCGGTGGCCATCCGGGCCCGTCCGGCCGTGGGGTAGGGCACACCACCGGCCGACGAGGCCTCCAGGACAGGGAAGTTGGCCCCCGCCGCACCCTTGCTCATCTCCCCGCCGCTGCTCGCCTCCGAGCCGTGACACCCTTCCGAGCCGGGGCGCTCCGCCGAGCCGTTCGTGCGCCGGTCGCCCCACTCCTCGTCGCCGAGCGCACCGGTGACCGGCATCAGATCGACGGCGGGGGCGCCCACCGCCTCCTCACGGGTGGCCCCGAAGAGCCGGTGTGCACCGCCGCTCCAGTGGGAGATCCGGCCGTCCGCGCCCACCACCACGACCGCAAGCGGAATCTGTCCGGGCGCCGCGTCCCGGGGCGCCGCGAGGGTCAGGTCGTCGCCGTGCAACGGGCCACGCTCCATGGGTGGTTGCTCCTTCGTACACCGACCGTGCACCACCCCCACCACGGTACGACCGTGGCACGGTGCGGCGGGCGGCATTCCCCGAAGAGGGAGCGCGTCCGCGCACCGTGCGCACCGTCCGCCGCAGGCGTCGCGGAGCCCTCAGTCCTCGTGCCCGAGCTGGAGGTCGCGCTCGGTGCGTCCGCCGCCCGCCATCCGCAGGACGGTGGCGACCGGCGGGTATCCGGCGGCGATGACGGTGTACTCACCGGCCGACAGATCCACGAAGCGGAACAGCCCGTCGGCTCCGGTGGTCGCGGTGTCGACGACATTGCCGGCGGCGTCCAGGAGGGTGACCCTGGCGTCCTCGACGGGCCGTCCGCCGCCGGCCCGTACGGTCCCGCGCAGCACCGCGCCGCCGGCGAGCTCGATGTCCTGGCGGGTCTCCCGTGAGGCCTGGACGGTCACCGGCAGCGCGGCGGGGCGGAACGCGGGGGCACTGGAGGCGAGGGTGTACTCGCCGGCCACCAACTCCCCGATGACATAGCCGCCTTCGCGCCCGCTGCGGGTGGTGGCGACGACCTCGCCGCGGACATCGGTGAGGGTGACCATGGCATCGCGTACGGGCGTGCCGTCGGCGGTGGTGACGGTGCCCGCGAGGCGCCCGGCGCCGCCGAGTACGACGTCCAGCTCGACCGGCCGCTCGCCGACGGTGACGCTGACGGCCTGTGGCTGGTGCCCGCCCGCCGCGGCGATCAGCACATACGAGCCGGCGCCCGGGGTGCTCAGCGCATACCGCCCGTCGTCGCCGGTGGCGCCGCGGCCGACCTGCCGGCCGGCGACGTCGATGAGGGTGAGCGCGGCGCGCGGCACGATGCTGCCGTCGTGGTGCTGGACGGTGCCGCACACCGGGACGCCGGCCATGACGGTGGGCTGTCCGGTGCCCGCGTAGCTGTGCATACGGGAGTAAGTGGTCCGGGAATCAGTGGAGTTGGGGGCCGTGGGGTCCGGGATCGACCGGGCCGGGGGCACGGCGGCGGGGTCGGCCGGATCGCCGTACGGCGCCTGCGGGGTCGGGGAGGCCTGCGGAGCGTGAGAGGCGTGGGACACCAGGGGTTTCTCTTTCAGGAAGAAGGCGAGCACAAGGCCCAGGACGAGCACCGGCACGAGATAGAAGAAGATCCCCGGCATGGCGTGCGCATACGCGGCGATGTAGCTGTCGCGCAGCGAGGCGGGCAAGGCATGCACCAGTTGCGGGGTGATCGACTCCGGGTCGGGCAGCCGCGTCGACTTCGGCAGCCGGTCGCCGAGCTGGCGGGCCAGCCGGTCGGCGAAGAGGGTGCCGAAGATGGCCGCACCGACGCTGCCGCCGATCTGCCGGAAGTAGTTGGAGGCGCTGGTCGCGGTGCCGAGGTCGGCGGTGCGTACGGAGTTCTGCACGGCGAGCACCAGCACCGGCATCACGAAGCCGATGCCGAGGCCGAGGATGCCCATCCAGAGGCTGTAGACCTCGCGCGCGGTGTCCTGCTGCATCCCGGACAGCAGCCACATCCCCACCGCGGCCAGCGCGCAGCCCACGACGGGGAACACCTTGTAGTGCCCGGTGCGGCTGATGAGCTGTCCGGAGACGATGGAGGCGAGGACGATGCCGCCCATCATCGGCAGCATCAGCAGCCCGGATTCGGTGGCCGTGGCGCCGTCGACCATTTGCAGGAAGGTCGGCAGATAGCTGGCGGCGCCGAAGAGCGCGATACCGACGACGGCGCCGATCAGGCCGGTGACATTGAAGACCGAGTCGCGGAACAGCCGCAGCGGGATCAGCGGTTCGGCGGCGAAGTGCTCGACGGCGAGGAACAGCAGGGCACAGCCGAGCGCACCGGCGCCGAGGCCGAGGACGACCCGCGAGTTCCAGGCGTACTCGGTGCCGCCCCAACTGGTCAGCAGGACCAGGCAGGTGGAGAACGCGGCGAGCAGCAGCGCGCCGGCGACATCCAGCCGGGCACGGCGCGCCGGCCGGGGCAGCTTCAGTACGAAGGCGATGACCAGGAGCG
The DNA here is from genome assembly GCF_000719605.1 of Streptomyces sp. NRRL S-1813. Classification (NCBI taxonomy): domain Bacteria; kingdom Bacillati; phylum Actinomycetota; class Actinomycetes; order Kitasatosporales; family Streptomycetaceae; genus Streptomyces; species Streptomyces sp. NRRL S-1813. The sequence goes on from NZ_JOHB01000004.1 coordinate 167,831, forward strand.
TCAGCGCGCCGAACGGGACGTTGAGGTAGAAGCACCAACGCCAGGAGGCGCGATCGGTGCAGAAGCCGCCGATCAGCGGGCCGGCCACGGAAGCGAGGCCGAAGGCGGCACCGATCAGGCCCATGTAGCGGCCGCGGGCCCGCGGCGGTACGACATCGGCGATGATCGCCTGGACCCCGATGATGAGCCCGCCGCCGCCGACGCCCTGGACGGCCCGGAAGGCGATCAGTTCATCCATGGTCCGCGACCAGCCGGCCAGCGCCGAGCCGACGGTGAAGACGAGGATGGCGAAGAGGAAGACGGGCTTACGGCCGAAGAGGTCGCCGAGCTTGCCGTAGAGCGGCAGCCCGATGGTCGAGGCGAGGAGGTAGGACGTCACCGCCCAGGACATCTGGCCCAGGCCGTGCAGCTCCCCGACGATCTTCGGGAGCGCGGTGGCGACGATGGTCTGGTCGAGGGCCGCGAGCAGCAGCGTCAGCATCAGACCGAGGAAGACCATGCGGACGCGGCGGGGGCTGAGCGGCACCGCCGTACCGGCGGCGGGGTCCTGGGGGCTGTCGTGCGCGGCCGGAGCCGGTGTCGCGCCGGATACGGGCGGACCGGATACGGGCGGACCGGTCCGCTCGACCCGCTCGACCCGCTCGCTCAGGGTGGTCCCGCCCACGTGCTGCTCCCCTCGTCACGCCTGTTGCCGCCCAATTTCTCGCATTGGGCGACAACACCGAACAACCGCGGCGAAAGGGTGCGTGCGGGGTGGGAAGGGACGTCAAGTACGTTGCCCCGGGCGCCTATTGGGCTCCCATCAGGGCTTTCGGTACGGAGGCGTTCCGGCGGGCCGGACACTTCGGCTCACCGGAAACCACCCGAACCGGTGAGTGTGACGTCATGCGCTCAGGGTGACGGCTGTGGCCGCCGATCACTTCGCCACGTGGGCGGCGAGGTTGTCGAGCAGCGCATCGTAGATCCGGCCGAGCCCCTTGGGGGCGAAGGTCCGCTCGAAGAAGCCACCGATACCGCCGGCGCCCTCCCACGTGGTGGTGACGACGACCTTGGCGCGCTTCTCGCCGGCCGGGGTGACGACCCAGGTGGTCACCATCGAGGAGTTGCGGTCCTTCTCGACGAGCTGGCCGTCGGTCGGCTCGTCGACCTCCAGCAGGCAGTCGCGCACCCGCTTGCTCGTGGCCTGGAGCTTCCAGTGGACGAGGGTGCCCTTGCCGTCGCCGCCCTCACGGACCTCGTACTCGCTGAAGTGCTCGGGCAGCAGCTGGCGGCGCGTGCCGGAGTAGTCGGCGAGCGCGTCGAACACGTCCTCCGGGTCCGCCGCGATCTCGCGCTGCGTGATGGCCTCGACCTGCCCCATGTGTGTCTTCCTCCAGTACTCGGCTGCCGGTCCTGCGATCCGCGCCAAGCCAACCACCCCACGGCGGCGCGCCCAAATTCAGGGCCACCGAACCACAAGGGAACACTTGTTCTATTATGGATGCGGGGGGCCCTGCTGGATCCAGAAGGAGGCCCGATGCGCTGGGACAACCTCGGCGAAAGCCCGGCCGCGCTGTTCGGTACGGACGTCGTCAGCCGGACGTTCGACACCCCCGAATTCCGCGGGATCACCTTCCACGAAGTACGCGCCCGCTCGATCGTGAACCGGGTCCCTGGCGCCTCCCAGATGCCGTTCGAATGGACCGTGAACCCCTACCGCGGTTGTAGCCACGCCTGTGTGTACTGCTTCGCGCGCAAAACGCACAGCTACCTCGACCTGGACACCGGACAGGACTTCGACTCGCAGATCGTGGTGAAGGTCAACGCCCCCGAGCTGCTGCGCCGCGAGCTGGCCGGGCGGCGCTGGCGCGGGGACCACATAGCGATGGGCACCAATGTCGACTGCTACCAGCGCGCGGAAGGCCGCTACGGCCTGATGCCCGGCATCATCACGGCGCTGCGCGACTACGCCAACCCCTTCTCGATCCTCACCAAGGGCACGCTCATCCTGCGGGATCTGGCACTGCTCCAGCAGGCCTCCGAGGTCACCGACGTCGGCATCTCCGTCTCCGTCGGCTTCCTCGACCGCGAGCTGTGGCGCACGGTCGAGCCCGGCACCCCCGCCCCGGAGCGCCGGCTGGACGTGGTGCGTACGCTCACCGCACACGGCATTCCGTGCGGGGTGCTGATGGCGCCGGTGATCCCGTTCCTGGGGGACGCGCCGGACCAGTTGCGGGCCACGGTGCGCGCCCTCGCGGAGGCCGGCGCCGGTTCCGTCACCCCGCTCGTGCTGCATCTGCGGCCCGGCGCCCGGGAATGGTTCATGGCGTGGCTGGGGCAGCACCACCCGCATCTGGTGCGGCGTTACGAGACGATGTACGGGGACGGCGCCTACGCCCCCACGTGGTACCAGCGCCGGATCACCCGCCAGGTCCACGAATTCGCCGCAGAGTACGGCATCGGCCCCGCCCGGCCCGGCCGGGCCCGCCGGATTCCGCCGACGGACGCCGGCCCGGAGGCGACCGGCCCCGGTTCACCCGGCGCACCCCGCGGCGAGGGCCCCGACTCCCCGGCGGAGCCGACCCAGTTGACCTTGATATGACCCGGCCGGAGCGGTCAGGTCGCTAGGGGACCGGAGCCGCCCCCAGAGCCCGCGCCAGGCGGTTGCGCGCCTCCGTCTGGGCCCTGATCCGCTCATCGATGACGGCGAGCCGCTCACGGGCGATGCGCAGGCCCTCGGCGGACGACGGAGCGGTGGACATGTCGCCGTCCAGGCAGGGAGTGAAGCAGTGGACGTCGGCGAGGGTGAGGCCCGCCGCGAGGAGATGGCGGATGTTGCGGACCCTGACGACCGCGCGCTCGCCGTAGACGCGATACCCGTTCGCCGCCCGCACCGAGGCGATCAGCCCCTCGCGCTCGTAGTGGCGCAGCGCGCGCGGCGACGCCCCCGTGACCTGCGCCAGCTCCCCGATCCGCACCGGATCACCTCCCCGTCCGGCACCGTTTCTACCAGGGCGGGGACGGGCGGCCCCGGCCTGCCCCCGCACGGGCCCCCGTGGCCGTGCCCGTCAGCCGACCACCGCTCCCCCGTCGACCGGGAGAATCACCCCGGTCACGAACGACGCGGACGCCGCCGCGAGCCGGGTGACGGCCCAGGCCACCTCCTCGGGGCGGCCCACCCGCCCCATGGGCGTGTGCTCGATCTGCCACTTCCGTAGGGCCGCCCGCTGCTCCGGGGACCAGCCTTGGTGCCGCGCGATCGGGGTCTCGATCGCTCCGGGGGCGACGGCGACGACCCGTACGCCGCGCGGTGCCAGCTCCACCGCCCAGCTGCGGGTGAGGAGTTCGAGCCCGGTCTTCGTCGCGGCGTAGACCGAGTTGCCCGGCCAGCCCCGCTGCCCGACCGAGGTGCTGATGTTGACCACCACACCGCCGGTCCGCTCCAGGTGGGGCACGGCCGCCTGGGTGAGCAGTACCGGCGCGACGAGGTTCGTCGCCAGCAGCGGCTCCATCCCCTCCTTGGTGAAGCTGCCCAGTGCCCCGCTGCCCACCACCGCGGCGTTGTTGACCAGCACATCCAGCCGGCCGTACGTCTCGACGGCATGGCGCACGAGATCCTCGGGTCCGCCGTCGGCGGTGATGTCGGCGGCGTAGGGGACGACCTCGCCGGGCCCGCCGGCGGCCCCCGTCGCGGTCTCCGCCAGCGGTGCGGGCCGGCGGCCCACCGCGAGGACGCGCGCCCCCTCCGCCGCGAAGGCATGGGCGGTGGCGCGCCCGATCCCGGTGCCGGCCCCGGTGACGATCACAACTCTGCGGTTCGTGCCGGGCGCGTCCGGCCCGGTGTACGTGGTGCGTTCCATGCCGGGAGTCTCGAACCCTGACACCAGGGACAAGGTCAAACGGCCCGCCCCCGGACCGTGCGGACGGGAAATCTTCTTGACGGTCCCTAGGTGTACTCGGCCAAGAGGTTGGTGACCCGCGTCGGTAGTTGATCAAGAAGAGACCTCCGGGCGTAGTGGAGATGCCTGTCTTCACCACAACCGGAGGTCTTGATGGCCCATGCCAATGCCCGGCTGACCTTTCACGGCAGATGCCTTCTGGTGCGCCGTGTCGTCCACGACCGACGTCCGGTGGCGCATGTGGCCAAGGAACTGGGAGTCTCCCGGCAGTGCGCGCACCGATGGGTGGCACGCTTCCGGGCCGAAGGCTGGAACGGCCTGCACGACCGCTCCAGCCGCCCCCACACCTGCCCGAGGCCTACTCCCGCACACATCGAGGCCGCAGTGCTCAGCGCACGGCACGTCCACCGGCGGGGGCCGGACTTCCTCGGACCAACTGCGAGGATCTGGGAGCGCTCTTCCGGCCGGCCTGACTCGCAGACCAACCGGCCGGCTCGTGCCTTGTTGCCGATGTGTCGACCGGCTGGGAGGGCGCATGCGGCTGCATCGGCGGTTCGCCGGATGTGACCTGATAAGAGCCTGGCTCACACGCCTCATCGCAGTTGTGTCCCCGGTGCTCCGTCGGTGCGGCTCCAGCCCCGCGGACCGCCAGGAGGAGTAAGTGCCCACCAGTTCCAGCACGAGCGTGACCCTCGGAGTCGACACCCACGCCGATGTCCATGTCGCTGCCGCTCTCGAGCAGCTCGGGCGGAGGCTGGGCTCGCTCGTCGTCCCCTCGACACCAAGCGGCTATGCGTCCTTGGAAACATGGGCCACCGGTCTCGGCACCGTCGAGCAGGTGGGCTTGGAAGGCACCGGCTGTTACGGCGCCGGCCTGTCGAGGTGGATGCGACAGCGTGGCCACCACGTCATCGAGGTCAACCGACCTGACCGCCAGACGCGCCGCCGACGGGGCAAGTCCGACTCCCGGCTGGCCGAGGCGGTGCTGGAGTACGGCGGCTGCCTGGAGGTGGTCGTACCCGCCTGGGAGTACTGCGAGAGCCTCCCCCGCTGGCGCCACCCGGCCTATGACGCGCTGTACCGGAAGGCGACCGACGTCCACGAGACCGGGCTGACAGTGTCGGACAGCTTCGCGCACAGGGCCGCAGCCAAACCCTGGTCGGCCTGGCGGAGGAACTGCTCGCGGTCTGGGACGGACAGCCGGCCTGGGACCACGGGGGCACCGCCGACGGGGTCGCCTACGCCGAGCGCACCGGCACCCCTGTGCAGGTGGTCTGACCGCGGGCGCCACCCGAGGATGACATCTCCCGAGCCGGAAGCATCCCTGCGCCGACCGGCTCGCGCGGTGGTGCGCTCGGGTGCATGTTGTGGGCGGGTGGTGCACCCTCGGCCATCCGGGTGGCAAGGCGAGCAACCTCCTTGTCGGCGCCTGGTCTCGCTGGATTACTGAGAGCGTCGCGTCGAGCAGCACGCCCATGCTCCGGGGCCGGACGTCTCCACTTCGAGCACCTCTGCCAGCCCGGTGATCCGGACGCTGCGGTGGCCGGCCGGCCGTCTGTCCCTCACGAGTCCACATGTGGTCACAGGCAGGAGGCGTCACCATGCCGATTTCCCCGAACAAGGGGCCCACGGCCGGCGGGACCCAGGTCACGATCACCGGGACGAACCTCGCCGGCACCAGCGCGGTCACGTTCGGCACGAAGCCGGCCACCGGCATCGTCCAGGTCTCACCGACCCAGGTCACCGCGGTATCCCCGGCCGGCAACGGAGGAGTGGTGGGCGTCACCGTGACCACCCCCGGAGGTGTCAGCAACCCGACCCCGTTCTACTACTTCGACCCGCCCTTCCTGTGCTCCTTGGGTGCTTCCTCCGGTCCCCTGGCGGGTGGAGTCGGCCTCACCCTCACCGGCACCGCCCTCGCCACCGCCACCAGCGTGCGATTCGGCACCCACACCGCGGTCCCGACCGTCGTCAACGACCGTCAGATCACCGTCACCGTGCCAGCCGGCGATGCCGACGGAACCGTGGCGGTCGTCGTCACCACGGCCGGTGGGACCAGCAACCCCCTGCAGTACACCTACGTCGGCTTGCCCACGGTCACCGCCCTGTCGCCCACACTCGGCGCCCCTTCCGGCGGCACCACCTTCACCCTCACCGGAACGAACCTGACCGGGGCGAGTGTCACCTTCAACGGCGTGCCGGCCACCGCCGTCACCGTCAACGCCGCGGGCACCGCGCTGACCGGCACCACGCCGGCGGGCACCGGCGAGGCCATCGTCCAAGTCATCACGCCCGGCGGCAGCACCACCGTGCCCGGCGGCTTCACCTACACCCTGCAGCGCGCCTACGTCACCAACACCGGCTCCAGCAGCGTGATGGTGATCAACACCGCCACCAGCACCCTGGTCGGCAGCCCGATCGCCGTCGGCGCCAACCCGCGGGGGGTGGCCTTCACCCCCGACGGCACCCGCGCATACGTCGCCAACAACGGCGCGGCCACCGTCTCGGTCATCGACACCGCCTCGGCCACTGTCCCTACGATCATCCCGGTGAGCTCCACCCCCCACGGCGTGGCGATCACCCCGGACGGAAGCCGCGCATACGTCACCCACAACGGGTTGAGCATCGTGTCGGTGATCGACACCGCCACCAACACCGTCCTGACGACCGTCACCGTCGGCAGCAACCCCTACGGCGTGGCGGTCAACCCGGCGGGCACCCGCGTCTACGTCACCAGCCAGGGAACGGGCACCGTCTCGGTCATCGACACCGCCACCAACACCGTCACCGGCAGCCCGATCGTCGTCGGTGCCAGCCCGCGGGGGGTGGCGATCACCCCCGACGGCACTCGCGCCTATGTCTCCAACTCCGGCTCCGGCACCGTCTCCGTGATCAGCACGGCCACGAACACCGTCCTGACGACCATCACCGTCGGCACCACCCCACGCAGGGTGGCCATCACCCCTGACGGCGCCCGCGCCTACGTCACCAACTCCGGCTCCGGCACGGTCTCGGTGCTCGACATCGCGACGAACACCGTCATCGGCACCCCTATTACCGTCGGAACCACGCCGTACGGAGTGGCGATCACCACCGACGGTGTCCGCGCCTACGTCGCCAACCAGGGATCGAACACCGTCTCCGCCATCGACACCGCCACCAACACCGTCCTGACGACGATCACCGTCGGCACGGGCCCCTTCGCCATAGCCACCGTCTGAGGATTCCTCCGCCGATCACCCAATGCGCCCCGCCGGAGAGGAATGGCGCCGACGCTGAGGGGCACCCCTCCTCAGCGCGGGCCCTGGTCCAGAAAGTTTCGTTCGGCTCACCGGGCTGCCCAGAGGAAGATGCCTGCGATGTGGAGTCCGGCGGTTCTGTGAGAGCCGGGAGGTGAGATCCCTCCCGGCTATTCGGCAGTCCACCGCGGGACCGTCCGATGGCGTGGTCGTCCGGCTCGTCGGCCGGGGCTCCTTTTCGCGGGCCCGGCCGCGTGCCGGTGGGCGCGCACGATCGTGGAATTAACCGAGACGGCTCAGTTCAGGTCCTCGTCGGCCTCGGCCTGGGCCATCAGCGTGGTGAACGCCCGCCGCCAGGTTCCATCGGTTGCCCACATCCGCAGCCGGTTGTAGACGCCGCTCCAGTTTCCGCACTTCTCGGGCAGATGGACCCACTGTGATCCGGTCTGGAACTTCCCGGCGATCGCATCGATCACCTCGCGGTGATCGCGCCACCTCGTCGGGGCGTCCGATCCGGAAGCAACGGCTCGATCCGCGCCCACTGCACATCAGTTAACGGCACGCCTCGGCCAACGATCAGATGATCCAAACGAAACGGCCTAGCACCCGCCCCGCGCCGCCCACCCCCCTTCTCTTCGGACAGGAGCCCGCCACCGTGCACGCTGCCACCTTCGCCGCCGTCTTCATCGCCCTGTACGTCGCCCACAGCGTGGGTGACCACTTGGGTGCAGACCTCGCACCAGTCCGCGCACAAGGAAGTTCATCGAGCCCTACCTGCCGATCGGCAGGTTCGGCCCGTGCCCCGAGCGGCTGCGGGAACAGTTCGAGGGGGTGATCTGGCGGTTGCGTTCCAGTGCCCAGTGGCGGGAGATGCCCTCCGAGTTCGGTCCCTGGGCCACCGTCTACGGCCGCTTCCGGGTCTGGCGGGACGCCGGCGTCTTCACCGCTCTGCTGGAAGGCTTGATCGCCGAGGCGGCCCGCGCGGGGACACCTCCTAGCCTCTCCGGCATGGATGGGTCTCTTGAACGGAGCCGGGCGCGGCCCCCGCACCCGGTCCGCATGCGGGAAATGACCGAGGCCGATATCGACGCGGTCCCGGCGGTGCGGGTCCGCGGCCGGCAGGCGGCGTATCGCGGACTGATGCCGCAGGCGTACCTGGACGCGATGAGCGTGGCGGCGGATGCCGAGCGGCGGCGGTCGTGGTTCGGGCGGCGGTCGCCGGAGGTGTCGGACCTGGTGGCGGAACGGGACGGTGACGTCGTGGGCTGGGCGTGCGTCGGACCGGCCCGGGACCCCGATATCGCCCCGGGGGCCGAGGAGTTGCCAGCGCCCCCGCCGACCGCGGGTGAGCTGCTCGCCCTCTACGTCGCGCCCTGATGAGCGCCGGCACCGCCCGCGCACGGGCGAACGGCTACCGCGCGCTGTATCTGTGGGTGGTACGCGGCAACACCCGTGCCCAGCGGTTCTACGAGCGGGCCGGTTTTGCGCCGGACGGGGCCGAGGAGGCGTACGAGGTCGGCGGCCGGAGCGTCCCCGAGCTGCGTTACCGGCGCCCGCTGACGCCGGAACCGGAACCGGAGCCGCTACTGCCGGGGTCCTCGCCCCGCTCCGGCCCCTGACCCCGCCCGCCGTCCCCGCGCCCGTCTCCCGCGCCGTCCGGCGCGGCCTCCTTCCCCTGGGGCCCGGCGTTCGCCTTCACCTGGGGCCCGGCGTCCGCCCTCACCTCCTCGTGCACCCCCAGCCGCGCCAGTGACGCGGCCGCGGCGGCCGCCAGCCGGGGATGCCCGACGGCGGCGGTGAGCGTGGGGACCGCGCGCCGGTCGCCCAGCGCGCCCAGGCCCTCGACACAGGCGAGCGCCACCCGCCAGTAGGGGTTGTGCGGGGTGAGCAGCCGCTCCAGGGTCGCGATCAGCGCCGGTACGGACTGCGGTGCGCGGAGTTCGGCCAGCAGCCGGACCGGGTGCAGGGCGTAGGCGGTGCGCAGCGGGTTGGTGGCGAGCGCAGCGGCGGCGCGGGCGGTGCGGGGGTCGCCGAGGCGGCCCAGGGCGTGCGCGGCGGTGGCGCAGCGCACCGGGTCGCGGTAGTTCAGCAACAGCACGAGCGTCTCGAAGGCCCGTTTGTCGCCGGCGCAGCCGAGGATGAAGGCGGCGATCTCCCTGGCCCACAGCGGACGTTCGACGGCGACCAGCATCCGAGCCAGTTCCTCCCGCCCGGCCGGGGTGTTCTTGCGGGCCAGCCCCAGCAACCGTTCGTAAGCGACCAGATCCTGTGGGGAGCGGAGTTCGGCCCGCACCCGGTCCGTCAACTCGTGGAATTCCTCTTCCATTTGCCGCTCCCCTCCCGCCGGCCGCCCCGGTTCCCGCGACGTGGCCCGCACCACAGCCTAATGACCCCGCCTACCCCTGGCGCTCTGGTTACTCACCGGTTAACCTGCTGGAACGAGCAGCACCACTGCTCGGGCGGCCTGGTGACGCAGCCGCCACAGTGTGAAGTCGGTTCGGCACAGCACGACAGCAGTACGGAGAACACGGCACGGCCCCGGGACAGGGCTCGCCGCTTCTCCCGCACCGCCGGCGCTCCCGCAGCGCTGCGGCTCCCGCGGCCCACCGCCGCTTTCCGGCCGCTGCGCAGGGCAGATATCACGCCGCGCGGTACCCCTCAGTCGTCACTTCTCCCCTGCCTTCAGGGGAACACCCTCAGGAGTCTCGCGATGGGCCCTCAGTCCACCCCTGATCTCTCAACTGCCCCCTCCCCCCTGTCCCTTTCCACCGTCGCCGTCGTCGGCCTGGGCACCATGGGCACCGGCATCGCCGAGGTGCTGGCCCGCGCCGGCCGCGAGGTCATCGGTATCGACACCGACGAAGCCGCGGCCCGGCACGCCGTCACCGCTCTCGAAGCCGCCACCGCCCGTGCCGTGCAGCGCGAGCGGATCACGGAGCGGGAGCGGCAGGACATCCTGGCCCGGTTCCGTACCTTCACCGATCTCCAGGCCGCCGCGGACGCCGATCTCGTCATCGAGGTGGTGCCCGAGGACTACGAGCTCAAGCGGCAGGTCTTCGCCGGGCTGGACGCCGTGGTGCGCCCGGACACCATCCTGGCCACCGGCACCAACGCGCTGTCCGTGACCCGGCTGGCCGCCGACTCGCAGCGCCCCGAGCGGGTGCTCGGCGTGCACTTCTTCAACCCGGCACCGGCCATGAAGCTGGTCGAGGTGGTGTCCTCGGTGCTCACCGCGCCCGCCGCGGTCGCGGCCGTCACGGACCTGGCCCACGACCTGGGCAAGGACCCGATCGCGGTGGGTGACCGCCCCGGCTTCGTCGCCGACGGCCTGCTGTTCGGCTACCTGAACCAGGCCGCGGCGATGTACGAGTCCAAGTACGCCACCCGCGAGGACATCGACGCCGCGATGCGGCTCGGCTGCGGGCTGCCGATGGGCCCGCTGGCACTGCTCGACCTGATCGGCGTGGACACCGCGCGTACGGTCCTGGAGGCGATGTACGCCGAGTCCCAGGACCGGCTGCACGCCCCCGCGCCGATCCTCGGCCAGCTCGCCGAGGCGGGGCTGACCGGCCGCAAGGCGGGCCGCGGCTTCTACACGTACGACGCCCCGGGCAGCGGCACGGCCGTGCCGGACGCGGAGAGCCCGGCGGCCGCCGATGAGCTCGCCGGCGGGCGTACGGTCACCGGCGTCGGCGTGGCCGGTTCCGGGACGATGGCCAGCGGTATCGCCGAGGTCTTCGCCAAGGCGGGCTTCAAGGTCGTGCTGGCCGCCCGCAGCCTGGAGAAGGCGGAGAAGGCCAAGGCCAGGATCGCCAAGTCGCTGGGCCGCTCCGTGGACAAGGGCCGGATGAGCGCCGAGGCCCGGGACACCGCGCTGGCGGCGATCACCCCGGCCGGGTCGCTGGACGCGTTCGCGGACGTGGACCTCGCGGTCGAGGCGGTGGCCGAGGACCTGGCGGTCAAGCAGGAGCTGTTCACGACCCTGGACAAGGTCTGCAAGCCGGGCGCCGTCCTGGCCACCACGACCTCGTCGCTGCCCGTCGTGGCCTGCGCCCGCGCCACCTCGCGCCCCGAGGACGTCATCGGGATGCACTTCTTCAACCCGGCGCCGGCCATGAAGCTGGTGGAGGTGGTCCGTACGGTCCTGACGGCCGACGACGTCCACGCCACCGTGCGGGCGGTCTGCGCCAAGGTCCGTAAGCACCCGGTGGACTGCGGGGACCGGGCCGGATTCATCGTGAACGCGCTGCTGTTCCCGTACTTGAACAACGCGATCAAGATGGTCGAGGAGCACTACGCGACCCTGGACGACATCGACGCCGCCATGAAGCTCGGCGGCGGGTACCCGATGGGCCCGTTCGAACTCCTCGACGTGGTCGGCCTGGACGTGTCCCTGGCCATCGAGAAGGTGCTGCACGCCGAGTTCCGCGACCCCGGGCTGGCCCCGGCGCCGCTGCTGGAGCACCTCGTCGCCGCGGGCTGCCTCGGCCGTAAGACCGGCCGCGGCTTTCGTGAGTACGCCCGGCGCTGACGCGTGGCGGCACCCCGGCCCGGCCGGGGGAGGGTGGGGTGGACTGCTGGAACCCGACGGCGGTCCACCCCCGCTCACGGGGGCAAAAGCTGCACCTCATGCCGCAGGTCGCGTAGATATGCAGTACCGTCCCCACATGTCCCAGCCCGCTCGTACACAACCCTCCGACACCGCCGACACCACCACTCCCGGCACCCGCCGGGCGGCTGCGCAACGGCTCAAAATGCGCCGTGAATTGTCGGCGGCGGCGATGGAGCTGTTTGCGACCAAGGGCTACGAGGCGACGACGGTCGATGAGATCGCGGCCGCCGCGGGCGTCGCCCGGCGTACCTTTTTCCGCCACTTCCGCTCCAAGGAAGAGGCGATCTTCCCCGACCACGACGACACCCTCGTCCGCGCGGAAGCCGTCCTGGACGCCGCTCCGCCGCACGAGAATCCGCTGGACACGGTCTGCCGCGGCATCAAGGAGGTCATGCGGATGTACGCGGCCTCCCCGGCCGTCTCGGTGGCCCGCTACCGCCTGACCCGCGAGGTGCCCACCCTGCGGGAGGCCGAGATCGCCTCGGTGGCCCGCTACGAGCGGCTGTTCACCCGCTATCTCCTGGGCCACTTCGACGAGGGCGCACACCGCGAGGGCGACGACGATCCGCTGCTCGCCGAGGTCGCGGCGTCCGCCGTGGTCACCGCGCACAACCACGTACTGCGGCGCTGGCTGCGGGCCGACGCCCAGGGCGACGTCGAGGCACAGCTCGACCATGCCTTCGCGATCGTCCGGGAGACCTTCGGCGCCGGCATCGGCGCGGGCCGCACCGGCAGCGGGGAGACCCCTCCGGCGGCCGTCTCGCGGGAGGGCGAGGTCCTGGTCGCGGTGGCCCGCACCGACGCCCCGCTGGACGAGGTCATGCGCACCATCCGCAAGGCGATCCAAGAACGCAAGTAACGGCCCTCCGGCCGGAACCGGACATGAGCGCGGCCCGGCGCCCTTGAGCTGACCGGGCCGCGACCCGGATGGCGTAACGCCCTCCCTGCGCACGCTGCGCACACATCACCTCTCTTTGTGTCATCCGCACGCCTCCCATCGGCCCTCTTTCGCTCATGCGTGCCGCCCAGATGACATCTGAGAGAAATTCTTGGCACTCAGTGTCTTGTCGCCTGGCACGCGGTGTCATACGTTGAAGGTGTCCGGGCGGCCGGCGTGCTGAGATCCCACGCACGTCGGCTGTCCCACCAGCCCTATGCGGCTGTCCGCCCGGATGCCTGCGTCACAGGCACCTCCCAGCTGCCGCTGGGCACCGCGCTCACCAGCGCTGCCAGGCACCGCGGCCGACGGCTCTGCGACCCCCGCAGAGGCGACGGCAACGGGGCCACCCCGGCCGAACCGACGGCACCACCTCTGCACCACCCCCGACGTTCCCTCAAAGCCGTTCCCCAACGAGCTTCGCCGGAGGCACCCCGTGAACGAAATCCTGGACGCAATCCTCGCGCCCGACACCACCAGCGCCGACTTCGCCGGCCTGACCATCCCCGAGTCCTACCGCGCGGTGACCGTGCACAAGGACGAGGCCGAGATGTTCGCCGGCCTGGAGAGCAAGGAGAAGGACCCCCGCAAGTCGCTGCACGTCGACGAGGTGCCGGTGCCCGAGCTGGGGCCGGGCGAGGCGCTGGTGGCCGTGATGGCCTCCTCCGTGAACTACAACTCCGTGTGGACCTCGATCTTCGAGCCGGTGTCGACGTTCGGGTTCCTGGAGCGCTACGGCAGGCTCTCCCCGCTCACCAAGCGGCACGACCTCCCGTACCACGTGATCGGCTCCGACCTGGCCGGTGTGGTCCTGCGCACCGGGCCCGGCGTCAACGCCTGGGGCCCCGGCGACGAGGTCGTCGCGCACTGCCTCTCCGTCGAGCTGGAGTCCTCCGACGGCCACAACGACACCATGCTCGACCCCGAGCAGCGGATCTGGGGCTTCGAGACCAACTTCGGCGGCCTGGCCGAGATCGCACTGGTCAAGTCCAACCAGCTGATGCCCAAGCCGAAGCACCTGAGCTGGGAGGAGGCGGCGTCGCCCGGCCTGGTCAACTCGACCGCCTACCGCCAGCTCGTCTCGCAGAACGGCGCCGGGATGAAGCAGGGCGACAACGTCCTGATCTGGGGCGCGAGCGGCGGGCTCGGCAGCTACGCCACCCAGTTCGCGCTGGCCGGCGGAGCCAACCCGATCTGCGTGGTCTCCTCCGACCAGAAGGCGGAGATCTGCCGGAAGATGGGCGCCGACGCGATCATCGACCGCAACGCCGAGGGCTACAAGTTCTGGAAGGACGAGCACAACCAGGACCCCAAGGAGTGGAAGCGCTTCGGCAAGCGCATCCGCGAGCTGACCGGCGGCGAGGACGTGGACATCGTCTTCGAGCACCCCGGCCGGGAGACCTTCGGCGCGTCCGTGTACGTCACGCGCAAGGGCGGCACCATCGTCACCTGCGCCTCGACCTCGGGCTACAACCACGAGTACGACAACCGCTACCTGTGGATGTCGCTGAAGCGGATCGTCGGCTCGCACTTCGCCAACTACCGCGAGGCGTGGGAGGCCAACCGCCTGATCGCCAAGGGCAAGATCCACCCGACCCTGTCGCGGACCTACACCCTCGAAGAGACCGGCCAGGCGGCGTACGACGTGCACCGCAACCTCCACCAGGGCAAGGTCGGCGTGCTGGCGCTGGCCCCCGAGGAGGGCATGGGCGTGCGTGACGAAGAAATGCGCGCCAAGCACCTCGACGCCATCAACCGGTTCCGGAACGTCTGAGGCGACTCGGACTTCCGGACCACGAAGATACGGGCCTGATATGACTGAGCGTCAGAAGGATCGTCCGTGGCTGATGCGGACCTACGCCGGCCACTCCACCGCCGAGGCGTCCAACGAGCTGTACCGGCGTAACCTCGCCAAGGGCCAGACCGGCCTGTCGGTCGCGTTCGACCTCCCGACGCAGACCGGCTACGACCCCGACCACATCCTCGCCCGCGGCGAGGTCGGCCGGGTCGGGGTCCCGGTGTCCCACCTCGGCGACATGCGACGGCTGTTCCAGGACATACCCCTGGACCAGATGAACACCTCGATGACCATCAACGCGACGGCCATGTGGCTGCTGGCGCTGTACGAGGTGGTCGCCGAGGAGCAGGGCGCCGACATCTCCAAGCTGTCGGGGACGACGCAGAACGACATCGTCAAGGAGTACCTGTCGCGCGGGACGCACGTCTTCCCGCCGGGCCCTTCGCTCCGGCTGACCACCGACATGATCACGTACACGGTGGCGCACATCCCCAAGTGGAACCCGATCAACATCTGTAGCTACCACCTACAGGAGGCGGGCGCCACACCCATCCAGGAGATCGCGTATGCGATGTCCACCGCGATCGCGGTACTGGACGCGGTGCGGGACTCGGGGCAGGTGCCGCCGGAGAAGTTCGGTGATGTCGTGGCCCGTATCTCGTTCTTCGTGAACGCCGGTGTCCGGTTCGTCGAGGAGATGTGCAAGATGCGCGCCTTCGGCCGCATCTGGGACAAGATCACCCGCGAGCGCTACGGCATCGAGAACGAGAAGCAGCGCCGGTTCCGCTACGGCGTCCAGGTCAACTCGCTCGGCCTGACCGAGGCGCAGCCGGAGAACAACGTCCAGCGGATCGTCCTGGAGATGCTGGCCGTCACGCTCTCCAAGGACGCCCGCGCCCGCGCGGTGCAACTCCCCGCCTGGAACGAGGCGTTGGGGCTGCCCCGCCCCTGGGACCAGCAGTGGTCCCTGCGTATCCAGCAGGTCCTCGCCCACGAGAGCGATCTGCTGGAGTACGAGGACATCTTCGCCGGCTCGCATGTCATCGAGGCCAAGGTGGACACCCTGGTCACCGAATGCCTCACCGAGATCGAGCGGATCCAGGAGATGGGCGGCGCGATGGCCGCGGTGGAGTCCGGCTATCTCAAGTCGCAGCTGGTCTCCGCGCACGCCGAGCGGCGGGCCCGGATCGAGGCCGGCGAGGAGAAGATCGTCGGCGTCAACTGCTTCGAGGGCACCGAGCCCAACCCGCTCACCGCGGATCTCGACACGGCCATCATGACCGTCGACCCGGCCAACGAGGCACGGGTGGTCCAGGCGCTGCACGACTGGCGGGACAACCGCGACGAGACACGCGCCCAGGAGGCGCTGTCGGTCCTGAAGAAGACCGCGGCGGGCGACGGCAACCTCTTCGCGGCCACCGTGGAGTGCGCACGCGCCGGCGTGACGACCGGCGAGTGGGCCTGGGCGCTGCGGGACGTCTTCGGCGAGTTCCGGGCCCCCACGGGCGTCTCCAGCGCCCCCCTGGCGGTCGCCGCCGAGGAGGGCAGCCCGCTCGCCGCGGTCCGCGAGAAGGTCGCCAAGACCGCCGCCGAGCTCGGCAGCGGCAAGCTGCGCCTGCTGGTCGGCAAGCCCGGCCTGGACGGGCACAGCAACGGCGCCGAGCAGATCGCCGTACGGGCCAGGGACGCCGGCTTCGAGGTGATCTACCAGGGCATCCGGCTGACCCCGGAGCAGATCGTCTCGGCCGCGGTCGCCGAGGACGTGCACTGTGTGGGCCTGTCGATCCTGTCCGGCTCGCACGCCGAGCTGGTCCCGGACGTGCTGGCCCGGCTGCGCCGCACCGGCGTCGATGACATGCCGGTCATCGTCGGCGGCATCATCCCCTCCGCCGACGCCGCCGCGCTCCGGGAAGCCGGAGTGGCGGCCGTGTTCACCCCCAAGGATTTCGGTATTACGGAGATCATCGGCCGTATCGTCGACGAAATCCGGAAAGCGAACCAGCTCGACCCCCTGGAGGTCCCCGCATGACCCAGGCTCACCCCCGGGTAAACCGCCTGCGACCGCGCCGCTCCTGTCTCGCGGTCCCCGGCAGTAATCCCCGCTTTCTGGAGAAGGCCCAGGGCCTTCCGGCCGACCAGGTCTTCCTGGACCTGGAGGACGCCTGCGCGCCGCTCGCCAAGGAGGGCGCCCGGCACCACATCGTCGAGGCGCTGAACGAGGGCGACTGGACGGGCAAGACCCGGGTCGTGCGGGTCAACGACTGGACGACGCACTGGACGTACCGGGACGTCATCACGGTCGTCGAGGGCGCCGGCCCCAACCTGGACTGCATCATGCTGCCGAAGGTCCAGGACGCCCAGCAGATCGTGGCGCTGGACCTGCTGCTGACGCAGATCGAGAAGACCATGGGCTTCGAGGTCGGCAGGATCGGCATCGAGGCGCAGATCGAGAACGCCAAGGGCCTGGTGAACGTCGACGAGATCGCCGGGGCCTCGCCGCGCCTGGAGACCATCATCTTCGGCCCGGCCGACTTCATGGCGTCCATCAACATGAAGTCCCTGGTGGTCGGCGAGCAGCCGCCCGGCTATGGGGCGGATGCCTATCACTACATTCTGATGCGCATTCTGATGGCGGCTCGCACCTACGATCTACAGGCAATCGACGGTCCGTACCTTCAGATCAAGAATGTTGACGGCTATCGCGAGGTCGCCGGCCGCGCCGCCGCCCTCGGCTTCGACGGCAAGTGGGTACTGCACCCGGGTCAGGTCGAGGCCGCCAATGAGGTGTTCTCCCCCTCCCAGGAGGACTACGACCACGCCGAGCTGATCCTGGACGCCTACGAGTGGCACACCTCGGAGGCGGGCGGAGCCAAGGGTTCCGCGATGCTCGGCGACGAGATGATCGACGAGGCGAGCCGGAAGATGGCACTGGTCGTCGCCGGCAAGGGCCGGGCCGCCGGCATGACCCGCACGTCCAAGTTCGAGGCCCCGGAGGCATAAGCACCATGCAGTTCGGCCGTACCTACGAAGAGTTCACCGTCGGCGATGTCTACAAGCACTGGCCCGGCAAAACCGTCACGGAATACGACGACCACCTCTTCTGTCTGCTGACGATGAACCATCACCCGCTGCACATGGACAGCAACTACGCGGAGCAGACCACCGACTTCGGCAAGAACGTCGTCGTCGGCAACTACATCTACTCGCTGCTGCTGGGCATGTCGGTGCCCGACGTCTCCGGAAAGGCCATCGCCAATCTGGAGATCGAGTCCCTGAAGCATGTGGCGCCCACCTTCCACGGCGACACGCTCTACGGCGAGACGACCGTGCTGGACAAGACGCCGTCCCGCTCCAAGACGGACCGCGGCATCGTGCACGTCGAGACCAAGGGCTACAAGCAGGACGGCACCCTGGTCTGCGTCTTCCGGCGCAAGGTCATGGTCCCGACGGCCACCTACATCAAGGAGCGCGGCGGCGAGCAGCCCGGCCGCCCGGAGCTTCAGGCCCCTCCGGCCAAGAAGGAGAAGTAGCCATGACCCGTCTCGCGCAGACCGAGGGCCTGACCGACATCCAGCGGGAAATCCTCTCCACCGTCCGCGACTTCGTGGACAAGGAGATCCTGCCGGTCGCCACCGAGCTGGAACACCGCGACGAATACCCGTCGCAGATCGTCGAGGGCCTGAAGGAACTCGGCGTGTTCGGCCTGATGATTCCGGAGGAGTACGGCGGTCTGGGTGAGTCCCTTCTCACCTACGCGCTGACCGTCGAGGAGATCGCCCGCGGCTGGATGAGCGTCTCGGGCATCATCAACACCCACTTCATCGTGGCCTACATGCTCAAGCAGCACGGCACCCAGGAGCAGAAGGACTATTTCCTGCCGAAGATGGCGGCCGGTGAAATCCGTGGCGCCTTCTCGATGTCGGAGCCGGCGCTCGGCTCGGACGTGTCGGCCATCTCCTCCAAGGGCGTACGGGACGGCAACGATTACGTCCTGAACGGCCAGAAGATGTGGCTCACCAACGGTGGCACGTCGACGCTGGTCGCCGTGCTGTGCCGGACCGACGAGGGCCACCCGGAGGGCACCGCCCCGCACAAGTCGATGACGACCTTCCTCGTGGAGAAGGAGGCCGGCTTCGGTGAGGTGCGGCCCGGCCTGACCATTCCGGGCAAGATCGACAAGATGGGCTACAAGGGCGTCGACACCACCGAACTGATCATGGACGGGCTGCGGATCCCGGCCGATCGGGTGCTCGGCGGCGAGACCGGACGTGGCTTCTATCACATGATGGACGGCGTCGAGGTCGGCCGGGTCAATGTGGCCGCACGCGGCTGCGGTGTCGCCCAGCGCGCGTTCGAGCTGGGTGTTTCGTACGCGCAGCAGCGGCACACCTTCGGCAAGCCGATCGCACAGCACCAGGCCATTCAGTTCAAATTGGCGGAAATGGCGACAAAGGTCGAAGCCGCGCATGCGATGATGGTTAATGCCGCTCGCAAAAAGGACTCGGGTCAGCGAAACGACCTCGAGGCGGGCATGGCGAAGTACCTGGCCTCCGAGTACTGCAAGGAGGTAGTGGAAGACGCTTTCCGGATCCACGGCGGCTACGGCTTCTCCAAGGAGTACGAGATCGAGCGCCTCTACCGCGAGGCCCCGATGCTCCTGATCGGCGAAGGCACCGCAGAGATCCAGAAAATGATCATTGGTCGACGGCTACTCGAGGAGTACCGGATCCAGGGGTGAACGTCCTGTTTGGGGTGCTTTGATCTAGACGAAGATCACACCCCGTCATCGTTCTTCGGCCACGGATTGGCTCTGGCTCTTGGCCAGTTGCCGCTCGCAACCGATACCATCCCCGGAAAGCCGCCGTCCCCCGTATCCATACGCGGCATCCTCCGCTACGAAGGTCATCCATGCCCCACAGCCAATCCTCTGCACAACGCGGTCGTATCCGCCTCGCGCGCGGAGCGTCGCCGTGGCTCCTGCCGACCGTTGCCACGGCAGCGGTCAGCCTCGCCCGGTCCCGCCGGTCGGGTCGCTGGGCCGCTGTTGCCGTGCCCACCACCGCGCTGGCGGCGGGCATGCTGTGGTTTTTCCGCGACCCCGAGCGGGAGATCGCTCAGGGACGTGTCATCTCCCCGGCCGACGGTGTGGTGCAGAGCATCATGCCGTGGAAGGACGGACGCACCCGCGTCGCGATCTTCATGAGCCCGCTGAACGTCCACGTCAACCGCGCGCCGCTGGCCGGCACGGTGACGTCCGTGGAGCACATCCCCGGCGGGTTCGTCCCGGCGTTCAACAAGGAGAGCGAGAACAACGAGCGGGTGGTCTGGCACTTCGACACCGAGCTCGGTGACATCGAGATGGTGCAGATCGCCGGCGCGGTGGCCCGCCGTATCGTCCCGTACGTGCCCGAGGGCACCAAGGTCGAGCAGGGCGAGCGGATCGGACTGATCCGCTTCGGCTCGCGCGTCGACGTCTACCTCCCGGAGGGCGTCGAGGTGGCGGTCGAGGTCGGCCAGGCGACCACCGCGGGGGTGACTCGTCTTGACCGTGATTGATCCCGAGACACAGGCGGGCTGGGCGCCCGAGACCGACGAGGACGAGGACGACATGCCGCTGTCCACGCGGCTGTCAATAGCGGACACCCTCACCCTCGGCAACGCGATCTGCGGCTTCATGGCCGTGTACTTCACCACCACCGGGGTCCTCATCCCGCATCTGACGGGCACCGAGGACGGCGGGATGGCCCGGAACAGTGCGGCGATGGCCGTGATCCTGATGCTGCTGGCGTCGGTCTTCGACCTCTTCGACGGGCTGGTGGCGCGCAAGCTGCGGGCCTCGGCGATGGGGGCCGAGCTCGACAACCTCTCCGACCTGATCAGCTTCGGCCTGGCACCCGCGTACTTCGTGGTGACCTGGGGCATGGTCACCCAGGACGCCAACCAGCGGGTGTCCGTGGTCGCTGCCGTCGTGGTGCTGCTCGCGGTGGTGCTCCGGCTTGCCCGGTTCTCCTGCGTGCCGATGCGCGACGGCATGTTCCAGGGCATGCCGGGCCCGTTCGGCGCACTGACCGTCGTGGCCATCGTGCTGCTGGAGCTGCCCTTCGTGCCGACGCTGCTGGCGATCATCGGGGTGGCCTGGCTGATGGTGAGCCGGGTCGAGTACCCCAAGCCGCGGGGCCGGCTCGCGGTGGCGGTGCTCAGCTGGATCGTGCTCAGCATGGGCATGCTCACGGCCTGGGCGCTGGACGCCCCCGGCGGTCAGCTGCTGCTCCAGACCGGCTGTGCCCTCCAGGTGGTCATGGGCGCGATGATCCCGCTGTTCGCGACGGCCCGGAGGGTCAACACCTTCCGCGACAACCGCCGTGAGTCGCGGGAGGAGTCCCGCGCCGCACAGCTCCCCTAGCGGAACGCAGAACGACGCCGCGGGCCCCGAGCGAGTTTCTCGCTCGGGGCCCGCGGCGTTGTGGTGTGTGCGGCCCGCGGCGGGCCGCGCACCGCCTCAGATCAGGAAGTCCCGCGCCAGCTGCTCCGCCGTCCGCTCCAGCAGCGGGCCCGCCTCGGCCATACAGCGGGCCGGGTCCGGCTCCAGATCCGTCAGGGCGTAGGCCCGCCGGATGCCCGCAGCGCCGAGCGCTTCCTGCGTCAGCTGGAGGCGGCCGCAGACCGCGACCACGTCCAGACCGGCCGCACGGGCCGCGGCGGCGACCCCCGCCGGCGCCTTGCCGTGCAGCGTCTGGGTGTCGAGCGAGCCCTCGCCGGTGATGACGAAGGTGGCCTTGGCCAGCGCCGGGGCGAAGCCCAGGACGTCGAGCATCACGTCGATGCCCGGCCGGAACGCCGCGTCCAGGCCGACCAGCGCGCCGTAACCGATCCCGCCCGCGGCGCCCGCGCCGGGTGCCAGGGCGTGTTCCGCGGCCGTCGGGCCCACCGCGCGCTCCAGCACCTCGGCGTAGTGCGCCAGCGCGGCGTCCAGCGCGGCCACGTCCGCCTCGCTCGCGCCCTTCTGCGGGCCGTAGACCGCCGGGGCGCCCTTCGGACCCGTGAGCGGGTTGTCCACATCGCTGGCGAGCACGATCCCGGTCCTGGCCAGCCGGGGGTCCAGCCCCGTCAGATCGGCGGTGGCCAGGTCGCGCAGCGGGCCGCCGCCAGGGGCGACCGGCTCGCCGTCCGCGTCCAGGAACCGCGCGCCCAGCGCCGCGAGCATGCCCGCGCCGCCGTCGGTCGTGGCGCTGCCGCCGACGCCGAAGACGATCGAGGTCGCGCCCGCGTCGAGGGCCGCGAGCAGCAGCTCGCCGGTGCCGTACGTGGTCGCGGTCAGGGGCGCGAAGACGCCCGCCGGGAGGTGCTGGAGCCCGGAGGCCTCCGCCATCTCCACCACCGCGGTGCCTTCGTCGCGCAGCGCGAAGGTGGCCGTCACCGGCGTGCCGGTGGGGCCGGTGACCCGTGCCTCGTGCCGGGTGAAGCCGGCTGCGAGTGCCGCCGCGACCGTGCCGTCGCCGCCGTCCGCGACCGGGACGGCCGCCACGTCGAGACCGGGGACCGCACGCCGGAGACCGGCCGTGACATGCTCGGCGACCTCGACGGCCGTGAGCGAACCCTTGAATTTGTCCGCGGCGATCAGCACATGCGCTGTGGATGTCCTTGCTGCGTCCGCCACCGTGTTTCCCCTTGCTTTCGAACTGGCAGTCGCGCCGCTGTGACCTTATCCGGCGCATGGCCCGGCGAACAGGCCACTTGGGACGTGCCTTGCCGACACGGCGGGCTCGCGGGCCCGGTACGCACTCCCCCAAGGTCTTCGGGCCCCGCTGCCTGATCGCCCCCTGATCCGTCCCTGATTCGCTCCCTGATCCGCCCTGACCCGTCCTGGCCGGAAAGACACGCCCGGGGTCGGGCGGTGCTGCCGAGCGCCCCCGGGGTGCGCCGGCAAGATCCCCGGGACCGGCGTGGCCCCGGACCCGTACCGTCTAGGCTCGCGCCGTGACCACCTTGGACTACGCCACGTACATCGCCGGCCTGCCCCGTGTGCTCGCGGGCGCGGGCATCATCTTCCGTGACGCGGAAGGCCGCCTTCTGCTCGTGGAGCCCAACTACCGCGACACCTGGATCCTGCCGGGCGGCACGGTCGAGTCGGACCACGGCGAGTCGCCCCGTCAGGCCGCCCGCCGCGAGGCCGCCGAGGAGATCGGCCTGGACGTGGAGCCGGGCGCGCTCCTCGTCGTCGACTGGGTACGTGGAAAGGACCGGCCGCCGCTGGTGTCGTACCTCTACGACGGCGGGGTGCTGGACGCCGCGCAGCTGGCCGCGATCCGTGTGCAGGAGGACGAGCTGCTCTCCTGGCGCATGGTGCACTGGGACGAGGCCCAGACGCTGGTGAACCGGGAAATGGCCCTGCGCCTCGGCGCCGCCCTGAAGGCCCTCGCGGACGGCCGTGGACCGGCGGAACTGGAGGACGGCGTGCCGCCGGCCGGGGCTGACGGTACGTCGGAATAAGGCGAGCGGCGGTCATCCCGCCGGTACTAGCGTGGCGGGATGGATGAGATCGCCGCGAAGGTCGCGCAGGTGCCGGGAGTTGTCGGGGTGATGCTCGGCGGAAGCCGGGCACGGGGTACCCATCGGCCGGACTCCGACTGGGATCTGGGCGTCTACTACCAGGGCGAGCCGGATCTTGCGGCGCTGGAGGCGCTGGCCGTGGAGGTGACCGGTGGCCCCGTCGAGGTGTACGGGCCGGGCGCCTGGGGCGCGTGGGTTAACGGCGGGGCCTGGCTCGTGCTGCCCGACGGCAGCCATGTGGACTGGATCCTGCGGGACGTCGACCGGGTGCGGCGGGTGTGGGAGGAGTGCCGCGAGGGCCGCTACGAGATCGGTGTACAGGCCGGTCACCCCCTGGGATTCTGGTCCCCCGCCTACCCGGGCGAGGCGGCACTGGGCCGGGTGCTCGCGGACACCGACGGGGAACTGGCCCGCCTGAGGAACGAGACCCGCACCTATCCCGAGGCCCTGCGCAGGGCGCTGACCGAGGGTGCGGTCTGGGACGCGGGATTCTCGGTGGCGATGGCGGGCAAGTCGTACGCGGCCCTGGACGTGCTGCATGCGGCCCTGTGTCTGTCCCGGGCCGTCGGCGACCTCGTCCAGGCGCTGCACGCCCATCATCGCGTCTGGTGTCTCAATGAGAAGGGCGCGCTCGCGGCGGCCACGGCGATGCCGGAGACGCCGCCCGGCTTCGGTGCCCGTGCCACCGCCCTGCTCGGCGGCCTCGGGCGCGGGGAAGCGGAGTTGCGGCGCTCGGTGGCGACGGCGGCGGAGCTGGTGGACGAGGTACGCGAGGTCGTCGCGGGCTGAGGCCGGCGATGATTGCGGGGCCGGGTGGCGGGTGGTGGGGTGGCGGGGCCGGACGGGCGTCCGGGCCCGCATCCTGATCGAGCTCGGCACCGCCGGGCCGCAGAACGCCACCCAGCACCTGGCCGGATATCTGGCGGCCGAGCAGGCGCTGGGCCGGGTCTCATCCGGCATCGACCCGCACGCGGCGGCCACGCTGCTCATCGGGGCCTGTTTCCACCGTGCCTTCCTCGACCTGTTCTTCGACGCCGAGGCACCGCCCGGTGTGCTTCTCCCGGAAGGCGACGAGGAGTTCGCGGCGGAGACGGTACGGGTGCTGCTCGACGGCCTCACTCCCCCGGGCCGGGCCTGAGGGCGCAGGCCCCGATCCGAGTACGGCTTCGCTCGGGCCCAGCAGGGGCGAGCGGACCCCTCACTCGCACGCCTCCGCCGGGAAGAGGGCGTCCTCCGTCCGCTCGAAGGCGAGCAGACGGCGCTTGCGGTCGAGGCCGCCGCCGTAGCCCGTGAGGCTGCCGTTGGCGCCGACGACGCGATGGCAGGGGACGACGATGCCGACCGGGTTACGCCCGTTGGCCAGACCGACCGCGCGGGCCGCCGTCGGGACGCCGAGCCGTTCGGCGAGCTGCCCGTACGAGAGGGTCTCGCCGTACGGGATGGTGCACAGCGCCGCCCAGACGCGACGCTGGAAGGGCGTGCCGTGCAGGGCGAGCGGCAGGTCGAAGGTGGTCAACTCGCCGCGGAAATAGGCCCGGAGCTGGGTGACGGCCGGGGCGAACGGAGGCTCGTCGGGGTCCGCCGGGCCGCCGAAGGTCTCCTGGGGCGGGCGGTGGCGCTGGTCGGTCATGTAGAGGCCGGTGAGGGCCTCGCCGGCGGCTACCAGGGTGAGCGGCCCCACCGGGGTGTCGTCGAGGACGGTGTGGGTGCGGGGCGCTTCGGGCGCGTGAACGGTCATGGCTGCGGGCTCAGTTCGTCGGGAGGTGGTTGATGGGGTGGTCGTCGGTCGCCCAGAGGTACTGGACGGCGTAGGCGCGCCAGGGGCGCCAGTGCGCGGAGTGGCGGGTGAGGGCCGCCGGGGTGTGCGGCAGTCCGAGCCCGGCGGCCGCGCGGCGCAGGCCGAGGTCGGTCGGTGTGAAGGCGTCCGGGTCGCCGAGCGCGCGCATGGCGATGCATTCGACGGTCCAGGGGCCGATGCCCGGCAGCGCCGTGAGCTGTGCGCGGGCCTCGTCCCGGTCGCTGCCGACGCCCAGTTGGAGTGCGCCGGAACCGAGCGCGGCGACGACGCCGGTGAGGGTGGCCCGGCGGGCACGGGGCATCGCCAGCGACTCCGGGTCCAGCCCGGCGAGCGCGGTGGCGGGCGGGAAGAGATGGCTGAGGCCGCCGCCCGGGTCGTCGACCCGTTCGCCGTGCGCGCGGACCAGCCGTCCGGCGTGGGTGCGGGCCGCCGCGGTGGAGACCTGCTGGCCGAGGACGGCACGGACGGCGAATTCCTCGGCGTCGACCGTGCGCGGGACCCGGCGGCCCGGCGCCTTGTCGACGAGGGGTGTCAGCAGCGGGTCCTCACGGAGCAGCGCGTCGACGGCCTCCGGGTCCGCGTCGAGGTCGAGCATCCGGCGGCAGCGGGCGATGGCTCCGGCCAGATCGCGCAGATCGGTGAGGGAGAGGCGGCAGTCGATGTGGTCGGGGCGGGGCGAGAGGGCGACGATGCCGTGCCCGTAGGGGAGGCTCAGGGTCCGGCGGTAGGCGCCGTCCCGCCACTCCTCGACCCCGGGGACCGCGGTGGCGGCGAGGTGTCCGAAGAGGTTGTCGGGGTTCAACGGCCGGCGGAAGGGCAGCCGCAGCGCGAGCGAGCCGGGCACCGCCGCACGGGGGCCGGGCCTGGCGCGCTGTCGCAGCTCCGTCGGGGACAGCGCGAAGACCTCCCGTACCGTCTCGTTGAAGGTACGGATGCTGGCGAATCCGGCGGCGAACGCGACATCGGCCATCGGCAGCGCGGTGGTCTCCACCAGCAGCCGGGCGGTCTGCGCGCGCTGCGCGCGGGCCAGGGCGAGCGGCCCCGCCCCCAGCTCCGCCAGCAGCTGGCGCTCTATCTGCCGGGGGCTGTAGCCGAGCCGGGCGGCGAGTCCGGGAACGCCCCCACGGTCGACGATGCCATCGGCGATCAGCCGCATGGCGCGGGCGACGAGGTCGGCCCGCTCGTTCCACTCGGGAGACCCCGGGCTGGCGTCCGGACGGCACCGCTTGCAGGCCCGGAACCCCGCCTGCTGAGCGGCGGCCGCGCTCGGGTAGAAGCACATGTTCTCCGGCTTGGGCGGCACCACGGGGCAGCTGGGACGGCAGTAGATACGGGTCGTGAGCACGGCGGTGTAGAACCAGCCGTCGAAGCGGGCATCCTTGGACTGCACGGCGCGCAGACAACGCTCGGTGTCGGTGTGCATGACCTCAGGATTGCTCAGTCGGCGGCATCCGGCTGGCGAGAATCCGACATCTGCGTCGGGCCACCAGGGGCGGCGCGGGTCGCCTGGGGCCGCCCTTCCGGCCTCACTTCCCGGCGAACCGGTCGAGCGCTCCGATCGCCTCCGCCCGCATCGACTCGCTCCCCTTGTGCCCCGCGTCAGGGAGGACGGTCAGGTGGGCGTCGGGCCAGGCGCGGGCGAGCTCCCACGCCGTGTGGGGCGGCCCACCCATGTCCTGACGGCCGTGGAGGAGCACTCCCGGGATGCCTGCCAGCCGTCCGGCGTCCCGCAGCAGCGCGCCCTCCTCCAGCCATGCGCCGTGCGAGAAGTAGTGCGAGCAGATCCGGACCAGGGCCACCCGGGCCTTCGAGGGCCGGTCGCCGTAGGGGTGGGGTGCGCCGTACGGCTCCAGGGAGAGCACCGTGTCCTCCCAGGCGCACCAGTCGGCGGTGGCCCGCTCGCGCACCGCGGGGTCGGGGTCCGCCATCAGGCGGGCATAGGCCCCGACGATGTCGCCGTCCCGTCCCACCCCCGGAGCACCGGCGAGGAAGCGCTCCCACGCCTCCGGGAAGAACCGGCCGACACCCCGGTAGAGCCAGTCGGTCTCCGAACGCCGGGTCGTGGTGACGTGGGGGATGACGATCTCCGACACCCGCTCCGGGTGCCGTTCCGCGTACGCCAGGATCAGCGTCGAGCCCCATGATCCGCCGAACAGCAGCCAGCGGTCGATGCCCAGGTGCCCGCGCAGCCGCTCCATGTCGGCGAGCAGATGGCCGGTGGTGTTGTGCCGCATGTCGGTGGCCGGGTCACTGGCGTGCGGGGTGCTGCGTCCGCAGCCGCGCTGGTCGAAGAGGACGACGCGATAGCGGTCCGGGTCGAAGTTCCGGCGCGCGCCCGTGCTGCACCCCGACCCCGGCCCGCCGTGGACGACCAGCGCGGGCTTCCCTTCCGGGTTTCCGCAGACTTCCCAGTACACGAGGTTGCCGTCGCCGACGTCGAGCATGCCGGTGTCGTAGGGCTCGATCGGAGGGTAGGGCTCGATCGGGGCGTAGGGCTGCGTCATCTTCCGCTCTCCTCCTGGTACTTCGTCCAGTCCACTCGACGTGGCGCTTGCGGTCGAGTGGACCGGCCGTGCCCAACGGATCGAACCATGCCCCGCCCCCGTCCCCGGTACGAACAGGCCACGGGTCAAGGGGAGTTCGGTGATCCCCAGTTGCGGCACCTCGTCAGTACCCGGGCTGCACGGCACCCTGCCCCTCGGCGCTGTGCCATGCCCGACCGCTCCGGGCTGTGCCGTGCCGAGCCGGGCCGTAGTGCCGTGCCGCGGTCAGCGCACGTGCGCAGCGAAGGTCGCGTGCGCCTGCTCGTCGAAGAGGACGAACCGCACCTCTTCGACCGCCGTCTCGGCGTCCCGCACCGTCTCCACCGCGATACGGGCGGCGTCCTCCATCGGCCATCTGTAGACGCCGGTGGAGATGGCCGGGAAGGCAACCGTTTCGGCGCCCAGTTCGTCGGCGATCAGGAGGGATTCGCGGTAGCAGGAGGCCAGCAGGCCGCTGCGGTCCTCGCTGTCGGAGTGGACGGGGCCGACGGTGTGGATGACCCAGCGGGCCGGCAGGTGGCCGGCGGTCGTGGCGACGGCCTGGCCGGTGGGCAGACCGCGACCGTAGTGCGCGGCACGCAGGGCACGGCACTCGGCGAGGATCTCCGGGCCGCCGCGCCGGTGGATCGCGCCGTCCACTCCCCCGCCGCCGAGCAGCGAGGAGTTGGCGGCGTTGACCACGGCGTCCACGGCTTGTTCGGTGATGTCGCCCTGGATGAGGGTGAGAGTGGGGCTCATGGGGTCCGAGCCTACGGAGGGTCGTAGGGCGCGGCCACCCGATTCAGCGGCTGAGCGGCACTCGGTTCAGCGGTGAGCGGCCACTCGGTTCAGCGGCGGTTTGCGCGCAGCCGGCGCCAGACCGCTTTGGCGGCGTAATGGCCGGACATGCCGTGGACGCCGGGGCCGGGCGGGGTGGCCTGGGAGCAGAGGAAGACGGCGGGGTGGGCGGTTTCGTAGGGGACGCGGGTCAGCTTGGGGCGGATGAGCAGGCGCAGGCCGGCCGCGGAGCCGGTGGCGGTGTCGCCGCCGACGTAGTTGGCGTTGCGCGCGGCGATCTGGGGCGGACCGGCGACCGCGCGGGCCAGGACGAGGTCCCGGAAGCCGGGGGCGAAGCGCTCGATCTGCCGCTCGACGACGTCCGTGGCGTCGCCTTCCCAGCCATGGGGGACATGGCCGTACGCCCAGAAGGTGTGCTTGCCGTCGGGGGCGCGGGTGGGGTCGATCAGGCTGGGCTGAGCGGTGATCAGGAAGGGTACGGAGGGGTCCTGGCCGTGTGTGGCGGCGTTCAGCGCGGCGGAGATCTCGCCGCTGGTGGGGCCGATGTGGACGGTGCCGGCGCGGTGGGCCTCCTCGGCCGTCCACGGCACCGGGGCCGACAGGGCGTAATCGACCTTGAAGACGCTGGGGCCGTACTTCACGTCGCGGTAGGCGTTGCCCAGGCCCGCGATCCGGGCGAGCGCGGTCGGTGAGGTGTCGAAGACATAGGCGCGGGCCGGCGGCAGGTCGTCCAGGCGTTTGACCTCGAAGTCGGTGTGCACCACGCCGCCGTGGGCGCGCAGCAGACCGGCGAGCGCGTCGGAGATGGCCTGGGAGCCGCCGCGCGCCACCGGCCAGCCCTTGGCGTGCGCGGCGAGCGCGAACATCAGGGCCATGCCGGAGGTCCCGAAGCCGCCGAGCGGGGCGTTGGCATGCGCCGCGAGCCCGGCCATCAGGGCGCGCGCCTTCTCGTCCTGGAAGCGGCGGTTGAGGAGGGTGACCGGCTGCGCCGCGACCAGGCCGAAGCGGGCGTAGGTCAGCGGGTCCTGCGGCAGGCCCAGCCACTGGGTACGCAGGAAGTCATGGGCCATCGCCTCCCACTTGCCGGTGAAGGGCTCGACGAGCCTGCGGTAGGTGCCGGCGTCGCGCGGTCCGAAGGACATGGCGGTCTCGCCGACGGAGTGGCCGAGCACGGCGGCCGTGCCGTCGGGGAAAGGGTGCGCCATGGGGAGGTCGGCGTGCAGCCATTCGAGGCCGTAGCGGTCCAGCGGCATGGCGGAGAAGGCGGGTGAGCCGATGCCGGTGGGGTGCACCGCCGAGCAGGGGTCGTGGCGGAAGCCCGGGAGGGTCAGCTCCTCGGTGCGGGCGCCGCCGCCGATGGTGCCGCGGGCTTCGAAGACCTCCACGGACATGCCGCGGCGGGCGAGTTCGACCGCCGCCGTCAGGCCGTTGGGCCCCGCCCCGATCACCACGGCATCGAGCATCCTCGGCACCTGCGCCACTCCCCTCAAGTCCGACCCTCGTCGGTGAGGGTCAGTTGGCGGCTGCCAGCAGTCCGAGGATACGCCGCGCGGTGGCGGTGTCCCGCGCCGCGGTGAAGGGCAGCGCATTGCCGCCTTCGATCCGGAACGGCTGCCCGGCGACCGTGCCGCTCGCGCCGCCCGCCTCATGGACCAGCAGCAGCCCGGCCGCGTGGTCCCAGGAGTTTTCCCAGCTGAAGGCCGTGGCATCGAGGTCGCCGCGGGCTATGTGCAGATACTCCAGGCCCGCCGAACCACAGGGGCGCGGGGCGATACCGCCGGTCTCCAGGGCGGCGAGCACCCGCTTCTGGTCGTCGGTGGTGAAGTCGTAGTGGGAGGTGGCGACATCGAGGACCGCAGCGGACGAGGGGCTGCCGGCCCGGAGCGGTACGCCGTTCAGCCAGGCGCCGGCGCCGCGGCGGGCGACGGCCATCAGGCCGAGGGCGGGGGCGTACGTCCAGGAGGCGAGCACCTCGCCGTGGTGGGCGAGCGCGACGAGCGTGGCGAAACCGGGGTCGCCGTGGACGAACTGGCGGGTGCCGTCGACCGGGTCGACGATCCAGACGGGGGCGTCGCCGTGCAGCGCGTCGAGCACGCTCGGGTCGGCGTGCACCGCCTCTTCGCCGACCACCCGGGAGCCGGGCAGCAGGTCCGTGAGCGCGGCGGTGAGGTGCTCCTCGGCGAGCCGGTCGGCGACCGTGACGAGGTCGTGCGGCCCGTTCTTCTCGACGATGTCCTCGGCGGCGAGCTGCCGGAAACGAGGCATGATCTCGTCGGCCGCGGCGCGGCGGACGGCGACCTCGACGGCGGCCATGTCCAGCGTCGACACGTCGAACGACGGAGCCTCGGGTGCGCCGGGTGCGGTCGCGGCGGCAGCTGTGGGGGCAATCGGGGTAATCGCGGTCTCTCCCGAATCTTGGGTACGAAGTGCTTCGATCATGTGTCCATCGAACCACGAGCCACTGACACGAGGGCTGGACTCCAGGTGAACTCCGGATGCCGCGGAAGGCACGGGGCCTGTCCGGGCGGAGCCCCCTGCCGCCCGGACAGGCCCCGGCAGGCCCCACAGCGCCCTCAGCGCCCGACCGCGTACCCCTGCATCCCCCGCGGATTCGCCGCGGCGGCCAGCACCCCGGTCTCCGGGTCCCGCGCCACCGCGCACAGGCGCCCCTCGGACCAGGCGTCACCCACCGTGACGTGGTGCCCACGCCGGCGCAGCTCGTCGATGACGCCGTCGCCGATGCGGGATTCCACCGTCACGCTCCCCGGCCGCATCCCGCGCGGGAAGAAGGAGCCGGGGAAGGAGTCGTTGTGCCAGTTCGGGGCGTCAACGGCGCCCTGTAGGTCGAGGCCGCCGCGGACCGCCCCGCGCAGCGCCACGGCCAGGAAGAAGTGGACCTGCCACTGGTCCTGCTGGTCGCCGCCCGGCGTACCGAAGGCCATCACGGGGACCCCGCCGCGCAGGGCGAGGGACGGGGTGAGGGTGGTGCGAGGGCGGCGTCCCGGGGTGAGGGAATTGGGCAGGCCCTCCTCCAGCCAGGTCATCTGGAGCCGGGTCCCGAGCGGGAAGCCGAGCGCCGGGACGACGGGGTTGGACTGGAGCCAGCCGCCCGAGGGGGTGGCGGAGACCAGGTTGCCCCAGCGGTCGACCACATCGATATGGCAGGTGTCGCCCCGGGTGGCGCCGTTCCGGTCGATCTCCGGCGCGACATCCGCCGGCACATCGCCGGGCCCGGAAGGCGCCGGCGTACCGCGCGCGACGGTCGGCTCGCCGGCTCCGCTGCCGGAGACACTCCTCGCGTCGAAGCCGTCCTCCCCCGCCGCTGCCGCCACCGCATGCTTGCTCAGCCGCGGGGTGCGGCCGTCCGGGCTGCCGGGCCGCAGCTCGTACGAGGCTCGCTCGCCGATGAGGGCCCGGCGGGCGGCGTTGTACCCGTCGCCGAGCAGGGTGCCGAGCGGCACCTCGTCGGCGTCGCCGTACCAGGCCTCCCGGTCGGCCATGGCCAGCTTGCAGCCCTCGATGAGCAGATGGACGTAGTCGGCACTGCCGTATGCGGGCAACTCGTCGGGCAGCAGGGCGAGTTGCTGGAGGAAGGCGGGGCCCTGGGACCAGCCGCCCGCCTTGGCGACGGTCCAGCCGTTCCAGTCATGGGTGACGGGTGCCTCGTAGGTGGCGGAGAAGGCGGCCAGGTCGTCGCCGGTGAGGGTGCCCGCGTGCCGTTCGCCGGAGGTGTCCATGGCCGGGCGGGCCGCGAAGTCGGCGAGCGCCGCGCCGATGAAGCCTTCACGCCAGATGCGGCGGGCGGCGTCGATCTGCGCCTCACGGCTCGCCGACGCGGCCTCCGCCTCCGCGAGCAGCCGCCGCCAGGTGGCCGCCAGCGGCCGGTTCCTGAGCAGCCCGCCGGGAGCGACGGATTTGCCGTCCGGGAGGTAGATCTCCGCGGAAGAGATCCACTCCGTCTCGAAGAGTTCGCGGACCGTCTCGACGGTCTCACCGATCCGCTCGACGGCGGGATGGCCGTGCTCGGCGTAGCCGATGGCGTACCGCAGCACCTCGGCGAGGGACTTGCTGCCGTGGTCGCGCAGCAGCAGCATCCAGGCGTCGAAGGCGCCGGGGACCGCGGCGGCGAGCGGCCCGGTGCCGGGCACCAGGTCGAGGCCGAGCGAGGTGTAGTGCGCCACGCTCGCACCGGCCGGCGCCGGGCCCTGCCCGCACAGCACCTGAACGGGACCGTCGGCGGGTGCCAGGATGATCGGCACCTCGCCCGCCGGACCGTTCAGATGCGGCTCCACCACATGCAGCACGAACCCGGCGGCCACGGCCGCGTCATAGGCGTTGCCGTCGTCCTCCAGGACAGCCATCGCGGACTGGGACGCAAGCCAGTGCGTGGTGGAGGCCATCCCGAAGGTGCCTTGGAGGGTCGGGCGGGTGGTGAACACGGAGGCTCCTGTGTCTGTGCGGAGGTATCTGTGCGGAGGTGTCTGTACGGATGTGCCTGTGCGGATGTACGGCCGGGGGGCAGCCGGGGCTTCACCCCGGATCCGCCGCCCCCGGAGGTTGCTGCCCCGGAAGCCGCCGCCGCATCCGTATGCCGCCCGGCCCGAATTCCTTCGCTCCTGTCGGCCCCTCTGCGTACCCTCGCGTCATGACCGGCACCGACGTGTCCCCCGACCAGCCGACCAGCCGCCCGCTCGTCGCGATCCTCACCGGCGCGGGCATTTCCACCGACTCCGGCATCCCCGACTACCGCGGGCCGAACGGGCTGTGGCGGCGGGATCCGGAGGCGGAGAAGCTCGTCACGTACGACGCGTACATGGGCGACCCGGAGATCCGTCGGCGGTCGTGGCGGATGCGGCAGGAGAGCCCGGCGTTCCGGGCCGAGCCGAATGCCGCGCATGCGGCGGTGGCCCGGCTGGAACGGTCCGGGACGCCGGTACGGGTGATCACGCAGAACGTGGACGGGCTGCATCAGCGCGCCGGGATGCCCGAGCGCAAGGTGCTCGAACTGCACGGCACCGTACGGGCCGTGACCTGCACCCGCTGTCATGCACGGTCGTCGATGCAGGAGGCGCTGGCCCGGGTGGCCGCGGGCGAGCCCGATCCGCCGTGTCTGGTGTGCGGGGGGATCCTGAAGTCGGCGACGGTGATGTTCGGGGAGCGGCTGGACCCGCAGGTGCTCGGTTCGGCGCTGGGGGTGGCGAAGGCGGCGGAGGTCTTCTTCGCGGTCGGGAGCACGTTGCAGGTGCAGCCGGCGGCCTCGCTCGCCGGGGTGGCCGCGGAGCACGGCGCGCGGCTGGTCATCGTGAACGCCGAGCCGACGCCGTACGACGAGCTCGCCGCCGAGGTGATCCGCGAACCGATCGGCAGTGCGCTGCCGAGAATCCTGGCGGGGCTGGCGGAGCACGCATAGACACGGGCGGCACGGGGGCGCTCGCCCCGGCCCCGGCTTGCAGCCCACGGCCGGCAGCGAGTGCCGCAGCAGGCAACGTTCGCCCTGTCGTGACGTGCCGTCCGAGTGCTGCCGTCAGTTGTTGGCGTACTGGCCAAGGCGCCCGGCAGAGTACGCGCGAACGCGCTCGGTGCGTGCCGGCCGGGCTGCCCGAGGATCTCTGCAGCGAGGTACGAGATCATGTCCATGCTTGTGGGTGGGACTTCTCGGAGGGGGTATCGAAGTGGCCGGCGACGTCTGGGCATCGGTCGTGTCGCTCATGGGTGTTGCGCTCGGAGGCGGGCTGACGGCGCTTGCCCAGCGTGCCACTCAGCGGGCCGCGGAGCGGGCCGAGGAACGCCGCCAGGTGGTGGCGAATGCGGAGAGCCGCCGGGCGGAACAGCTTCAGGCGCTCAAGGATTTCATCGCTGGTGCGGCGGAGGCAGAGCGGGCTGCTTATCGCCGTCCTGAGCCGTGGGGTGACGACGAGGACGGCTGGATGACGCAGACGCAGACCGTCATGACCGCGCTGTGGACCACATCCGGGAACGTGATGCTGCTGTGCGACGAGACACTGCACGAGCCCGTCCGCGTCTACGGACATGCGCTCAATCAAGCGGTCTGGCGCGACATAGGCGATACCGAGGTGAACGAGCACCTTGAGACGGGGAAGGCCGCTTTCATGGCCGCAGCGCGGAACAGCCTGGCCCCCTCCTGAAGGCAACACTCAGCGAATCCAGGCAACCGAGACTCGGGAACACGTACTGGGACTGCGCACGTTCGGGCTGCGGAACCGGGAGGACGTGATCGCGTTCGAGACCCGCAACGAGAGCATCGGGAACGGCATCGCCTGCCTCCCTCGACGTCCCCGAGGTGCTCGTCTCAGGCCTCTCCTGCGCCGACAGCTACGCCTACCTCGACGACTGGGGCCTCGGCGCTCTCGGCGACATGGGCATCGAGGCGTGGTACCAGCCGCTCAACGACATCGCCGCCGGGGCCGGAAAGGTCGCCGGCGCCGCGCAGAAGCGCATGGCCGGACCGGACGGCGGAACCGACGCGGACGGCGGACCCGGCGCGGGCGCGGGAGCCCACGGCCGGCACCTTCAGTGCGGCCGGGTGGCCCGCCCGCGTGCCGTGATCATCAGCAGCGGGTAGAGCGTCAGCGCGGTGCCCAGGCCCACCGCCCAGCCGTAGTCGGCCAGGGGTTTGAGGAACGGGATCAGACCGTCGGCGGGGAACGGGCCCTTGCCGGGCTGTGAGTACGAACCGCCCACCGCCAGCAGGCCGCCGACGGCGAAGGCGAGGACGGCCCGCCAGTTCCAGCCGGCCGTGTACCAGTAACGGCCGCCGGGACGGTAGAGGTCGGCCAGGTCGAGGACGGTACGGCGGATGATCCAGTAGTCGGCGATGAGGATGCCGGCGACCGTACCGAGCAGCCCGCCGACCACTCCGAGCCAGGTGAAGATGTAGAGCTCGGGGGTGGCGGTGAGCTTCCACGGCAGGATGATCACGCCGATCACGCCCGTGATCAGCGCGCCCCTACGGAAGTTGATGCGCTTCGGGGCCAGATGGGCCAGGTCGTAGGCGGGCGAGACGACATTGGCGGCGATGTTCACGGAGATCGTCGCGACCAGGACCGTGACCAGGGCGAAGAGCAGACCGAAGACGCTGTCGGACTTCCCGGCCAGCGCGACCGGGTCCCAGACCGGCGCCCCGTACACCGCCTGTGAGCCGGAGGTGACCAGTACGGAGAGCAGGGCGAACGCCGTCATCGTGGTCGGCAGCCCCAGGGACTGCCCCCAGACCTGGGCCCGCTGCCCGGCGCCGAAGCGGGTGAAGTCGGGGATGTTCAGGGACAGGGTGGCCCAGAAGCCGATCATTCCCATGAGGGACGGGAAGAAGACCGGCCAGAAGTGTTCGCCCCAGCCCAGTGCGCTCGGCTGGTCCAGCAGCGGACCGAACCCGCCCGCCTTGGCCGCCATCCACCCGAGCAGCACCAGCGCGCCGACGAGGACGAAGGGCGCGGCCCAGTTCTCGAAGCGGCGCAGGGTCTCCATGCCCCGGTGGATGATGGCGAGTTCGACGACCCAGAAGACCAGGAAGCAGAGCCAGAGGGTCCAGGGGTAGCCGCCGATGGACGCCGCCCCGGCCCAGTCACCGCCGAAGATCTTGCCCAGCAGGATGTAGATGCCCTGGCCGCCGATCCAGGTCTGGATGCCGAACCAGCAGCAGGCCACGGCGGCCCGCACCAGCGCGGGCAGATTGGCGCCGCGCAGCCCGAAGGACGCCCGCGCCAGAACGGGGAAGGGGATGCCGTACTTGGGGCCCGCATGCCCGGTGAGCAGCATCGGGACGAGGACGATGAGGTTCGCCAGCGCGATGGTCAGGACCGCCTGCTTCCAGTCCATGCCGAGCGCGACCAGGCCGGAGGCGAGCGTCCAGGAAGGGATGTTGTGGGCCATGCCGATCCACAGGGCGGTGAAGTTGTAGGTGGTCCAGCGGCGTTCGGACAGCGGTACCGGGCGCAGGTCGGCGTTGACGTACCGGCCGTGCGCCGCGATGGCGCCCGGTGCCGGTTCGACCCGGCCGTCCGGGGCGGTGATCTGGCCCGCGGGCGCTATGGGGAGTTCCGGCGGCACGGAGGAGGAGGGCGCGGACATGTGCGGGGCCTTTCGTCCGGGTGCGGGCCGCCCGGTGGCCGGGGCGGCGCAGCGGGGCATCGGTCGTGGCGCCCGGCACGCCGGCCGGCGCCACGACCGCTGGGGCCGAACGCCGGAGGCGGTGGGCACCGCCCCGTATGAGCGCCCGTTCAGTCGGCGAACGCGGGAAGGATCTCTGCTCCGTAGGCGTCGAGGGTGGATTCCTTTGCGTCGTGCATGGCGTAGAGCGCGAACTGGTCGACGCCCAGCGCCTTGAGCTGTTGCAGCTTGTCGAGGTGGGCGGCGACCGGGCCGAGCAGGCAGAAGCGCTCGATGACGGTGTCCGACACAAAACCCGCGTCCGGGTTGCCCGACCGGCCGTGGTGGGCGTAGTCGTAGCTCTCCCGGGACTTGATGTAGTCGGTCAGCTCGTCCGGCACCATGCCGGAGTGCTCGCCGTAGCGGGTGACGAGGTCGGCGACGTGGTTGCCGACCATGCCGCCGAACCAGCGGCACTGCTCGCGGGCGTGCTCCAGGTCATCGCCCACATAGGCCGGTGCGGCGACACAGATGGTGATCTCGTCCGGATCGCGTCCGGCGTCCGCGGCGGCCTTCCGAACAGCCTTGATCATCCACTCGGTGAGGAAGGGGTCGGCGAGCTGGAGGATGAAGCCGTCGGCCAGCTCGCCGGCCATGGCGAGGGCCTTGGGCCCGTAGGCGGCCATCCAGACCGGCAGCTTGCCGTCCTTGATCCAGGGGATCTTGATCCGGTGGTCGCCGACATACGCCTCCCGCCCCTCGGCCAGATCGCGGATGACACCGATCGACTCGCCCAGCCGGGCCAGGGTGTTCGGCGGCCGCCCGGCCACCCGCATCGCGGAGTCGCCACGGCCGATACCGCAGACGGTGCGGTTGCCGTACATCTCGTTGAGGGTGGCGAAGGTGGAGGCGGTGACTTCGGGGGCGCGGGTGGAGGGGTTGGTGACCATCGGACCGACGATCAGCCGCTCGGTGTGTTCCAGGATGCGGCTGTAGAGGACGAACGGTTCCTGCCACAGCACGGTCGAGTCGAAGGTCCAGCCGTAGCGGAAGCCGTTGCGCTCGGCCCGGCGCATCAGGGACACGACGGCGGCGGAGGGCGGGTCGGCCTGTAGGACAACTCCGAAGTCCACAGCGGCGCTCCTTAAGTGAGGTACTGACATGTGCCACGCGGGATGTACTGACCGTGTCCCGCGCGTCCGGTGAACTCCCGCCGGTCGATGACGAGTTCGCCCCGTGAGAGGACCGTCTCGACCTGTCCGGTGAGCTGTTTGCCCTCGTACGCCGAGTAGTCGACGTTCATGTGGTGGGTCTCGGCGGAGACGGTCTGTTCCGCGGTGGGGTCGTAGATGACGAGGTCGGCATCGGCGCCGGGGGCGATGGTGCCCTTCTTCGGGTAGAGGCCGAACATCCTGGCGGGGGCGGCGCAGGCGATCTCGATCCAGCGCCGACGGCTGATCCGGCCCTCCACAACGGCCTGGTGCAGGAGGTCCATCCGGTTCTCCACACCGGGCATCCCGTTGGGGATCTTGGAGAAGTCGCCGCGGCCGAGCTCCTTCTGCCCCTGGAAGCAGAAGGGGCAGTGGTCGGTGGAGACCACCTGGAGGTCGTTGGTGCGCAGCCCGCGCCACAGCGCCGCCTGATGCTCCCGGGGCCGCAACGGGGTGGAGCACACGTATTTGGCGCCCGCGAAGTCCGGCTCGGCGAGGTTGTCGGTGGACAGGAACAGATACTGCGGGCAGGTCTCACCGAAGACGTTCAGCCCCTTGTCCCGGGCCTGGGCGATCTCGGCCAGGGCTTCCTCGGCGGAGACATGGACGATATAGAGCGGTGCACCGGCCACCCGCGCCAGCTGGATGGTGCGGTGGGTGGCCTCGGCCTCCAGAAGGACGTGGCGGACCTCGCCGTGGTAGCGCGGGTCGGTGCGGCCCGCGGCCAGCGCCTGTTCGACGAGGACGTCGATGGCGATGCCGTTCTCGGCGTGCATCATGATCAGGCCGCCGTTGTCGGCGGACTGCTGCATGGCGCGCAGGATCTGTCCGTCGTCGCTGTAGAAGACGCCGGGGTAGGCGGTGAACAGCTTGAAGGAGGTGACGCCCTCCGCCACCAGGAGGTCCATCTCCTTGAGGGTGTGCTCGTTCACATCCGAGAGGATCATGTGGAACGCGTAGTCGATGGCGCACTGGGCGTCGGACTTGGCGTGCCAGGTGTCCAGGCCGGCGCGGAGCGACTTGCCGCGGGACTGGACGGCGAAGTCGACGATGGTGGTGGTGCCGCCCCAGGCCGCGGCGCGGGTCCCGGTCTCGAAGTTGTCGGAGGAGAAGGTTCCGCCGAACGGGAAGTCCAGGTGGGTGTGTGCGTCGACGCCTCCCGGGATGACATATCTGCCGGTGGCGTCGAGGATGCGGTCCGCCGACTCCCCCCAGCTGTCCGCGGTGGGGCTGCCGTGCGCGGCGAGGGCGGCGATCCGGCCGTCCTCCACCAGCACATCGGCGTGGATCTCATCGGCGGCAGTGATGACCAGTCCGCCCCGGACGACCGTACGGCTCACAATCCTCGCTCCTTCCACACCAGCGACATCGGCGGCACGGGAAGGCGGAGCTCGACGCGCACCATCCCCTCGGCAGGTCTGCTCCGCTGACGCCACGCCACCACCGGTCTACACCCGTAGATCGCGGTCGAGAAGGAGACCGTAGAAGCATGTCACCCACGGTGGCAATACCGTGACCGTTAATCAGCGGAGACGTTCGTGTTGCCCCGACGATCAGCTGGACGGTTCAACGCGGCGCCCGGACGCCATGGGCCCGGCACGCGGCGGAGGGGTGCGGGAGTGACGCGATGGGCAGATATCCGCCGACGCCGGCGGGCCATCCGGGCGAACGCCACAGCATCCTGACGGACGAGGCAGAGGGGCGACAGGTCATGGAGCACAGCACACCGTGGGAGTTCTCCGACGACCGGGGGCGCCTTGCGGTGGCCGGGGACCGGCCGTTGCGGATCGTGGCGTACATACAGGCGGGGGCGACGCTGTGGGACCACGGCATACGTCCCGTGGGGCTCTTCGGGTCCCAGCACGACGGCGCCGCCCCCGACCCCGCCAAGGCCGGTGAGCTGCCGCTCACGGAGATCCCCTACTTGGGCTCGGGTGGCACGCTGCACCCGGACACCCTGCTGGAGGCGGAACCGGACCTCGTCGTGGCCGTGACCTATGACGGCGAGCAGGTCTACGGGCTGGAGCAGAAGACCGCGCGGGAGCTGGAGACACATGTCCCCCTCGCCACGGTCGCGGTGGGCCCCGGCCGGAGCCTGGCCGAGGTGCGCGAACGCTTCGCGGCGCTCGCCGGCTCGCTCGGCCGGGGCGAACCCCCTTCCGGCGCCCGCGAGTTGGACACCGCCGAGGATGCCCTGCGGCAGGCGACCGGCGGCGCCGTACGGCCGCGGGTGCTGGCGCTGTCGCCCGCGGGCCCGGAGCGGGTGCATCTGGCCCGGCCCAGCTCCTGGCCCGACCTGCGGGCGCTGACCGAACACGGCCTCGGGCTGCTGGAACCGGCCGCGGGCGCCGGGGTGAACTGGTCCACGGTCGGCTGGGCGGAGGCCGCGGCGATGGACCCGGACATCGTGCTCATGGACGTACGGGTCAATGCCGCCCGGCCCCAGGAGCTCCGGGCCGACGAGCACTGGCGCGCGATCGAGGCGCGGGCCCGGCTGCTGCCGTGGAACCCGGAGGCCCCGTGCAGCCGGCGCGCGCACACCCGTTTCTTCACCCTGCTGGCCGACACGGTGCGCGCGTCCGCCGGGACGGGGTGAGCCGTGCCGCGGCCCGCCGCGGGTGAGCGGGGGCATCGCGCCTCGTGAAGCCCCCGCCGGCCGCAGTGGTGTCCGCTACGAAGCGGCCGCCATGCCGTGCGCCGCCCGCAGCGCGTCCGCGAGCAGATCCGCGCCCTCCTCGGCCTCGGCGACGGTCAGCGTCATCGGCGGGGCGATCCGCAGCGAGGCGCCGCCCTGGCCACCCTTGCCGACCAGCAGACCGCGTTCCCTGGCGGCCTCCACGACCAGCGAAGCGGCCTCGGGCGAGCGCTCGTCGGTGCCGGGGCGGACCAGTTCGATACCGATCATCAGGCCGCGGCCGCGCACTTCCCGGACGAATTCCAGGCCGGCCGCGACCGCCCGCAGCCGCTCGATGAGCAGACCGCCGACCCGCCGGGCGTTGCCCTGGAGGTCGTGTTCGAGGAGGTAGTTGAGGTTGGCCAGGCCCGCGGCCATGGTGACGGGGCTGCCGCCGAAGGTGGAGATGGAGTTCGCGGAGAGCGAGTTCATCACCTCGGCGCGGGCCACCACCCCGCCGATGGACATGCCGTTGCCGATGCCCTTGGCGAAGGTGAGCATGTCGGGCGGGCCGTGGCCGGCGTGCGCCTGCCAGCCCCAGAAGTGGTCGCCGGTGCGGCCCCAGCCGGTCTGCACCTCGTCGCTGATCCAGAGGATGCCGTGGCGCGCGAGCACCTCGCGGAACGCGGCGTAGAGGCCGTCGGGCGGCATGGTGAACCCGCCGACGCCCTGGACCGGTTCGGCGATCAGCGCGGCGACACCGCCCGCGGTCTGCTGGAGCATGTCCTCCAGGTCGGCGACGCAGGCGGCGGTGTACTCGGCATCGCTCAGCTCGGCGTACGGGCCGCGGCTGCGTACCCCGCCGTGCACATAGAGCGTCTGGAGCGGCGAGAGGCTGGTCGGCGACCAGCTCTGGTTGCCGGTGATGCCGACGGTGGAGAACGAGCGGCCGTGGTAGCTGTTGCGCATCGCCAGGATCTGGTTGGAGCGGCGGTGCGTGGTGGCCAGCAGCAGGGCCGCGTCATTGGCCTCCGTACCGGAGGTGGTGAAGAAGACCCGGGCGTCGGGGATGCCGGAGAGCGCCACGATCCGCTCGGCCAGATCGACCATGGGGCGGGAGAGGTAGAGCGTCGAGGTGTGGATGATGCGGCCGGCCTGCTCGCTGACGGCCTTGGTCACCTCGGGCAGCGCATGCGCCGTCATGGTGGTGAGGATGCCGCCGAAGAAGTCGAGGTAGCGGTTGCCCTCGGCGTCCCAGACGTGGCGGCCCTCGCCGTGGGTGAGTTCGAGCGGCCGCTCGTAGTAGAGGCTGAGCCAGGAGGGCAGGACGGCCTGGTGGCGGGCGTGCAGGGCCGCCGTGTCCTGAGGCGTCTGGGTCATGGCTGCACCAGCCCGTCGTACGCGTCGGGGCGGCGGTCACGGTAGAACGCCCACTGCTGCCGGACCTCGTCGATCAGGGCGAAGTCGAGGTCGCGGATGACCAGTTCCTCCTTGGAGTCGCTGGCGAGGTCGCCGACGAACTGGCCTCGGGGGTCGACGAAGTAGCTGGTGCCGTAGAAGTCGTTGTCGCCGTACTCCTCGACGCCGACCCGGTTGATCGCCGCGATGAAGTACTCGTTGGCGACAGCGGCCGCGGGCTGCTCCAGCTGCCAGAGGTAGGCGGACAGGCCGCGGGAGGTGGCGGAGGGGTTGTAGACCAGCTGGGCGCCGTTGAGGCCCAGCTGCCGCCAGCCCTCGGGGAAGTGGCGGTCGTAGCAGATGTAGACGCCGACCTTGCCGACGGCGGTGTCGAAGACCGGCCAGCCGGCGTTCCCCGGCTTGAAGTAGTACTTCTCCCAGAAGCCCTTGACCTGCGGGATGTGGTGCTTGCGGTAGGTGCCCAGCACCGTGCCGTCGGCGTCGATGACGGCCGCGGTGTTGTAGTAGAAGCCGGGCTGTTCGACCTCGAAGACGGGGACGACGATGACCATGCCGGTCTCGCGGGCCAGGTCCTGCATCCGCCGGACGGTCGGGCCGTCGGGCACCGGCTCGGCCCAGCGGTAGTGCTCGGGCTCCTGGACCTGGCAGAAGTACGGGGCGTTGAAGACCTCTTGGAAGCCGATCACTTTCGCACCCTGCGCGGCCGCCGCCCGGGCGTACTCCTCATGCTTCGCGATCATCGATTCGGTGTCGCCGGTCCAGGTCGCCTGGACCAGTGCGGCACGCACAACATCGGCCATGAGCTGCTCCTTTGTCGATGCGTCAGCCATGCAGCCCGCGCGGGATCTACGCGTGTGGAGGTGACCGTAGGCCCCCGTCACGCACGGTGGCAAGACCATCTCTCCCGTGGCGCGTCCGGCCGCCGTCGACAGGCACGACAGGGAAACTTGCAAGTTTTCCTGCCTACCTCCTACGCTGGACGTATGCCGGAAAACGACCAGGAACGCCTGGCGACAGATCTGGGCGCCGCGGTGTCGCAGCTCATGCGTCATCTGCGTGCCGCCTCGCCCCAGGGCGAGCTCACCCCGGCCCAGCGGACGGTGATCTCCCGGATCGACACCGACGGGCCGGCCACCATCGCGGCGCTGGCCCGCGCCGAGCTGGTCCGGCCGCAGTCCATGCGGCTGATCGTCGGCGCGCTGGAGGAGCGCGGCGTGCTCGCCCGCAGCCCGCATCCGACGGACGGGCGCCAGGTCGTCTTCTCCCTCACGGAGGAGGGGGGCCGGATGCTCGCCGCCGTACGGCAGGCCAAACAGAACTGGCTGGCGGTGGCCATCGCCGACCGGCTGACGACGCAGGAGCAGCAGACCCTGGCGACGGCCACCGAGCTGATGCGGCGGCTGATGCCGGAATGACCGGCGTAGGCGGCTCCAGCCCGACCGGCCCGGAAGGCGCCATCGGGGCGCTCGCCCCCACCTTCGGGCTGCTGATCGTCTCCCGGGTCGTGCTCGGGATCGGCACCGCGGCGGCCTACCCCGCCGCGATGGCGCGGGATGTTCTTCCTGCTGCGGCTCGAAGACCCGCAGTGGCTGCTGCTGGCGCCCACGGGCGTGCTCGCGGGCGTCCTGGTGTGGTGGCAGCTGCGCCGTCCGGCGCCCTTCCTCGACCTGCGGATGCTCGCCCGTCACGGCGCCCTGCTCCGCACCTGCCTCCGGCACGGACTGGCCTATCTCGTCATCTACTGCGTGCTCTACGGCTTCAGCCAGTGGCTGGAGGAGGCGCACGGCTTCTCGTCCTTCCACGCCGGCCTGGTCATGCTGCCGATGTCCGGCGCGGCCGCGTTCTGCTCGATCGCGGGCGCCCGCACGAAGGGCATCCGCGCCCCGCTGACCGTCGCCGCGGCCTGTCTCGCCGTCGGCAGCGCGGTCTTCCTCCTGCTCCAGGGCACCAGCCCGCTGGTCGCGCTGCTGTGTGCCGGGGCGCTCTTCGGCATCCCGCAGGGCCTGGCGGCCACCGGCAATCAGGCTGCCGTCTACGCCCAGGCCCCGGCCGAGGGGGTGGGCCCGGCCGCCGGGCTCCAGCGCACCGCCCAGTACCTCGGCGCCATCACCGCATCGAGCCTCATCGGGCTGCTGTACGGGGAGCGCGCCTCGGACTCCGGGCTGCATGCGATCGCCCTGATCGGCGTCGTACTCGGCCTGCTGCTGCTCGCCCTGGCCCTCGCCGACCGCAGCCTGCGGGCCGGCGCCGCCGGGACCGGTC
Source organism: Streptomyces sp. NRRL S-1813 (assembly GCF_000719605.1). Classification (NCBI taxonomy): domain Bacteria; kingdom Bacillati; phylum Actinomycetota; class Actinomycetes; order Kitasatosporales; family Streptomycetaceae; genus Streptomyces; species Streptomyces sp. NRRL S-1813. The sequence continues at coordinate 211,575 of NZ_JOHB01000004.1, forward strand.
CCGGCGACTGAAACCGGCCACGTACCCGCCGGGCCACACCGGTCACAGCAGCTGCACCCACCCCACCGGAAAAGCCCGCAACACCCCGCCCCCGGCCCTCCCCTCACCTCACCTCACCTCACCTCACAAGGAGCACCTCATGCCCGCCACCACCCTCGACGCCACGACCGCCCTGGTGCTGATCGACCTTCAGAAAGGCATCGCCGGGCTGCCCTGCGCCCCGGTGCCCCCGGCCGAGGTCATCGAGCGCGGCGCGCGGCTGGCCGCCGCGTTCCGCGCGCGCGGGCTGCCGGTCGTCCTGGTGAACGTCACGGGCGGCGCCCCGGGCCGTACGGAGTCCGCGCGGCACACCGGCAACCCGCCCGCCGACTGGGCGGAGCTGGTACCCGAACTCGACCGGCAACCCGGCGACATCGGCATCACCAAGCAGCAGTGGGGCGCCTTCCACGGCACGAACCTGGATCTGGAGCTGCGCCGCCGTGGCGTGACCCAGGTCGTCCTCGGCGGCATCGCCACCAGCATCGGGGTGGAGTCCACCGCCCGCGCCGCGCACGAGCACGGCTACCACGTCACCCTCGCCACCGACGCGATGACCGACCTGGACGCCGAGGCGCACCGCAACAGCCTGGAGAAGATCTTCCCGCGGCTGGGCGAGACCGGCACGACCGAGGCGATCCTCGCGCTGCTCGGCTGAGGCCCGACGGCTCGGCCGAGGCCCGACGGCGTACGCCTCACAGACGCACGCCGTCGGGCGACGCCGGATGTGCGGCCGGCCGCCGCTCGTGCCAGCGCAGATCGTCCTGGAGCTGGGCGGCCAGCGAGATCAGCCGCGGTTCGGCATGGGCCGGGCCGAGCAGCTGGGCGCCCAGCGGCAGGCCGTCACTGCTGAACCCGGCGGGGACGCTCACGCCCGGCCAGCCGAGGACATTCCACGGCCAGGCGTAGGGACAGGCGGCGATCATGGCTTGATCCGTACGCCAGCCGCTGAGCTTGGCCAGGGTGCCGATGCGCGGCGGCGGGGTGGCGGTGGTCGGTGTCAGCAGGACGTCATAGGGGCCGAACAGCGCTCCGATCCGGCGCTGTTGCCGCTTCTCGACGGCGCGCGCCCGGCGCAGTAAGGAGCCGCCGAGCAGCCGGCCCATCCGTGCCGCTTCCCGCGTACGGCGGTCCAGGAGGGAGCGGTCGGGCACCCGGTCCGCCCACTCCCCCACCCCGGCCGTGGCGCGCGGGACGAAGGCCAGCCCGACCAGCCCGTAGTCCGGCTCCGCCTCCTCGACGAAGTGCCCCAGGCGGGCGAGGGTGCGGGCCACACCGGTCACCGCGGCCCGGACATCGGGGTGCAGCGGCTTGGGGGTGAAGGTGAAGGCGGCCTTCCAGGACAGGGCGATGCGCAGCCGGCCCGGGTCGCGGCCGGCCGCCTCGCGCGCCGCGATGGCGGGCGGCCGGTGGAGATCGCCGTCGTGGTTTCCGCTGGCCACGTCCAGCAGCAGCGCCGCGTCCTCGACCGTACGGGCCAGCGGGCCGATGCCGGTGATCCCCTGGAAGGCCTCCGGGTCGGGCCAGGTGGAGATCCGGCCGCGCTGGGGTTTGATGCCGACGAGATGGGACCAGGCGGCGGGGATCCGGACGGAACCGGCGCCGTCGGTGCCGAGGGCGGCGGGGACCAGCCCGGCCGCGACCGCGGCGGCCGAGCCGCCGGAGGAGCCGCCCGGGGTGTGCGCGAGGTTCCAGGGGTTGCAGGTGTTGCCGAAGGCCGGGCCCTCGGTGAACGGCCACTGGCCCAGTTCGCAGGCGTTGGTCTTGCCGACGATGACCGCCCCGGCCGCGCGCAGCCGCCGGACGACCTCGGCATCGCGCTCCTTGGGCAGGAACTCGCCGGCACAGCCGAACGCGGTGGGCTCGCCCGCCACATCGGTGTCGTCCTTGACCGCGACCGGCACTCCGAGCAGCGGCAGCCGCTCCCCGGCCGCCAGCCTGCGGTCGGCCTCCGCCGCCTCCGCCATGGCCGCCTCGGCCCGTACCCGCCGGAAGGCGTTGACGCTGCTCTGGGTGGCCTCGATGCGCTCCAGCGACCGCCGTACCAGTGCGGTCGAGGTCACCTGTCCCTCGGCGAGCGCCCGTGCCTGCTCGGCGAGGCCTTCCAACTCCCCCGCCGTGGCACCGATGTGCCGGGCCGGGGCAGGCCCGGTTCCGCTGTCCTGGCTCTCGTCAACGCTCACGCTGCGTGCCCTCCCTGGAACCGCTCATTCGAACGAACGGTCCCAGGAGGCTAATCGCCCCGGCAAGGGCCATCAATGACGCCGCGCGGTGCGCCACATCGACGACACACGGACGGCACACAGCGGCCCGTCGTGTTCCGGCACTGTCACGCGCGGTGCACGAACCGGCGGCGTGCGGGCGGTGGACGACCGTCACGACCGGTGGACGACCATGGCCGAGCCGCCGCCGCGCCGTACCTTCTCGGCCGCGGCCAGCCAGCGGCCGTCCGGCAGCCGCTGGACGCCGGTTGCCGCTCCGATCTCCGGGTTCTGCTTGAACGCATGACCGATCGCTTCGAGTTGCCCCCGGACCGGGCTGTTCCACAGGCCGGGTTCGAGTTCGGTCGTCGCCGCGTTGCGCTGGCTGGCACGCGGCGCGGCGATGGCGTCGACCAGCGGCATACCGCGGTCGAGGTGGTCGACCAGGGTCTGGAGCACGGTGGTGATGATGGTCGCGCCGCCGGGCGAGCCGAGCGCCACCACCGGCCGGCCGTGCCGCAGCACGATCGTCGGCGAGATCGACGAGCGCGGCCGCTTGCCGGGGCCCGGGAGGTTGGGGTCATGGACGGCCGGGTCCGCGGGCGCGAAGGAGAAGTCGGTGAGCTCGTTGTTGAGCAGGAAGCCACGGTGCGGGACGACGATGCCGCTGCCGCCGGTCTGCTCGATGGTCAGGGTGTAGGCGACGACATTGCCCCACTTGTCGGCGACCGTCAGATGGGTGGTGTTCTCCCCCTCGTACGTGGTCGGCGCGGCCTTGCCGCCGCTGGCGCAGCGCTTCGGATGGCGCGGGTCGCCGGGGGCGAGCGGGCTGGTCAGCGCCTTGCCGTCGTGGATGAGGCAGGCACGGGCGTCGGCGAACCGCTGCGAGGTGAGGCCCTTGACCGGTACGTCCTCCTGCGCCGGGTCGCCGACCCAGCGGCCACGGTCGGCGAAGGCGATCCGGCTGGCCTCCAGGTAGCGGTGGAGGTACTGCCGCTCGCTCAGCCGGGAGACATCGCTCTTCTCCAGGATGTTGAGCGCCTCGGCGACGCTGGTGCCGCCGGAGGAGGACGGCCCGATGCCGTAGACGTCGAGGCCGCGGTAGCGGGTGCGGGTCGGCGCCTGGCCGAGGGCCCGGTAGGCGCGCAGATCGCCCGCGGTCAGCTCGCCGGGCCGCACCTCACGCGACGATCCGGTGCGCACCGGTGGCTTCTGAACGGTGCGGACGATGTCCCGGCCCAGTGCGCCGTCGTAGAGCGCCCGGACGCCCTTCTCCGCCAACTCCCCGTACGTACGGGCCAGATCGGGGTTCTTCATCGTCGAGCCGACGACCGGCAGCTTGCCACCGGGCAGGAAGAGGCCGGCGGTCGCCGGGAAGTCCCGGAAGCGTGCCTCGTTGTCCGCGGTCTGCTGACGGAAGGTCGGGTCGACGGTGAAGCCGTCCCGGGCCAGCTTCCGGGCGGGCCGCAGCACCTGGCCCAGGGACCGGCTGCCCCACTTGCGCAGGGCGGTGTCCCAGGTGGCGGGGGTGCCCGGGGTGCCGACGCTCAGCCCGCTGGTGACCGCGTCGGCGAACGGGATCGGTGTGCCGTTCTCCAGGAAGAGGTCCTTGCCGGCGGAGCGCGGGGCGGTCTCCCGGCCGTCGAGGGTGCGTACGGTCCGGGACTTGGCGTCGTAGGAGACGAAGTAGCCGCCGCCACCGATGCCCGCGGAGTAGGGCTCGGTGACGCCGAGGGCGGCTGCGGTGGCGACCGCCGCGTCCACGGCGTTGCCGCCCTTCGCGAGCACCGCGATACCGGCGGCCGAGGCATCCGGGTCGACGCTGGAGACGGCCCCGCCGTGGCCGACGGCGACCGGGGTCTTCTCCGGTGTGGCGGTGCGGGCGCTGTCCTGGGCCGCGGGGGCCGGCCGCGCGGACGCGGCGGAGCCGGCGGCGGCCGGGACCGTCACCAGGGAGCCGGCCAGCGCGGCGGCCGCTCCCAGGACGGTGAGACGTCGGGCTGTGGTCATACCGGGGTTTCCTCCAAGGGCGGGCGGGGGGCGGCAGGGGCCGGAGCCTACTCGGCGCAACAGCGCGCCGACAGAGGGCATTTCACCTGCGACCGCCCTGCGGACGGCGGGGATCAGATGCCCGTTTCCGTACGGATCAGGTATGCCCGCACGAACTGGGACAAGCCGCCCAGGTGCCCCGCCCCGCCCTCGAACACACACCCGGTGAGCCGCTACGCTCCCCGGCCATGGACGACACCCTGCTGCTCCCGACCGTGGCGGCCGTGGCCCTGATCGTGGGGCTGGTGGCCGGCTGGGCCGTGCAATCGGCGACGGTCCGCCGGCGGCTGACCCGCGAACAAGGCTTCTTCGGGCTGCCGGCCGGTTCGGAGTGCGTGCTGGTCACCCACCGGGACAGCACCTCGGCCCACTGGAGCATCCCCCGGCATGACGCGCTGGCGCTGCTGGGGCTGGCCGCGGTGATCGAGAACTGCGGTGCGCACCCCGAGGTCGCCCCGCACGACACCGGCCTACAAGGCTTCGGGGCGCGTACCGAGTTCTGTGTCGGCGACCCGACCGCGCACCGCCGGCTGGCGGCCCATCTGGCCAATCTGCTGCCGGGTGTCGCGGTGCATCCCGGGGACGAGTCCGGCGCGGGCCGCGGCACCTTCACGATCGGCGGCTCGGCCTACCCGATGGAGCCGGGCGCGGTCGAATACGTCCTGCTGGCCCGGCTGACCGCCGGGGAGGGCGGCCGCCCGGTGTTCCTCGCGGCCGGCCAGCGCCCGGTCACCCACCGGGCCGCGGTCCGTCATCTGGTGCGCAACCGGGCCCGGCTGGCCCGTAAGCACGGCGCCGACGGCCAGTTCTGTCTGCTGCTGAAGGTGGTCAACTCACAGGCGTACGGACCCGATGTCGTCGAGCTGGTCGCCGATGTCACCAAGTCCGCGCTCACGGCCGCGGAGCCGAAGGGGCCCCGGGCGGCGGCCTGATACCGGCGCCGGGCGCCGGTCTCCGCCCGCGCACCGACAGGCAGCCGTCCCGCCGGGCCGCCAAGCTCAAAGGCATGATCGCCGGTCTCCGCTCACCTGTCCTGCACTGGACCGGTGCGCTGCCGGTGCTGGCGGTGGTGCTGCTGGCCCTGACGTGGGGGCGTTCGCTGCCGCTCGCGCTGATCGTGCTGGTGTCGTGCTTTCTGGCCGGGGCGGTGCTGGCCGCGGTGCATCACGCGGAGGTGATCGCGCACCGGGTGGGCGAGCCGTTCGGGTCGCTGGTGCTGGCCGTCGCGGTGACCATCATCGAGGTGGCCCTGATCGTCACCTTGAGGGCCGACGGCGGCGAGAAGAGTGCCGCGCCGGCCCGGGACACCGTCTTCGCGGCGGTGGTGCTGCTCGCGCTGACCGTGACCGTCGGCACCCTGACGGTGATCCCCGGCCGCGCCACCCCGCTCCAGGGCGGCGTCCATCTGGCCCTGCTGGCCGCGTACATCGTGCTGGCGGTCAGCCCGTGAGGCGAACGGCCCCCGGATGCCGATCCGGTCCCCCCTTTGACGCCCCTCCCGACGGTCCGCCGGTGCGAGCCGATCGGGTGCCGAACCCTCCCGCTCCGGTGTCGTTCCCGCTTGCGCGGCGGACCGCGTGAAAGCACGTGGAGGATGGCATCCGACCAGCACACGAACACCCGGCGGAGGTTCCTGACGGCCGCAGTCGTGGTCGGCATGCTCTCCGCAGGCCGTGTCCTGTTCCTGCCCGACAGCGGTCCTCCGGAGACCGGCACGCCGCCACGGCCCCGGCCCCGCCCGCCGCAACCGCCTGCCACCGCGACCGGGCCGGTGACTGCCGGCGGCCCGGGGGACACCCCGCAGCCGTACCGGCTCCGCCCGATGCCCGGCGAAACCTCCCGCTCCGGTCCGGGCGCCTCACCACCGCACCCGGATGTCGCCTTCCGCCTCGCCACGGACCGCCGCGAAATCTTCCTCACCTTCGACGACGGCCCCCACCCCGTGCACACCCCCGGCATCCTGCGGATCCTGCGCCGCCACGAGGCACGGGCCACGTTCTTCGTCATCGGCGAGAACGCCGCCGAATTCCCCGGTCTGCTGCACGACATCGCCGAGGCGGGCCATGCCGTCGCCAACCACACCTGGTCCCATCCGCAGCTCACCACGCTGCCGCCGGGCGCCGTCCGCAACGAGCTCGGCCGCACCAGCAGCCTGATCGAGGACGTCCTCGGCGCCGCCCCCGACATGGCCCGCGCCCCGTACGGCGACTGGGACGATCCCTCGCTGGACATCTGCAACGACCTGGGCATGTCCCCCGTCGGCTGGGCGATCGACTCGCAGGACTGGACCCTCCCGGGAGCCGGGGTCATCGCGTACACCGTCCTGGACGAGCTGCGCCCCGGCGCGATCGTCCTGTCCCACGACGGGGGCGGTGAGCGAGCGCAGACCGTCGAGGCGCTGGAGTGGTATCTGCCGCGTCTGCTGGACGAGGGCTACCGTCCGGTCCGCATCGAGCCCTGACGGAGAACCCGCCGATGACCGTCGCGGCCGGCGGCCTCGGGTGAGAGCGGTCACCCGATACCCCGGAAACCGACTCAATGGTTTATCGTTCAATTGGAAGCGGGTGCCGCCACGACGGCGTCCGAGGGCCCTCCCCCCAGGGGAAGCCGGCCCGCCGCCGCACGGCAGCAGGCCTTCGGGGCCACCGCCGTCACCGCCCGCGCCACCCGAGCCGCCCCGGCCGAATTCCCCCGTTCGGCCGGGGCTTCCCCCTTTCCGCGCAGATGCGCCGGCTCAGCGCAGATGCGACGCCCCGTTGACGTCGAGCACCGTCCCGGAGGACCAGGCCGCCTCGGGTGAGGCCAGATAGTGGACGGCGGACGCCACCTCCTGCGGCGAAGCGACCCGGCCGAACGGACTCTGCTGCCGTACCTCCTCCGTGAGGCGGTCCGCGACCCGCTCGGTCGCCACGAATCCGGGAGCCACCGACGCCACGCCGATGCCGTACGGCGCGAGATGGACGGCCAGCGACTGCCCCATCGCGTGCAACGCCGCCTTGGACGCGCCATAGGCCGGGTGGTCCGGCTCACCGCGGAACGCCCCGCGCGACCCGATATGGACGATCCGCCCCTCCACCTCGCGCTCGATCATGTTCCGCGCCGCGTGGTAGGTGACATGGGCCGCCCCCAGCAGATTCACGTCCACGACCTGCTGCCAGGCCCGCTGCCAGTCCTCGAACGACGTACGGTCCAGCGGATGCGCCACATTCGCGGCCGCATTGTTGACCAGCACATCGACGCCGCCCAGCCCGTCCACGGCCGCCTCGACGAGCGCCGCCGCCCCCTCCGGTGTGCTCGCATCCCCCTGCACCAGCACATGCCCGCGCCCCGCCAGCCCCTCGAACGCCTCCTGGGCCGCCGCCCGCCGCGACGCGTAATGCAGCGCGACACGGTCCCCGTGCGCGGCGAAGATCTCGGCGACCGCCCGGCCGATACCCCGCGAGGCCCCGGTCACCAGCACGGCCCGGCTCATCGGCCCCCCTCCGCCCCGGCGCACGGACGGCTCGCACAGCCGGGACCGCTACCGGACAACAACCGCTCAGCAAACGACCGGGGATGGTTCATCAACAGATCAATCCTTACCTCGTGCCATGCCACGAACGTGCGTAAGGAATCGTAGGGAGCCGGACGGGAGGCAGGGGGCCCGCACCCGTTCGGGCGGCACCCGTCTCCCCCAGTGGGCATGCCGCGGCGGCCGGACCACCGTTGAATGCTGCATGTCCGCATGTGCCAGGAGCGCCGGCCCGCATCGGGAGCACGCATGCCGTTGCCGAAGACCCCCAGTGCCCCGGCCGCGCCCGGCGCCCGCCGCCCCCACGGCGCGCTGCGCCGCATCGGGGAGTGGTGCGCCCGCCGCTGCGTCCTCGTCATCGTCCTGTGGCTGGTCGCTCTGGCCGGGCTCCAGGTTCTTCAGCGCACCTACGGCGGTGACTACTCCGACGACTTCGCGCTGCCCGGCGTCCAGTCGGCACAGGGCCGCGAGGTGCTCAAGGAGCACGAGCCGAAGGCCGGTGGCTACAGCAGCCAGGTCGTGCTGCACGACACGGCCGGGCCGCTGACCGGATTCCGCAGCCAGATCGACGGCGCCGTCACCGCCCTGGGCAAGCTGCCGGAGGTGCTCTCCGCACAGAACCCGCTGCCGCCGCCCGGCGCCCCGCCCGCCAAGCCGCCGCCCGGGACGCCGAACGTCGGCCCGCTGTCCACCGACGGCCGCACCGCGTACATCACGGTGCGGTTCGGCGTGCAGCCGTCCACCCTCGACCCGGACTATCTGAACGGTGTCGACGCGGCGGTGCGGCCGCTGCGATCCGCGGGTGTGGAGGTGGAGTACGGCGGGCCGCTGGGCGAACTGGCCCGGCCCGAACCCAATGACGTGATCAGCGAAGTGATCGGCTTCGCGGTGGCGATCCTGGTGCTGCTGGTCGGCTTCGGGAGCGTGCTGGCGGCCGGGGTGCCGCTGCTGACCGCGCTGATCAGCGCCTTCTGCGGACTGGCCTGCCTGGGACTGCTCGCCGCCGCGTTCGTCTTCGCCACCGTCTCCCCCACCCTGGCCACGATGATCGGCCTCGGCGTCGGCATCGACTACGCGCTGTTCCTGATCACCCGGCACCGGCAGAACCTGATGGACGGGGCGGACCCGGTCACCGGAGCGGGCAAGGCCGTGGCGACCAGCGGGCGGGCGGTGCTGGTGTCCGGCTGCACGGTCATCATCGCGCTGATGGGGCTCTGGGTCTCGGGCCTCTCCTTCATCGGCAAACTGGGGGTGGCGGCCGCCATCACCGTGGTCTCCGCGGTGCTCGGCGCACTCACCCTCGTACCGGCGCTGCTCGGGCTGATCGGCCGCCGCATCGACCGGCTCCACGTCCGCAAGCCGATCGCCGAGACGGATGCCGCACCGGGCGAGCAGGCGCGCGGCACCTGGCACCGGTATGCGCAGCGGGTGGAGCGCCGCCCGTGGTGGTACCTGGCGGGCGGGGTGCTCGTCATCGTGGTGCTGGCGCTCCCGGTCTTCTCGATCCAGCTGGGCCACATCGGCGACGGCGCCGACCCGAAGTCCTTCACCGACCGGCGCGCCTTCGACCTGATGTCCTCGGCGTTCGGTCCGGGCTCCAACGGCCCGCTGACCCTCGTGATCGACGAGTCCGCCGTCCCGCAGGCGGACCGGCCGATGCTGGCGGCGCAGGCGCAGAAGGCGCTCACGGATGTGCCGGGCGCGGCCTCTCTCACCCCGCTGAAGGCCACCCCGGACGGCGAGGTGCTGACCGGCACCGCGTACTCCGCCCGGGCCCCGCAGAACGCGGACACCACGGACCTGGTCAACCGCCTCAAGCTCGACCTGCTGCCGCAGGCGGTGAAAGGAACCGACGCGCACGGCTATGTGACCGGCACGACCGCCGGCCAGGTGGACTTCCTGGACATCGTCGCCAGCCGGCTCCCGCTGATCATCGCCGTGGTCGTCGCCCTCGCCTTCGTCATCATCCTGATCGTCTTCCGCGGCGTGCTGGTCGCTGTGAAGGCGGCAGTGCTCAACGTGCTGTCCATCGCCGCCTCGTACGGGGTGGTGGTGGCGGTCTTCCAGTGGGGCTGGGGCGGTCCGGCGCTCGGGGTCTCGGGCACGGTGCCGATCGAGAGCTATGTGCCGATGATGATGTTCGCGATCGTCTTCGGGCTGAGCATGGACTACGAGATCTTCCTGCTGTCACGGGTGCACGAGGCATGGCTGCGCACCGCCGATGCCAAGGCGAGCGTGGCGCATGCGCTGGAGATCACCGCGCGGGTGATCACCTGCGCCGCACTGATCATGGTGAGCGTGTTCGCCGCGTTCATCATCAGCGACAACATCGTGGTGAAGATGCTGGGCCTCGGCCTGGCCGTGAGCGTACTCATCGACGCCACCGTGGTCCGGCTGCTGCTGGTCCCCGCGGTGATGACGCTGCTGGGCCGGAAGGCCTGGTGGACGCCCCGGTGGCTGGACCGGACCCTGCCGCATGTGCGTACGGAGGGCGACGAGCAGCTCTCCACGGCCGGGCCGGCCTGACCGCCCCCGCGTCCGATCTGCGGGCGCCCCCGGATCCGACGACCATCGAATCATGGCCCCGTCCGCCGAGGTTGGCTCGGCCTCGTACCCCGTGATCCGGCCGATGCTGGCCACGGTCGGCCCGCTGCCTGCCGAGTACGAGGAGGCGGCCTGGGCCTTCGAGGCCAAATGGGACGGCGCGCGCTGCATCGTCAACACTCCCGGCGACGGCACGGTCCGGCTGGTCACCCGGGCGGGCAACGACGCGACCGCGACCTATCCGGAACTGGGGCCGCTGGGCGAACAGCTGCGGGGCCGGCCCGCGGTGCTGGACGGCGAGGTGGTGGTGCTGGACGCACGCGGACGGCCCGACTTCGGGCTGTTGCAGCGCCGGATGGGCGTGGTCAACCCGCGCCGTACGGCCCGGCTGGCCATGGAGCACCCGGTCCACCTCGTCCTGTTCGACCTCATGTACCTGGGCGGATCGCTGCTCGGGTCGCCGTATTACGAGCGCCGCAGCCTGCTGTCCGGGCTGCGGCTGCGCGGCCCGAACTGGTCGGCGCCCGGTTATGTGGAGGGCCATGCGCAGCAGGCGTGGGAGGCCTCATTGCAGGGTGGTCTCGAAGGAGTGGTGGCCAAGCGGCTGACCTCCGCGTATCTGCCGGGCGTCCGCTCACCCGAGTGGCGCAAGACGAAGCATCTGATGACCCTCGACGTGATCATCGGGGGCTGGACCGAGGGCCATGGCGGGCTGGCCGGCCTGCCCGGTTCCGTGCTGGCGGGCATCTCCGAACCGGGGGGCCTGCGCTATGTCGGCTCCGTCGGCTCGGGGCTGTCCGACCGGGAACGCCAGGAACTGGCGCACTACCTGGGAGTGATCCCGCTCGACCACTCCCCGTTCGTCAACCCCGTGGACGCTCCGGGGGTCCACTGGGCCGAGCCCCGGCTCGTCGCCGAGATCACGCTCAGCGGCTGGACCTCGGCCGGCCGGCTGCGGCACCCGATCTGGCACCGGCTGCGCCCCGATCTCACCCACCTCGGCTGAGATGGGGGATACCCGCGCCGCACCGGGAAGGCTCGCCATGAGGACTCCGGGCAACCGCAGACGGAAGGAGCCGGTGATGCCGCACCCCACCGACAGCCACACCGACGGCCACACCGACAGCACAGCCGACGGCACCACGGACGGCACGCCGCACGCCACCCCCGACGGCAACGAGGCCTACGGAAAGAAGCCCTTCAAGCGCTCCAAGAGCCACTTCGCGGACCGCGTCACGGCGGACGGCCGCGACGGCTGGCCGGTCGAGGCCGGCCGCTACCGCCTGGTCGTCAGCCGAGCCTGCCCCTGGGCGAGCCGCGCCGTCATCTCCCGACGGCTGCTCGGCCTGGAGGACGCGATCTCGCTCGCCCTCACCGATCCGCTCCAGGACGACCGCAGCTGGCGCTTCACCCTGGACGCGGACGGCCGCGACCCCGTCCTCGGCATCCGCTTCCTCAGCGAGGCCTACGACGCCCGCGAGAAGGACTACCCGGGCGGCGTCAGCGTCCCCGCCCTCGTCGACGTCCCCAGCGGGCAGCTCGTCACCAACGACTATCAGCAGCTCACCCTGGACTTCGCAACGGAGTGGACGGCGCTGCACCGGCCCGGCGCACCCGATCTGTACCCCGGGCCGCTGCGCGAGGAGATCGATGTCGTCATGGCGGGCGTCTACCGGGACGTCAACAACGGCGTGTACCGGGCCGGTTTCGCCACCGGGCAGAGCGATTACGAGGCCGCCTTCCACGATCTCTTCCGGCGCCTGGACCTGCTGTCCGAGCGGCTGTCCGACCAGCGCTACCTCGTGGGCGACACCCTCACGGAGGCCGACATCCGGCTGTTCACCACGCTGGTCCGCTTCGACTCCGTCTACCACGGACACTTCAAATGCAACCAGTTCAAGCTGGCCGAGGACCCGGTGCTGTGGGCCTACGCCAAGGACCTCTTCCAGACGCCCGGCTTTGGCGACACCGTCGACTTCCACCACATCAAGCAGCACTACTACCAGGTACACACAGGCATCAACCCGACCGGCATCGTGCCGATCGGGCCGGATCTCTCCGGCTGGCTGACCCCGCACTACCGCGAGGAGCTGGGCGGCCGGCCGTTCGGCGACGGCACCCCGCCCGGCCCGGTACCGCGGGCCGAGGAGGTCCCGCCCAGCGGACGCCCCGAGGCTCTGCTGACCGGCTACTGACCCGACCGCTGACCGGCCCCGGCCCTGGACCTGGCCGCGGCGATCCGACCGCCGCTCCCGGACCGTGAGATCCTGAGAACAGACAGGGACAGACATGAATAGACAGGGGCAGACAGGGACGGGCGAGGTCGAGCCCGGCGGCCGGGCTGTGCGCGTACCTGCCGAGCGCGCGGGTGCCCGGGGTCGCCACGGCGCCCCAGCCGCCCCACAGCTCCCCCACCCCACACGACCCACGCACTCCAGCGAGGAGTCAGCCCGATGAGGATGGTCCTGAAGGCCCGTATACCTACCGAGCCAGGCAATGAACTGATCCAGAACGGCGAGCTACCGAAGATCATGGAGACGGCCATCGCCGCCCTCCAGCCGGAGGCGGCCTACTTCACTCTCGACGACGGTGAGCGCACCGCCTTCTTCTACTTCGACATGACGGAGTCGTCGCAGATGCCGACTCTCCTCGAAGCGTTCTTCATGGACCTGCACGCCAAGGTCTCGCTCCAGCCGGTGATGAACGTGCAGGACCTGCGCACCGGACTCTCGGAGCTGATGAGCGGCACCTGAACCGGCGCCCCCGGCACGGTGCTCACTCCGGCGCCGTGTCCTCCGGTGCGCCGTGCGCCAGCCCGGCCAGGACATCGAGCGCGTCGGCCAGGGCGTCGAGGGGCGGCGAGGCGAGAGCCAGACGTACGGCGTTGGGCGCATGGCCCGGGCCGACGGCGAACGCCCCGGACGGTGTGACGGCGATCCCGCGCCGGGCAGCGGCGGCGACAAAGGTGTCGGCCCGCCACGCCTCCGGCAGTTCCCACCAGCAGTGATAGGCCTGCGGATCGGCGCGGACCCGGAAGCCGGCCAGCCTGTCGGTGACGATCCGCCGGCGCGCCGCGGCATCGCTGCGCTTCGCCTCCTCGATGGCGGCCGCGGTGCCGTCGGCCATCCAGCGGGTCGCCGCATCGAGCGCGAAGCGGGAGGCCGTCCAGGTCCCCGAGCGAAGGGCCGTCGCAAAATCCTGGGTGGCACCGGCCGGCACCGTCAGAAATCCCAGCGACAGTCCGGGCGCGAGCCGCTTGGACAGGCTGTCGACGACCACCGTGCGCTCCGGAGCGAGGGCCGCAAGGGGCGGCAGGTCGTTGCGGAGGAATCCGTAGATGGCGTCCTCGATGGCCGGGATGTGCAACTCCCGCAGCGTTGCGGCGAGTTCGGCGCGACGGTGGCCCGGCATGGTGATGCCCAGCGGGTTGTGCAGGGCCGGCTGGAGGTAGACGGCGCGCAGCGGGGCGGCGGCCCGCAGCGCCTCGGGGGTCAGGCCGTGCTCGTCCATGGCGAGGGGGACGAGCGTGACACCGAGGCGGGCCGCGATGCCCTTCACGACGGGGAAGGTGAGCGCTTCGACGCCGAGGCGCTCACCGGCCGGGACCAGCGCGGCGACCGCCGCGGCGATCGCCTGCCGGCCGTTGCCCGCGAAGAGCAGCTGCCGGGGGTCCGGTGCCCACTCGGCGCGGGCGAGGTGGGCGGCCGCCGCGCGGCGGGCAGCGGCCGTGCCGACGGCACCCACCGGGCGGAGCGCGGCACCCAGGGCGTCGGGGCGCAGCAGATGCCCGAGGCTCTTGGCCAGGAGCGCGGGGTGGTCCGGCAGAACGGGGAAGTTCATCTCCAGGTCGACCCGGGCCTCCCCCGGCTCGGCGAGGGCCGGCTCGTCCGACGGGGCGGCGGAGCGGACGAATGTACCGCGGCCGACCTCGCCCACCGTCAGACCACGTCGGCTCAATTCCCGGTACACCCGAGCCGCCGTCGAACTTGCGATACGCCGGTTACGGGCGAACCGGCGTAGCGGCAGCAGCCGGTCACCGGGGCGGAGCCGGCCGGCAGCGATGTCGGCCGCGAGTTCATCGGCGATCGCGCGATAGTCGTCCATCGGTCACTTCCCACATTGCACCGAGTGCATTTTCAGCATTGTGCCGAGAGGTTGCCCTCTATAGCATCGAGGCGTCAAGTCGCAGCGGAGGGGATGACTGCCATGGGATCGGTCTTTTGCCGAGAAATCAGCGTGGGGTACGACGAGGAGGGCAGCGGCGAGCCGCTGGTGCTCATCCATGGGCACCCCTTCAACCGGTCGATGTGGCGCCCGCAGACCGAGCACTTCAGCCGGGCCGGATGGCGGGTGATCACCCCGGATCTGCGGGGCTACGGGGACAGCACGGTGGTCCCCGGCACGACCCCGCTGGCGACGTTCGCCCGGGACATCATCGGCCTGCTCGACCATCTCGGGGTCGAGAGCTGTGTCCTCGGGGGCCTGTCCATGGGGGGCCAGATCGTCATGGAATGCTACCGGCTCTTCCCGGAGCGGGTGCGGGGCCTCCTCTTCGCCGACACGTTCGCCGCGGCGGAGACCGAGGACGGCAGGACCGCGCGCTACGACATGGCGGAGCGCCTGCTCCGCGAGGGCATGGACGGCTATGCACACGAGGTACTGGCCAAAATGATCTCCCCGCACACGATCGCCTCCCAGCCGGAGGTCGCCGCACACGTCCTGGGGATGATGACCTCCACGGCACCCGAAGGCGCGGCAGCCGCACTGCGCGGTCGCGCCGAACGCCCCGACTACGCGGAGCTGCTGACACGGGTTTCGGTGCCGGCCCTGGTGGTGGTCGGTACGGAGGACGCCTACACCCCCGTGAGCGACGCCCGCGACATCCACGAGCGCATCCCGGATTCCCGGCTGGCGGTCATCGAGCAGGCGGCCCATATGCCGAATCTGGAACGGCCGACCGAATTCAATGCGGCACTGGACGCCTTCCTCACCTCACTGCCGCAGACCACGGCAACGCCCGCACCGCAAGGCTGAGCGCCGCCGCCACCCCTCGCCGGTCGCTGGTCATGGCCGAGCTGCGGGAACCCGGGGGTCATCGCGGGACGGCAGGCCGGGCCCGGCAACCCGCCCGGACGCCAGCAGCGCCGTGTGCGGCAGCACCAGCCGGCCGTCTTCGTCGGTGAACTCCTCGGCCAGCACGGTGAATTGCTGTCGGATGCGCTCGGCCACGGCCGCCCCCTGGCCGCAGACGATCCGGCCGACGGTCGCCACCCCTGCCGCCGGACCGCTCCACCACTCCTGCGGGGTGGTGCGGTGGTCCCAGGACAGCGGCCGGCAGACCGCATCCGTCAGGCCCGCGCCCCGCAGCAGGCCGACGAGGCCGTCTTCGGTGCGCGGGAAGTCGTCCTCGGGGGCGAGCGCGGGCAGAGACGGCGGACGGCTCACACCGGCCGCCTGTACCGCGCGGCCGAGCAGCGCCTGCCCCGGCGCCGCGGGCGCCGCCCAGAGCGTCAGCGCGATCCGGCCGCCCGGCCGGGTCACCCGGCGCAGTTCGTCGAGGGCCACCCGTGGCCGCCCCACGTGATTGAGCACGAAGTTGCCGACCACGGCGTCGAATTGCCCGTCAGCATAGGGGAGTTGCGGGAGCGCGGCGATATGGACGGACGCGTCGGGTACGGCGCGGGCGGCACGTCGGGCCATATCGGGCTCGGCGTCCACGGCGACCACCCGCGCACCGCGCGCACCGGCCGCCGCGGCGGCCGAGCCGGTACCCGTGCCGACATCCAGCACCCGCACGCCCTCGGTCACCCCCGCGGCATCCAGCAACTGCGGCACGGTGTAGGCACAGAGCCTGCCGAACCCGGCTTCGTATGCGGCCGCACTCCCCGCCCAGGCCCGGCGCTCACTCTCATCGAACGGCGTCTGGAGCACCGCTTCCCCCTCCCCCGGCCGACAACACGACCGGCAACTCGGCAACTCACCACTCAGCACCATCCTCGCCGATACCCCGCCCGCCCCCATCCGCCCCACCCCCTCTCCCACCTCCGACTCCCCCTGGGCCCAACGGCGTTACTCAGCCGTAACCTACCGATGGGTTACCTAAGGTAAGGCGCGGACTTTACTCTCCAGTCAACTCGGGTCACGTACGCCCCTCCTGTCCTCGGACAGCGTGCGGTCGG
This sequence comes from Streptomyces sp. NRRL S-1813, assembly GCF_000719605.1. Classification (NCBI taxonomy): domain Bacteria; kingdom Bacillati; phylum Actinomycetota; class Actinomycetes; order Kitasatosporales; family Streptomycetaceae; genus Streptomyces; species Streptomyces sp. NRRL S-1813. The sequence goes on from NZ_JOHB01000004.1 coordinate 228,095, forward strand.
CCCGCATCGAGATCTGGAGCAGAAGATGAGGCCCTCCCGTACGACACTGCGTGCCGCGACCAGTGCCGTCTCCGCGGCAGTACTCGCCACCACGGTTCTGGCCGGCGCGCCTGCCACCGCCGAGGCGGCGACGCCGGAATCCGCCCCCACGGCAGCAGTATCGGGCGCCTCCCCCTCCGTACGGTTCGTCGACATCAAGGGCGACGGCGGCATCACGCTCAAGGCGAATGTCTTCACCCCGGCCGGCGCCGACGGCACCCGGCGCTACCCGGTCATCGTGCTGCCCACCAGCTGGTCGATGCCGCAGATCGAGTACATGGCGCAGGCCAAGAAGCTGGCCGAAGCGGGTTATGTCGTCGTCGGATACAACTCCCGCGGCTTCTGGCAGTCCGGCGGGGAGATCGAAACGGCCGGTCCGAAGGACGTCGCCGACGCGTCGAAGGTCATCGACTGGGCGCTGGCCCACACACCGGCCGATCCGCAGAAGGTCGGCATGGGCGGGGTCTCCTACGGTGCCGGAATCTGCCTGCTGGCGTCCGCATTCGACAAGCGGATCAAGGCAGTTGCGGCGCTCAGCGGCTGGGCCGACCTCATCGACTCGATCTACAGCGGCCGTACCCAGCATCTCCAGGCAGTGGGGTTCCTCAACGGTACGGGCGAGCTGACGGGGCGCCCCAGCCCCGAACTCCGGACGATCCTCAAGAACTTCCTCACCTCGGATCTCGCCACCGAAAAGGACATGATCGAGTGGGGGAGGAAGCGCTCCCCCAGCACCTATCTCGACAAGATCAACGCCAATGGCGCCGCGATCATGCTGGGCAACGCATGGGGCGATTCCGTGTTCCCGCCCAACCAGTACGCCCACTTCTACGAGAAGCTGAAGGGCCCCAAGCGGCTGGAATTCCGCCCGGGTGACCATGCGACGGCCGAGGGGCTCGGGCTGTTCGGACTGCCCAACGACACCTGGACCAACACCCAGCGGTGGTTCGACCACTACCTCAAGGGCGCGGACAACGGCATCGACCGCGAGTCGCCGGTGCTGCTCAAGTCCCGCTCCACCGGCGCGTACGAGGGCTACAAGAGCTGGCAGGACGTGGCGTCCACGCAGCGGAAGATCGAGCTGGGCGACAGCCGGCAGATCCACACCAACTGGGACTCCGGCGCCAACGGCGGGCTGATCTTCCTCTCCAGCATGCTGGACCAGTTCCTCCGGCTGCCGCCGATGGCCTCGATCCCGCTGCTGCCGCGCTCCCTGGCCGCCGTCTGGCAGTCCGAGCGCTATGAGACCGGGCAGCGGATCAGGGGGACCACTCGGCTGCACACCACCATGACCAGCACGGCGGAGAGCGGCACCGCCATCGCCTACCTCTACGACGTGGGCCCGCTCGGCATCGGCAAGCTGGTCACCCACGCGCCGTACACCTTCCACGGCAAGACGCCGAACCAGCCCTTCGGCGTGGATCTGGACCTGTTCTCCACGGCCTACGACGTCCCGGCCGGCCACCGTCTCGCGGTGGTCGTGGACACCGTCGACCCGCTGTACAGCGAGTACAACCCGAGCGGCGCCCGGCTGACGTTCTCCTCCCCGGCGAGTGATCCGTCGTACGTGTCGGTGCCGGTGCGCGACTGAGGGGAGTCTCCCTTCCAGAAGGCCATCCGCCCACGGGGCGGGAGCGCGTCCCCCGGCGCTCCCGCCCCTCCCCCGTACTCCCGCCCCCTCCCCTCCCCGTCGTCCGCGCTCTCCGGCCCTCACGTCGGCGGACGGCACGCACGACCTCGCGCCGCACCCCTTCTTCACGAGCGTCGCATGCGAGCCGAGTCTTCGGGTGCAGCCGCTGCGGGTGGCGGACTCGCCGGTGGCGCTGGAGTGCGAGGTCCACTCCGCCCTCGGGAGGTCCACTCCCCCCTCGGGACCGGGGACTCCACTGTGGTGTTCGGCCGGGTGGTTCATGCCGTGGTGTCGAGGCAGGCCGGGGAGAGAGCAGAAGACGAGCCGACAGCCTGCTCCTCGGTCCCCTCTTGAGATCGCCTCGCGTAACGGCGACGATGGCTGCCGTCACAGTCCTTGGCAGCGTGCGGCCTCACTGTGCGCATCGCGCTGCGCCAGACTGGTGGGGAGCGATGTACAGCCGACCCAGGCGCCGGAAACAAGGTGACACCATGACCACACGGCAGGTCCGCAAGCGGTGCCAGGCGCTCGTCAGCGCGCTCGACTTGCCCAGTCCCTTCTCCGTCGAAGCCCTCGTCCGCGAGCTGTCGGCCCGGCGGGGCCGGCCCATCCGGATCCACACCCTGGCGATCGGCTCCGCCGTGAACGCCTGCGGCCTGTGGATCGCCACCGAATCCTGCGACCACATCTTCGTCGAGGAGAAGACCACCAGGTTCCACCAGGAGCACATCGTTCTCCACGAGATCGGTCACATCCTGTGGGATCACGGCACCAGCCAGGACGAGAACCGCAGCGCGCTGGCCACGCTGCTGCCCGGCCTCCGCCCCGACGTGGTCAGCCGACTGCTGGGCCGCACCAGCTACACCTCCGAGCAGGAACAGGAGGCCGAACTCGTCGCCAGCCTCATCCACTCGGCCGCGGGTATGCTGCCCCCTTCGTCATCCCCAGGGGTACGCGGCACGCTCGAAGTCGCCCTAGGAATCCGCAGGTAGGTCCGTGGACATACACTCCCTCTACGAACTGGGCACCCGCGTCGAGCTCACCGGCGCACTGGCCCTGTGGCTGGTGATCGTCCTCCGGCTGCCCACCGCCCGGCGCTCCCGGCAGCAGAAGATGCTGCTGATGTCCGCGATCGGTCTCGCCGGGTCGATCACCGTCTATCTCGACCCCGTCACCGCGGCACTGAACCATGCCTTCCGGTTTGCCGAGAGCTGCGGCCTGTTCATGAACGGCTGGGGCGTCCTCAGTTCGGCGCTCATCCTCGACTTCGTTCTCGCCGCCATGTCCCGGCGCCGCCCCTGGCTCGTCTACGGCCCGACGGTCCTCACCATCGCCGCGCTGATCGCGCTCAACTACACGGTCTCGCCGGATGCCGGCTGCGTCACCAGCCAGGCCGTCCCCTGGTACAGCCCGTTCTGGTGGCTGCTCATCGCGGCCCACCTCATCGGCACCATTCCGTGCGCCGTGCTGTGCGTACGCTACGGGCGCCGGGCCGGCGACGACCGGCCCGTACGCACCGGGCTCCTGCTGCTCGCCGCCGGGTTCACCTCGTCCGCCACGTTCTGGTGTGTCGTCCTGGCCTTCCTCCTCGCCCGGCCGGCCTGGCTGGGGGCGTTGTTCCCGCTCAACATCGGGGTCACGGCCTGGCTGATGACCGCCGGGGTCGGTCTGCCCCTGGTCCTCACCATCCACCGGGCCGCCCGCGACATGAGCGCCCTCTGGCGCCTGCACCCTCTGTGGCGCGAGGTCACCGAAGCCGTTCCGTACGTCACTCTGGACAAGCCGGTCCCTCGCGTCCGCGCGGTGCTCGGCGGACCCCGCACGATCCGCCTCCGGCTCTACCGCCAGGTCATCGAGATCCGCGACGCCCTGCTCGTGCTGCACGACTACGTGACGTCCGAGGCGATGGAGGCCGCTCGGCACCACATCGGGGCACAGCACCTGCCCGGGGAACAGATCGAGCCGGCGGTCACCGCCTGCTGGCTGTGCACCGCCCTCGACGCCCAGCAGGCCGCGGCCACCCCCCGGCCGAACCAACTCGCTCCCGGAGGGCCCGCCCACGACGGCCTCCGCAGTGAGGCCGACTTCCTGCTTGCCGTCCTTCGGGCCCGCGCGCTGCCCGCCGTACGCTCGTTCGCCGTGCCGCTCGCACCGGCCGGTCCCGCACAGGCCCGTCCCGCGGTGCCGGACCCGCGTGCCCCCCAGTCGTCACCTTCCCGCACGAGTTAGGAATCCATGACACAGCAGTCCGCCCGCACCCCCTACACCAGCGGCATGTTGAGCAATGACGCCGAACGTGAGCGGGACCGCCTGACGTCCATCCAAGGCAGCGTCGACACGTTCACCACCGGAGTCCTGGACCGCCTCCCCGTCGAAGCCTCCTGGAACTGTCTGGAGCTGGGCGCCGGTGCGGGCTCCATCGCCTACTGGCTCGCGGGACGGTGCCCGGACGGACGCGTGGTCGGCGTCGATCTCGACACGCGCCACCTCGACGCCGGCCGTGCCGCGAACCTGGAGATCCAGGAAGCCGACATCACGGACGAGGACTACGCCCCCGGCAGCTTCGACCTCATCCACGCGCGCTACCTGTTCTGCCATCTCGCCGCACGCGACGACATGGTCGCGCGGGTCAGCCGCTGGCTCTCCCCCGGTGGCTGGCTCGTCATCGAAGAGCCCTACCACCTGCCCGGTGCCACCTGCCCCTTCCCCGTGATGCGGCGCATCCTCGACGCCTACCAGCGCATGTACCACGAGCACGGCGCCGACCTCACCTGGGTCCGGGGCCTGCCCGCCCTCCTGGCCGGCAGCGGTCTGTCCGACGTCGCCTTCGCCGCGAACCCCGGTTACATGGGCGGACTCGACAAGGACCGCTGGCTCCCGCTCATCAACCAGGCCGCACCCACTCTCCTCGCCGACGGTCTGGTCACGGAAGCCGACCTGGCGGAGTTCCACACCCTCCTCAAGGACCCGGCCTTCATCGACATCCCCCAGATGACCCTCTCCGCCTGGGCCCGTCGCCCGGCGTAGGCACCGTCCGCAGGCCGGCCGGGCTGAAGCCGCCTGTGCGGTGCCCGGCTCCCGCCCGGCTCTCACGCCGGCGGCTTGTGGCTCCCCGGCAGCAAGGTGCCCGGTTCCGGGGCGGCCACCTCGACGGCCTCGACCTTGGGGTTGCGCCGCTGGCGCCTGGAGACCCAGTTGGCCAGCCAGGAGAGCAGCATGCACATCCCGATGTAGATCGGCGAGATGATCATGACGACGGGGATGAACGGCAGGTCGTAGTCGAGGTTGGAGGCAATCAGCTTGCCGGCGTGCAGGAACTCCTCGTAGGTGATGAGGAAGCCGAGCGAGGTGTCCTTCAGGGCGACCACCAGCTGGCTGATGATCGCCGGGAGCATCGCCCGGACCGCCTGCGGCACCAGGACATGGGTCATCACCTGGGTCTTGCCCATGCCCAGGGCGTAGGCGGCCTCCCGCTGGCCCCGGTCCACGGAGTTGACGCCGGTACGGAAGACCTCGGCGAGCACCGAGCCGTTGTAGAGGGTCAGCCCCGCGACCAGCGCGACCAGGGGTTCCGCCTTGAGCGCCACATAGATGAAGAAGATCATGACCAGTACGGGCATGGCCCGGAAGAACTCCACGAGCAGTGTGGACACCCAGCGCACGACCCGGTGCTCGGAGAGCCGGCCGGTCGCCAGCACCCCGCCCAGCGCCAGTGACAGCACGGCCGCGAGACCGAAGGCCTTCAGGGTGTTGCCGAGGCCCCGCAGCAGGAGCTCCTGAATTCCCTTGTAGGCGAAGGGAGTCCACTTCGCCGCGGCGAACTGGCCGCTGACGAGGAGGAGGTAGATGATCCAGCCGATCAGAGCGAGGATCACCACCGTCGAGCCCACACCGTAGAGCCGGTGCCGCTGCCTGGTCCGCGGGCCCGGGACGTCGTAGAGGGCGGTGGTCATCGGGCGACTCCGAGGCGCTTCTCCAGCACGTTGAAGATCGCGCTGATGGTCAGGGTCACGAGCAGATAGCCGACGGCGATCCAGACGAAGGTCCAGACGATGCTGTAGCCCATCTCGTTGAGCGGCTTGTAGACCCCGAGCAGTTCGACGACGCTGAAGGCGCCGGCGATCGCGGAGTTCTTGGCGAGCGCGATCAGCGTCGAGCCGATGGGCGGGATGACGGACCGGAAGGCCTGCGGGAGCACGATGTCGCCGAGGGTCTGCGGGAAGGTCATGCCCAGACTGCGGGCCGCCTCGCCCTGCCCGACCGGCACGGTGTTGATGCCGGAGCGCACCGCCTCGCAGATGAAGGCGGAGGTGTAGCAGCCGAGCGCGAGGATGGCGAACAGCTTGAAGGGCAGGACGAGGCCGAAGCGCGGCAGGCCCAGCACCACCGCGAAGAACAGCAGTGTCAGCGGCGTGTTGCGCAGCACCGTCACCCAGACCGTGCCGAAGGCCCGTAGTGAGCCGACCGGCGCCACCCGGAACGCGGCCATCAGGAAACCGAGGACGAGCGCGAGCAGCGAGGCGTAGACGGTGAGTTCGACGGTGCCCAGCAGGCCCTCCCCGTAGAGGGAGAGGTTGTCGAGGAGAACGTTCATCGGTCCGTTCCTTGGCGGCTCAGGTCGCCGGGTAGCGGTCGATCGGGGGCGGCTTGGGGGCGGGCACTCCGGACAGGCCGAGCGTCGCGTCGTACGCCTTCTGCCAGTTGCCGTTCTTCTCGTTCGCGGCAAGGGCGTCGTCGAGCGCGAACCGCAGCGCGTTGTCGCCCCGGGGGACTCCGATGCCGTACGGCTCCTCGGAGAAGGGCTTGCCGACCACCTTCAGCTCGTCGGGCACCTTGGCGGCGTAGCCCAGCAGGATCGCGTCGTCGGTGGTGACCGCGTCGACCTGGTAGGTGAGCAGGTTGTCGACACATACCGAGTAGGTGTCGTAGGCGACCAGCACGGCCTTGGGGTACTCGGTCTGGATGCGCTGGTAGGGGGTCGAACCGGCCGCCGAGCAGACCCGTTTGCCGGCCAGGTCCTGTGGTCCCTTGATGTTGTTCTCGTCGGTGCGCACCAGCAGCGCCTGCCCGGCCATGTAGTAGGGGCCGGCGAAGCCCACCAGCTTCTTGCGCTTGTCGTTGATGGTGTAGGTGCCGACGTAGAGGTCGATCTGACCGTTCTGAAGGGCCGTCTCGCGGTTGGCGGAGGCGATCGTCTTGAACTCGATCGTGTGGGGCGGGAAGCCGAGGGCGGCGGACATCATCTTGGCGGTCTCGATGTCGAAGCCGGTGTACAGGCCGCTGGCCGGGTCCTTCTCGCCGAGGTAGGGCTGGTCCTCCTTGACGCCGATGACGAGATGGCCGCGGCGCTTGGCCTTCACCCAGGTCGGGGATTCGGGCAGCGAGAAGTTCTTGGCGACCGGGTAGTGGGGCAGTTTGCTGCCCTCGGGGCCCTTGACGGGCGGGCTCCCTTCCCGGCCGCAGCCGGCGAGGGCCGGTGCGAGCACGGCGAGCACCAGGGCCACGAGGACCAGCAGGGCGCGGCGCAGGGGCGAGGAGTGGCTGTGCGGCATCACGACGCCCCCGTTCAGTGCTTGAGGATCTTGGAGAGGAAGTCCTTCGCCCGTTCGCTGCGCGGCGCGGTGAAGAATTCCTCGGGGGTGCGGTCCTCGACGATGCGGCCGTCGTCCATGAACACCACACGGTTGGCTGCGGAGCGGGCGAAGCCCATCTCGTGGGTGACCACGACCATCGTCATACCGTCCCGGGCGAGCTGCCGCATGACTTCCAGTACCTCGTTGATCATCTCCGGGTCGAGGGCGGAGGTCGGCTCGTCGAAGAGCAGTGCCTTGGGGTCCATGGCGAGTGCGCGGGCGATGGCGACGCGCTGCTGCTGGCCGCCGGAGAGCTGCGCCGGATATTTGTCCGCCTGGTCGGCGAGCCCTACCCGCTCCAGGAGTTCGCGGGCGCGCCGCGCGGCCTCGTCCTTCTTCTTCTTCCGGACCTTCATCGGTGCCAGCATCAGATTGTCCAGCACGGTCTTGTGGGCGAAGAGATTGAAGGACTGGAAGACCATGCCGACATCGGCCCGCAACTGGGCCAGCGCACGGCCCTCTTCGGGCAGCGGCCTGCCGTCCAGCTCGATGGTGCCCGACTCGACGGTTTCCAGGCGGTTGATGGCCCGGCACAGGGTGGACTTCCCGGACCCGGAGGGCCCGATGACCACCACCACCTCCCCGCGGCCCACGGTGAGCTCGATGTCCTGGAGGACATGCAGCTTTCCGTAGTGCTTGTTGACCCCGCGCAGTTCAATCAGCGCCTCACCGGCCATATGCAGACCTGCCCACTCTCATCCGTACAGCGCAGAGCCCGCAACCTACCGGGGTAAATGGGGCGCCTCTTCGCTGACACGCACGTATGCACAGAGATGGGCGGATAAATCAGAGTTACGGACGAACCTGCTGCGAGGCCGCCGCGGACCGTCGCCCCCGCGCTCCCCGCGGGCGGAGTCAGGTCTCGGAGACCTCGGCATAGACCTGCGACAGCTCGGGCGCTCCGGTATCGGCCCACTCATGGCCCATGGCAACCACATCGATCTCCCGTCCGGACTCCAGCCGGACCACCGGCTGTCCGTCCGGCCAGACGTGCCAGACGGCGCCGCGCACCGTGCGGACCAGCACCGTGCCGAGGTAGAGACCGGCGTCGTTGCCGAGCCAGGGCAGCACCTCCGGGTCGTCCCGCCATACGGGCTGAAGCTGGTCCAGCGCCTCCAACGACCGCTCGGAGTCGTCCAGTTCCACACCCGCAGTGGCCGCCTGGGCCCGCAGCAGCGCGCACTCGGACAGCAGCTCGACGACGCTTTCGGGGTCGGCGCGCACCGACTCCGCGAGCGGCACGGACCGGTGTGCATGCTGACGCTTGCGCCACTTGTCCAGAAAAGACATGTTCATGGTGTGCAGGGTCCCACCCGACCTGTGGTCGCGGCCACAGGCGCGCGGCTCAAGCGTGCCCCGTTCGTCACCTTGACGCCTCCTCATCCTCTCCCTACCTTCATGGCGCTCGGATCGGATCTGCTGGATCCCCAGGAACCTCTCGCCCCTCGCGGGACCGGCCTGGAACGCAGCTCACACCTGCCCGTTGACGCCACCCGGAGGGATACGGACCGATGCGTGTACGACGATGGGGCACCGCCCTGACAGTGCTGCTCTCCACGACCGCACTGCCGGCCACCGGAGCCGGAACCGCGACCGCCGTCGCGGCACGCGCGCCGCACCGCCCGCTGCCCTTGGCGCGGCTCTTCGACAACCGGGCGGTCAGTGACAACTCCCGTCCCGGGGCAGCCGACTTCGACGGTGCGGGCCATTCGCTGTCCGCGCAGGACCTGGCGGCGGCAGGCTGGTCGCCCGGGAGCGTACTGACCCTCGAAGGAACCCGGCTCGGTCTGCCGCGCACGGCACCGGGGACCCCGGACAATGTGGTGGCGGACGGCCAGCCGGTGGCGGTGCGCGGCCGGGGCGAGGCCCTCACCTTCCTGGTCGCCGGGACGGGCGGCCCGGCCTTCGGTACCGGGACGGTGCACTACCGCGACGGCTCGCACAGCGCCTACGAACTCACCGCGCCCGACTGGCGGTCGGGGCCGCTGAGCACCAAAGCCGTGGCGCTGCCCCATATCAACGGTCCGGAAGGACAGTCGTCCGGGGCGGCGCGGCTGTACGCGGTGACCGTGACGCTGCGAGCGGGGCGGGAAGTGAGCTCGGTGGTGCTGCCCAAGGCGTCCGCGGCGTCCGGCGCGCTGCATGTGTTCGCGGTGTCCGTACGGGACACCGGGCGGAGCAGGACCGGGAGTTGGGCGGCGAGCACGGCGGGCTACCGGGCCGTCGGTCCCTGGACCGACCGTACGCTGCGGCTGGTCGTGCACAGCGGCGCGGGCGGCCCCCGGGCACGGATCCGGATCGCCAACACCTTCGCCGCCACACCGGTGGACGTCGGGGCGGCCAGCATCGCGGTGCGCGGCGCGGGGGCGGCGGCGGACCGCTCCCCGGTCCCCCTGACCTTCGGCAAGGGGCGCACCGGGACCCGTATAGCGGCCGGGGCCGAGGCGTTCAGCGATCCCGTCGGCTTCACCGTCCCCGCCGACGCCGATCTGCTGGTGAGCATCCATCTGCCGGGGACGGTGACGGCGGCGCCGGTGCACCAGGAGGCGGCCCAGCTGTCGTATCTGAGCGCCGCGGGCAGCGGGGACCGCACCGCGGACGCCGGGGGCGCGGCCTACCCGGAGACGATGACCAGCTGGCCGTTCCTGACGGGTGTCGATGTCGAGGGCGGTCCCGGCTCGGTCGTGGCCCTGGGCGACTCGATCACCGACGGGGTGAAGTCGACGAGCGGCACCAACCGGCGCTGGCCCGATGTGCTGGCCCGCCGCTTCCAGGCGCAGCACGCGCTGCCGCGCTACGGCGTGCTCAACCAGGGCATCTCGGCCAACCGCATCGTCACCGACCGCTATCAGGGCGACGGGGTCAGCACCGACACCGGCGGGGTGAGCGCCCAGCACCGGCTGGAGCGGGATGTGCTGGCCCAGCCCTCGGCGCGGACGGTGGTGGTGTTCGAGGGCATCAACGATGTGCGCTGGGGGACCTCGGCCGATGAGGTCATCGCCGGGCTGCGGGCCCTCGCACGGCGGGCCCACGAGCGGGGGCTGCGGGTCGTGGTGGCCACCGTCGCGCCCTGCGAGGGCTATCCCGACTGCACCGCGGCCGTGGAGGCCCGCCGGGAGGCCGTCAACGCCTTTGTACGCGACCACGCCCGCACCGTCTTCGATGCGAGCCTGGACTTCGACGCCGTACTCCGCGATCCGCAGCGGCCCCAACGGCTGCTGCCCGCCTACGACAGCGGCGACCACCTCCACCCCGGCGACACGGGCCTGAAGGCGCTCGGCGACGCGGTGGACCTCCGCGCGCTGGTACCGGTGCGGAGCTGAGGCCCGCCCCGGGGCCTGTCCCGTGGGCCGGCCGCCGGCAGACCCACAGGTTCCCCGGCAGGGCACGCCGTAGGGGGAGCCCCCTAGACGTCGAGGTCCACCACGACCGGGGCGTGGTCCGAGGCGCCCTTGCCCTTGCGCTCCTCGCGGTCCACATAGGCGTCCGAGACGGCCTTGGCGAACGGCTCGTTGCCGTAGACCAGGTCGATGCGCATACCGCGGTTCTTGGGGAAGGCGAGCTGGCGGTAGTCCCAGTAGGTGTACGGCCGGTCGTACTTGAGGGGGCGCGGCACGACGTCCGACAGGCCCGCCTCGCGCAGGGCGGTCAGGGCGGCGCGCTCGGCGGGCGTGACGTGGGTGGCACCCTCGAAGACGGACGGGTCCCAGACGTCCTCGTCGGCCGGTGCGACGTTGTAGTCGCCGAGGACCGCGAACGGGCGGGGGCCCGCCGCGTCCTCGGCGACCGCGGTCTTCAACGCCTCGAACCAGCCGAGCTTGTAGGTGTAGTGCGCATGCCCGACCTCGCGGCCGTTGGGGACGTACACCGACCAGACCCGGGCCGGGCCGCAGGTCGCCGACACGGCCCGCGGCTCCTGCACCCCGTCGTAGTCCGGGCCGCCGGGCAGGCCCATGACGACATCGTCGAGCCCCACCTTGGACAGCAGCGCCACGCCGTTCCACCTGCCGTCGGCGTTGACCGCGGCTTCGTAGCCGAGCTCGCGCAGCTCGTCGTACGGGAACTGCTCGGCGGTGCACTTGGTCTCCTGGATGCACAGCACGTCCGTGCCGGTGCTCTCCAGCCAGGCCAGCAGCCTCGGGAGGCGGGCGGTGATCGAATTGACGTTCCAGGTCGCGATGCGCATGTCTGTAAACCTACAGCCCGGCACTGACAGTCAGGCCTCAGCCGAGTGCGGTGCCGTGGCCCGGGGCGAGCCGGCCGTGATCGGTACCGCCCAGCTTGTCGATCATGGAGTCGTAGAGCGGGCGGGCGTGGTCCTGGAGCAGACTGTCGTGGATGTCGATGGCGCGCTGCGGCGCGACCTCGCGCACATAGTCGATGATCTCGGCGACCTTGTTCCACGGCGCGTGGACGGGCAGCAGCAGGGTGTCGACCGTACGGCCCTCCGGGACGGTGAGGGCGTCGCCCGGGTGGAAGACCGTGCCGCCGTCGATGAGATAGCCGACATTGGTGATGCGCGGGATGTCCGGGTGGATGACGGCGTGCAGCTGGCCGTGCACCTCCACATCGAAGCCGGCCGCGGTGAAGGTGTCCCCCTCGCCGACGGTGTGCACCCGGCCGGGGAACGCGCCCGAGAGCTGCTCGGCGACGCTGGCCAGCGTCCAGATCCCGGCCCCCGGGTTGGCTTCCATGCCTGCCCGCAGCCGGTCCACATTGAAGTGGTCCATGTGCTCATGGGTGACCAGAATCGCGTCCGCGCCGACGGCCGCGTCCTCCTCGCTGAAGACTCCGGGGTCGATGACGAGCGTCTGCCCGTCCTTCTCCAGCCGGACGCAGGCGTGGGTCTTCTTGGTGAGTTCCATGGGCCCATCTTGCCGTGGCGCGCCCGCGTCGTCCCGCTGCTGCCGCCTCCCCCGCTCCTCCCTGCCGCCTCCCCGCCTCCTCCCCCGCCCCGTCAGGGGTGGGCACCCGCGTCACTACACCCGCCCACCCCCCGAAGGGGGGTGGGCGGCGGGGAAAAACCAAAGGGGTGCGCGTCAAAGCCCCCAGGAGACGCGTCACAAGCCCACAGCGGCAACAGCGGCAACAGCGGCAACGACACGAGAAACCCGGGCGAACCGCCCACAAATGCCGCCCGCAGTCGCCCCGGCCCTCACGCCTCCGGCGTCGTCTCCTCCCTGATCACCCGTTGGGCGACCGCGAAGGCGGAGTTCGCTGCCGGGACGCCGCAGTAGACGGCGGTGTGCAGCAGTACTTCCTTGATCTCCGTGGGGGTGAGCCCGTTGCGCAGGGCAGCGCGGGTGTGCAGCGCCAGCTCGTCCTGGTGGCCGCGGGCGACCAGCGCGGTGAGCGTGATGATGCTGCGGGTGCGTCTGTCGAGGCCCGGACGGGTCCAGGTCTCGCCCCAGGCGTAGCGCGTGAGGAAGTCGTGGAAATCGCCGGTGAAGTCATCGGCGGCGGCCTCGACACGGTCGACATGGGCGTCGCCGAGGACCTCACGGCGGACCTTGATGCCCGCTTCGTAGGTGGCTCCGCGGTCCGGCTCCGGCTGGGCGAGGCCGGACTCTATGGCGGCCGGGGGTGCCAACGGGGACGGCGAAGGCGCGATCTGCGGCTTGGGGGCGGCCGCACCGATGGCGGTCTGGCCGCCGGGACCGGGCTTGTCGTGCCAGGCCGAGGAGAAGTGCCGGATGAGGAGTTCGGTGACGGCCGAGGGCTGCTCGACGGGTGCGAGGTGAGAGGTTCCGGGCACCAGCGCCAGACTCGCGTCGGGTATTCCGGCGACGAGGGTGCGCGCGTCCGTGGTCGGGGTGACCTGGTCCTCGGAGCCGACGACGACGAGCGTGGGCACACCGACCCGGCCGAGCGAGGACCGTACATCGAAGGCCGCCAGCGCCTCGCAGGCGGCGATGTAGCAGCCGGGGTCGGTGGTCCGCACCATCTGGACGGCCCATTCGACGATCGCGGGCTGGGCGCCGGCGAAGCCCTGGGTGAACCAGTGCTCGGGCGCGGTGCGGGCGATCGGGTCGAGTCCGTTGGTGCGGATGACCACGCCGCGCTGGCGCCAGGAGTCGGCGGTGCCGTAGCGCGGTGACGTGGAGACCAGGGCCAGCGAGGTGACCTGGTGCGGCCGGGTGAGCGCGAGCTGGAGGCCGATGGCCCCGCCGATGTTGCAGCCGGCGTAGCCGAAGCGGTCCACGCCCAGGGCGTCGAGGGTGGCCATCAGCCGGTCGGTCAGCTCGGCGATGGAGGACGCCGCGTGGGCGGGGGACCCACCGTGTCCGGGCAGGTCGAAACGGATGACGCGCCAGTGGCGGGTCAGCTCGGGGATTTGCCGGTCCCACATGTGCCAGGTGGTCCCGAGCGCGGCGCCCAGTACGAGGACGGGGGCGTCGTCGGGGCCGTCGATCCGGTGCTGCAGGGTCTTCTCACTCACCCGGCCACGCTACCGACTCTTTGACGCGATCCTTACACCCGGGTCAGGAAGAGCCGTCGGAGTGTGGCCGCCGACCACGCCCGAAGCAGAGTTTGCGCAGGTCAGAGCCTCACCATGGAGATGACGCAGACGATCGCGTGACCCGGCTCGTCGTAGCTCACCATGATCCGCCGGTACGTACGCGGGTGCCTTGCTCGTGATCAGGACCGGGCGTCATCTGGCCCATCAAGGCGGCCTTGCAGGGTGTGCCGCCCTGCCGGTCGCCGCCACGGTTGAGGCGACGGTATTGCCGACTGCCCGAGGAACGCTCGACAGGGCTGACCCCGCACAGCGCGGCGAAGGACGCCTCACTGTGCAGGCGCTCCGGGTTGGCCTCCATCGTGATCAGCAAAGTGACGGCCGTGTCCGGCCCGATGCCCACCACATTGAGCAGCTGCGGGGCGTGGCGTTCCACGAGCCGGGCCAGGCGGCCTTCCAGGTCCTGGATCTGGTCGGTAAGCTGCCCGATTCGCTGGGTCAGCAGACCCAGGGTCATGCGGGTGGCGTGCAGCACCGTCTCTTCACCGTCCTCGTCGTTCTTCGGCAGTTCGTCGTCTCGTACGGCGTGCCCGGGTTGGGCTGCGTATTGGTCTGTCCGGGTGATATTCGAGTCAATGCGGTGGTGCTCTATTGGCTATTTCGGGTTAATGGTGGGGACCGTTTTCCGGTGGGTTGCCCATCTCTCCGGGGAGAGATGGGCAACCCCTGTGGTGCGCGGGTGCGTGGTACATGTCGGCGTGCCCTCTTTCTGTCCCGGTGTGCAAGCGGTGATCCGGTTCGCGTGTGCCGACGCCGTGCGACGCGGGCCCCGGTGGGAGTTCTTGGGCGGCCCTCTCAGCTGAGAGAGGTTTGTCATGGAACCGATTACGGGTTGGTGGGGAGCTCCGGCGGTAGCCGGCGGGGTTCGGCCGGTTGTACCGGCCGGTGGATCCGAGGTGGCCGCGGTACGGGGGCTTGCAGTCGCGCCCTTCAGTGCGGCGTTCTCCACGGTGACGATCCCGGCGGGCACGAGCCCGCTGGCGGTGACGGTGGCGCCGAACGGCAACGTCTACGTCGGCAACGCCAATTCCAACAACGTGACGGTGATCAGCAGCACCACGAACACCGTCCTGGCCACCGTCCCCACCGGTTCGAACCCGGCCATGATCGCGGTGGCGCCGAACGGCAACGTCTACGTCACCAACCAGAGCTCGAACAACGTGACGGTGATCAGCAGCACCACGAACACCGTCCTGGCCACCGTCCCCACCGGCGGGGGCCCGTTCGCACTGGCGGTGGCGCCGAACGGCAACGTCTACGTCGCCAACAGCACTTCGAACAACGTGACGGTGATCAGCAGCGCCACGAACACCGTCCTGGCCACCGTCCCCGTCGGCGCGGTCCCGGACGCGGTGGCGGTGGCTGCGAACGGCAACGTCTACGTCGCGAACCGGAACGCGAACACCGTGACGGTGATCAGCAGCGCCACGAACACCGTCCTGACCACCCTCCCCACCGGTGGGTTCCCGGGCGCGGCGGCGGTGGCGCCGAACGGCAACGTCTACATCGCCAACCAGACCTCGAACAACGTGACGGTGATCGACAGCACCACGAACACCGTCCTGGCCACCGTCCCCGCCGGCACGGTCCCGGGAGTGATCGCGGTGGCACCGAACGGCAACGTCTACGTCACCAACACCGTTTCCAACAACGTGACGGTGATCGACAGCGCCACGAACACGGTCCTGGCAACCGTCCCCACCGGCGGGGGCCCGTTCGGGGTGGCGGTGGCGCCGACCGGCAACGTCTACGTCGGCAACAGCAGTTCCAACAACGTGACGGTGATCAGCAGCAGCACGAACACGGTCCTGGCAACCGTCCCCGTCGGCGCGTTCCCGTTCTCGGTGGCGGCGGCAGCGAACAGCAATGTCTACGTCACCAATGCCAATTCGGCCAACGTGACGGAGATTTCGCCGTTGACGGTGACGACCTCGCCGGCGTCGCCGGTGTGCGGGCAACCGGTGACGTTCAACATTTCCGGGGGGACTCCGAACGGGACAGCGGTGGTGAACTTCGGGGACGCCAGCCCCACGGTCACCGTCCCCCTGGACGTCACCGGGAGCGGGCAGACCACCCACGCTTACACCGCCGGTACGTTCACCGCGACCGTGAACGGCAACCCCACCCCCGTCACCGTGAGCCCCAACCCCACGACGACGGCGCTGTCGGTGACGCCGAACCCCTCGACCTGCGGGCAGAGCGTGACCGTATGCGCCACCATCACCCCGGCGCCAGCCACCACCTCCGTGCCGACCGGCGCGGTCGCCTTCACCCTCCCCAACGGCCAGACCCAGATGGTCGCCGTCAACGCATCGGGGCAGGCCTGCTTCACCACCACCGCCCTGACCTCCGGCACCCTCACCGCCACCTATAGCGGTGACAGCTGCTTCACCGGCTCCACCGCCGGCACCCCCGTCACCGTGAACCCCACCCCCACCACGCTGACCGCGCAGCCAGGCACGATCCGGCTCCGGCTGACCCCGTTGCCCGAGTTCTACATCCCCACCCTCAGCGCCACCCTGACGACCACCTCGGGGATGCCGGTGGCCGGTCAGCCGGTGACCTTCACCGCCACCACGCTCTTCGGCCCGGTCAACCTCGGCACCGCCGTCACCGACGCCAATGGCACCGCCACCCTCCACAACGCCGTCGTCCCCGTCTTCGCCGTCGCCACCCCCTTCTACACCGCCACCTTCCCCGGCAGCTCCTGCTACAACGCCGCCACCGCCCACAACATCCTGCTGTTCATCCCCCTCCCCGGCTGACCTCGTCGGCTCCGAAAACCCCAGGTCACCTTGTCAGCTGCGACGGGAGGAACACTTCGTGACCCAACTGCACGAGTTGGCCGCCCAGACCCGGTTCATCTCGTACATGCCGTCGAGGGGGCCAGAATCCGGCAACGGCGCATCCACGACGCTGAAGGCGGCGAGGTGCCATACGAGGAAGTCGCTCGCGCTACGAGGCTCCGAATGAGCCGCACCGTCGTGCTGAACGCCAGCGATCTCGCGGATCTGCCCCTTCCCGGCGTGAAGACGATCGAGGTGCTCGGCTTCCTGCCGTCCGACCAGAGCGACCCCATCGCATTGGACAGGTC
Organism: Streptomyces sp. NRRL S-1813; assembly: GCF_000719605.1. Classification (NCBI taxonomy): domain Bacteria; kingdom Bacillati; phylum Actinomycetota; class Actinomycetes; order Kitasatosporales; family Streptomycetaceae; genus Streptomyces; species Streptomyces sp. NRRL S-1813. Next base: position 245,008 of record NZ_JOHB01000004.1, read on the forward strand.
GTTACTTCCTGGGCGTCGAGGGAGCCGGCGCCCACCCGTACCGCTTGTCGCGGGACGCGATGAAGCAGAGCGGCCAGGTCGGAGTCGCCCGCATGGCGCTGCGCGGTCCGGAGCGTCTCGTGGTCCTCCGGGAGCAGCCACAGGCTCGGAACATCTCCGCGCACGCGGAGATGTTCCGCTTCAGATGCGATACCGGGCCGAACTTGGTGAGTCCGCTCCGCGCACGCGGAGATGGGCGCCCGGTATAGCCCTACGTCCACGCCACCTCGGACAAAACCGGGAGCTTGGAGGATGCTTCCAGCGCGTTGGGGTTCTCGCGTGCGAAGGGGTACGACCCTGGACCGTCGCGAGGAGTTCTCATGCCGTGTGCTGCGTATCTGCCGTAGCACACGTGTCGTCACCGCGTTCCTGCTCCGTGTGATCGAAGGCGGAGAGCCGGAGTACAACAGTGCCAGAGCCTGACACTGCATCGTCTAGTTCGCCGCGCGGAGAAGCCCCGCCGGAGCATTCCGGCGGGGCTTCTCGTCTCACAACTGCCCCTATGACGGGGAACGTGTCTGTACGGGCCTGACCAGGTGGAACACCTCGCGGGCGGCGTAGCGTTTGAGGCATCGGACGATTTCGCGCCGGGTTTTGCCCTCCTTGGTGCGGCGTTCGTAGTAGTTCTGGGTGCGTGGGTCGAAGCGCAGGCGGGTCTGCACGATCCGGTGGAGGGCGGCGTTGGCCTGCCGGTCGCCGCCGCGGTTGAGGCGACGGTACTGCCGAGTGCCCGAGGAGCGTTCTACGGGGCTGACCCCGCACAGCGCGGCGAAGGACGCCTCACTGTGCAGACGTTCCGGGTTGTCCCCCATCGTGATCAGCAAAGTGACGGCCGTGTCCGGACCGATGCCCACCATAGTGAGCAACTGCGGCGCGTGGCGTTCCGCAAACAGAGCCAGGCGGCGTTCCAGATCCTGGATCTGCTCGGTAAGCTGCTCGATTCGGTGAGCCAGCAGACACAGGGTCATACGGGTGGCCTTCAGCACCGCCTCTTCACCGCCCTCGTCGTTCTTGCAGTCGTCGGCGAACCGTGCGCAGGTACGGAAGAGTTCCGGGTTGCCCAGCCCGGCCAGCTCTTCCCGCAGATTCGGGTCGGCGGCAACGAGGACGGCCTTAAGCTGATTGATCGCCTGGGTGCGGGCCTTGACCGCCGAACCTTTGGTGAGTCTGTACATCCGGGCGATCTGCACTGGTCCGTCGCCGGACTTGGCCCGGGCGCGTGCCCGCCCGCTCAGCACCGCCCGGGCCGCGTTCTGGGCAGAGCGGATCCGATTTGCCGCGCTGACGGCGGTCGGTCCGGTCGGGCCGGTTCACATCGAACACTTCCACGCCCTGGGCCAGCAGGTAGCGGGACAGGGCCGCCCCGAAGGAGCCCGTCCCCTCCACCCCGGCCCGCCGCACCGTGCCCATCCCTCTGGCCCACTTGAGTAGTTCGCGGTATCCGGCCGCGGTGGCCGGGAACTCTTCGGTACCGATCACCGCCCCCACCAGGGAGAGCACGGCAGCCACATGAGCGTCCCGGTGCGTGTCCACGCCAAGGACCACCTCCCCCGTCGGCCGGCGTCGGCGAGTACGCGGGTTAAGGACGTATCGGTCATGTTCGTTCACCTTCCGACCCGATGGCGCATCCCGTAGCCGGCGCCGAACCGCCCGGACGGTCAGAACTGTGACAACGCCTATTTGGTCGGCAGGCCCCTATCGGGACACACCCGGCCGGCCCGGTGCCAGCAACACACCAGCCCCGGTCAGCGGTCGACACAGCGTGAGTAAGACACCGCGGTCAGAGTTCTCATGAGTCAGACCCCGGCCCGGGACAGCACCCACCAATCCTCCCGGAATTCACGGCCCCTCACCCAAGCCCGCAGAGCATTCTCAATCCCAGCTCAACACCCTGAATTGACTCTGACCGACCACAACGGATCACAAAGGTCGACATCACGATCGGCCCTCGGGAACACCAGCGGCCCCGGCGAACGACAGCGCCTCGGCCCCGACCACCGGACGCGGACCAGCACGCTCCCACAGTCAGCGACCTACTGGGGGCGGCCGACGGAACCGGCGTACCCGCGCCAAGCGTGGAAGGCCGCTCGCGCCGAACGCTCCGGCACATGGTCATTGACCACCTCCAGGCACACCCCGACGAGTCATTCACCGCCACCCGGATAAACCGCTTCATTGATAGGTCCTCAGGCACCATCGCCAACACCCCAGCAGGCTCGTCAGTCTGAGAGTCGCCGAGCAGGTCAGCGACCGGCCACGCAGGTTCTGGCTCGCCGACTCGGCCATGAATAACACCCCAAAGCCGCCCACCGGCACCGGCGCGGCCACGCCCCTCACACCATGCGGAGCGCACCCGGCCCCCTCGCTCCACCAACGCCGCGACGCCCCCGTCTTCGCTCCCGATGAGAAGCGGGTACCAGCGCGATGCCGTGGACCCACATCCACAAGGCCAGCAGGAGGCAAGCCGCCAGGCAGCCTGCTCCAGCCACGCCAGGTGCCCGTTGTCTCCAGTGGCCGCAGTGCCGCCGGGATCGGCCGCGGGGCTGCAAAGACAGACGAAGAGGGACATGGCCCGGGGTCGCCTTCAAGAGTGGCGGGCGGGGCCACTGCCCGCGCCGGAGACTGTGATCGCGGTGGCGATCTCCTCGATGTCAGCAGGGGTCAGCTCCAGCGAGCCCGCTCCGATCCAGCCGTCCACCTGGGCGGCCTTGCGCGCGCCCACGATCGCTCCGGTGATGCCGGGCCAGGCGAGCACCCAGGCGATGGCCACCTCGGCCACGGTGCGCCCATGGCGTTCAGCGATCGGCCGCAGCGCCTCGGCGAGCTGGAGGTTGGCGGTCAGGCCGGTCGTGAAGTCGTGGTGGGCGGTCCGCCAATCCTCGGCGGGCAGGCCGGCCACGCGCTCGGCGGAGAAGGCCCCGGTGAGCAGGCCGGATTGCAGCGGCGAGTAGACGATCACGCCGGTCTCGTGTGCGCGTGCCCAAGCGATCTCAGCGGCGGACGACCGGTTGATCGCCGAGAACGGCGGCTGGATGACGTCGACGTGGGCGATCTGCTCGGCCGCCTGGAGCAGGTCGGGCGTGTGATTGGACAGCCCGATCGCCCGTACCTTGCCTTCGGCCTTCAGGTCGGCCATGACCTGCCAGTACTCCTCCAGCGGCGTGGCGTTGGGCGACACCGCTCCGAAACCGCCACCGGCGTACTCCAGCGATTCACCGGTGTCGGGATAGTGCACCTGGTACAGGTCGATGTGGTCGACGCCCAGCCGCCGCAGCGAGTCATCGAGCTCGCGGCGGACGCTGGCCGGCTTCATGATCCGCCGAGGCGCGGCCGACGGATTGTCCGGGTCCCAGACCAGGCCGACCTTGGTGAAGATGTACGGGCGATCGGCCTGCGGCAGGTCGGCGATGGCCTTGCCCACCAGTTCCTCCGAATGGCCCAGGCCGTACACCGCGGCGGTGTCGATCCAGTTGACGCCCGCGTCCAGCGCGTGGCGGATCGCGGCGACCGACTCGGCGTCGTCCGTGGCGCCCCAGCTGAAGGTCCAGCCCGAGCCCGACACGGCCCAGGAACCGAAGCCCAACCGGGTAATCTCCATGCCGGTACGGCCAAGCATGACAGTCATAAGTGATGCGCTCCCGTGAATCGGAATGCCGGAACCGTTCCGGCGGATTCAACTCTCGGCGTTCCACGCGAGGTCAGGCAGTGCCCGGCGCTGCCTAGGCACGTCATGACCAGGCACACCTGAAACCAGAAAATAATGGGGCACATGATCTTCGACCGACGCGCCGAGCTGGGTGAATTCCTCCGATCGCGCCGCGCCCGGCTTCGCCCCGAGGAGTTCGGCCTGACCTCCTACGGACGGCAGCGCCGGGTCCCCGGGTTGCGCCGCGAGGAGCTGGCGCAGCTGGCCGGGGTCAGCGTCGACCACTACGTACGCCTGGAGCAGGGCCGGAACCTGCAGTTCTCGGGGGAGGTCCTGGACGCGGTGGCCAAGGCCCTGCGCCTGAACCCGGCCGAACGGGAGCATCTGCACCTGCTGGCGCGCCCCGTCCCGGCTGCCGCCGAGGAACCCACCGGCAGCCCGCCGCTGCGCCCGGGCATACACAGCCTGCTCTCCGCGATCAGCGACGCCCCTGCCTACGTGGTCGACCACAGGACCGACGTGCGGGCCTGGAACCGGCCGGCCGCTGCGCTCATCACCGACTTCGGCGAACTTCCCGCCGCAGAGCGCAACATGGCCAGGCTGGTCTTCCTCGACGACGACGTGCGCGACCTGTACGTCGACTGGTGGGCGCGGGCTCGCGACGTGGTGGCCTTCCTCCGGCTGGACATTGCGCGCCCGCCCGGCCCTCCTGCCGCCCAGGCCCTGATCGAGGAACTGTCGGCCGTAAGCCCCGAGTTCGGCCAGATCTGGGCGGAGCACGACATCAAGGCCCGGGAGCACGGTAGTTACCGGTACCGGCATCCCCTGGTGGGCGAGCTCGAATTGACCTACGAGACCCTCCGGCTGCCCGGCCACCCCGACCTCGCCCTGATCGTCCACACGGCCGAGGAGGGATCGCCCTCCCAGGAAGCACTCCGCATCCTGACCCGCTAATCCCCGTATTTCGGTACTCATGCCGAGGGCCATACGGATGTCTTGGCAAGGGGTAAAACTTACGACTTGGTGCGCGATAACACTGGCTGTATCTGAGAAACGAGGTGGTAGCGCTTGGCGGCCTGGTGTTGGGATGCTCGGCGTGACTTCTGTGGATCTCGATGATCGCCGTGAGCGGGCGCTGTTGGACCAACTTGAGCGGTACTACGACGCGGTGCCGCGCCATGGTGCTCGCGTTGAAGATTTCGGGCCGCTGACCTTGTTCGTCCGGGAAGGGCAAGGTTGGCCGTTCCAGGCACGTCCGGCTCGGGGATGGTCGGGTGCGGTGAGTGTCGCCGACGTGGCTCGAGTGCGTGTCCGGCAGCGTGAGCTCGAAATCCCGGAGAGTTTCGAGTGGGTAGCCGAGACCACGCCTGCGCTGCCTGCCGCGGTCGAGGAGTCAGGGCTCGCGGTTCACGAGCACCCCTTGATGGTGCTCGACCCGGGCTCGTCGGCGCCCGCTGTGGACGAGATGTCCGAGGACCTGTCGGCGAGGACCTTGGACCCGGACAATCCGGCGTTGCCAAGCGCGCTGGCTGTGCCGCACCTCGCCTTCGCGGAGCCCGGAACCCGTATCGGCTCGGCGGGCGCGGCGGAATTGGCAGAAACGGTGCGGGACCGATCCGGCGACGGGTCGGTGGATCGCGTGGTTGCACGCATCCGGGCAGGTCTGACTGTGGTTGCCGCAGCGGTGGAGGACGGGACGGCGCTGTGCGCGGGCCAGCATCAGCCAGTCGGGGCCGTCAGTGAGATCGTCGGTGTCGGGACGCTGCCCACCCCTCGCCGTCGTGGCCTTGGGCTCGCGGTCACTGCGGCGCTTGTGGCCGACGCGCGATCACGAGGCGTGGAAACCGTCTTCTTGTCTGCAGGCGACGAGGACGTCGCCCGGCTCTATGTCCGACTCGGCTTCCGGCGTATCGCGACCGCATTGATCGGTGGGCCTGCCGAGTAGCGAGTCCGCTACCAGAGGCGCTGTCAGCTGTGACGTGACAACGGCCGCGCGGGTTGAGCGGATTGTGACATCCGCCTGGGCCCGTGCGGCCTTGTCCCATCCTGCCTGCGGCGGCCTCTCCCGCGCCCATCTCGTCGATTTGGTAAAGGAGTTGGCCGCTCCGTGGACCGCGCGCTGCGACTCCGCGCGGCACGACCGGCGTGGTGGGCAACGGCGGCGGGCACCCGGTGCCGGTCCGCAGCACCGGCTGGTGTTCACCGACCGTGTGCTGGTCACGTTGGTCGTTCTGCGCTTTCAGCTCCCGCACGTGGCCCTCGCCGAGCTTTATGGAGTGGACCGGACCACTGTCACCCGTGCGGTGCACGAGATCAGGCCGTTGCTGGCCACCCGCGGCTTCGCCGTCCCCGATCGGCCGGGGGTGCGGCTTCGGACGTTGGCGGACGTGTTCGGCTACGCCGCCGCGGAGGGCGTCCGGCTGCGGATCGACGGGACCGAGGTTCAGGTCCGTCGACCAGCCGCGCACCGACCCGGGCGCCGGGTCTTCGTGTCCGGCGAGCGCAGACAAAACACGGTCAAGACGACCACGATCAGCGACGGCCAGGGCCGGACTCTGTGGTCAGGTGCCGACCGTCCCGGCCGGATGCACGACCAGACCGCCCTGCGCACCGAGGGCATCGCCGAACAGCTCCGCCTCCATCCGGACGTCACGGTCGACGTCGACGAGGGCTACCGAGGTCTCGCCAACGAGTTCCCCGATCAGGTCAGCGCGCCGCCACACAAGCCTATGGAGGACGTTCCCGAAGGCGAGAAACTCGCATGGCGCGAGGCTCGACGGCGACAATCCTCGCGGCGGATCTGCGTGGAGCACGCGAACACCGAGCACAAGCAGTGGCGACCGCTCCAGCGGTACATCGGCCGACGCGAGCACTATGCCGAGACCCACCGCGCCGTCGCCGGCTTGGTCTCCGACCGCGCCGCCCGTCGGGCCACAGTCCGACGGGCGAGTACAGAGATCGTGCTCGCCCGGCAGACTGCCTGCTGATCACCCACCAGCCGAACCACCAGGCCCCACGCCCGAATCTCAATCGCGCACCAAGCCGTAAGTCCGCTTCCACAGCGGATCGGTACGGCCGAAGCAGGCCGTGTGAACGGCGTCCGCTGTATCCACCAGCGCCTCGGTCCGGCCGACCCCGTACGGACGCGCTCTCGGCACCGTGGCCGTGGCCGAAGCGCCTGCCGCATCGGCCACGGCCGGTCCGGTGCCATGGCCGATGCCGACGGCTCTCCGTGCCGCTCTGGTACGACGTGGATGACCGTTACCGGCCGGACCGTGGCCACTCCCGCACCACAGGCCGGACAGCACGGTGCCCCCCAACGCACCCCCGTCGAAGTCGGGGGTGCGTTGATGTGCTCTGAAAACACGCGCTGGGCGAAGTACAGGGCGCCTGGAGGGTAGACGCCGACTTTCGCCGCCGGTGCCTTGCCGGACTCAGAGGTCGGGGTTCTTGCCCTCGGCCGTCTGCTTGATCCGATCGATTTGAAGCCTGGCGAAATCGGCGTAGGGCTGGCCTTCCCGAAGGCCCTCGCTCGCCACACGGATCAGGGACCCTCCGAGGCGCATAAAGATCTCGGTGTTCCGTCCGGTGAAGGCATCGGTCTCATCCGCGCCCGCCGAGACCTTTAGCGGCTTCGCCCCGGCGCCGGATTTACGGCGCTCCTTGGCCGCCAGGCTCTTCATCGCGAACTTCACATCGTCCGGGGTGCGGAAGGCGTAGATGGTGAAGATGACCTGGCCCTCGCCCGCTGCCTGATCGATGTGCGACGTGCCGAGGGCTGTGAAGCCGCCGCACTTCGTCCCCGTGTCGTCCTGGCAGGTCTTCACGGACTCGGTATGTTCAGGGATGCTGACGCCGAATCCCTCCCAGGCCTGAGGGGCACTGCCCGTGTCCACCAGGGCCCTGCGAACCTGGTCCTCGGTCAGCACGACCGGCACCTTCGGCTGCCCGCCGCCACCGGTGACAGCACCCGCGCCGTCCGCGCCATCGGTGGCCCCCGGGCTCCCGCCGTCGGCACCTCCGCACGCCGTGAGCGCCGCTACCATCGCAGCCCCGACCACAATCCCCCGTGCCACCCTGAACACCGTCAACCCCTCTGCCCAACAGATCATTTGGCATGCACCCAACCGTATGGATGCGTCGACTGCCAAGTCCCCCGGCCGGGACGGTCACCGCGGCACGCCGTGCAGTACCACTCAAGTTGGTCCAACAGCGCCCGCTCACGGCGATCATCGAGATCCACAGAAGTCACGCCGAGCATCCAAACACCAGGCCGCACTGCCCGTAACCCGGTACCAATGGAAGCCGAAGAGGCAGGGCCCCGCGAGGCCCGGACCGCAGGACACCGGGGCGGAGCTGGCCCGGCTGCGGACCGAGAACACCCAGCTGCTCACAGCCGAGAAGGAGTGGTCGCTCGCGCGCGAGATCCTGCGCCGGGCAGCGGCCTGTTTCGCGAAGGAGATGAAGCGAAGACCTGCCGCTGGGACTATCAAGGAACTGAAAGCGGAACCCAAGACACCCACCGCAGGCCGTCATGACCACCGATGCAAGAAGCCCGCCGGAGGAAGGCGAATTCGGACGGGGCTTCGTCGTGTCACCAGATCTCACACGATTCGCACAGACCCCATAGACGCCTCCCGCCTTCAGGTGCCCGCCGCCGTGCGCCGACGCCGGGCGTGCCCTCGGGGAAAGTGGGACGATCGCGTGAGGGACACGATCACGCCGGGCGCGGATGTGCGGGGCGCGGACCCCGGCACGATGCCGCCAGGACGAGCGGAGATCTCATTGCGCGTGCTGATTGTCGGTGACCGCTTCATCCCTGCCGAGTACTACGTCGACGCCCTGGCAGCGGGCTGTGGTCCGCGCTTCGGGCCTGTCCACAGCGTCGATTGGTCCGGAACCAAGGCGGAACAGCACGCGGCTCAGCAGGCCATGGAACGGAAGGGACCCGAGGCCGTGGCGGTGCCCGACGAGATCGTGGCGGCAGTGGGCGGGGCCGAGGTGCTGGCCGTGCACTTCGCCCCGGTTCCCGCTGCGGTGCTCCGGGCCGCCCGGGAGCTGCGGGCCGTCTGCGTGGCGCGTGCGGGGCTGGAGAACGTCGATGTCGCCGCTGCCTCCGCCCGCGACGTGGCCGTCGTACCGGTCTTCGGCCGCAATGCCTCGGCTGTGGCCGAGCTCGCCATCGGTCTGATGCTCGCGGAAGCGCGGGACATCGTCCGTGCGGATGCCGCGGTGAAGGCCGGTGGGTGGCGGAAGGACTTCAGTGGTCCCGGCCGCGAGATCGGCGAAAGCACCATCGGCATGGTCGGGTTCGGTCATGTGGGGCGGGCGTTCGCTGCATGGTTGGGTGGTGTCGGTTCGCGTCTGCTCGCCTACGACCCCTACGTGCCCGACGAGGTTCTGGCGCGGCACTCGGTCGTGCGCGTCGACAGTCTGGACACGGTCTTCCGCGAGTCCGACGTCGTGCAGCTCTTCGCCCGCCTGACGGCGGAGACCGAGCGGTTCATCGGTGTGCGGCACTTCGCCCTGATGAAGCCGACCGCCTACTTCGTCAACACCGCGCGCAGCCGTCTGGTCGACACCGGCGCTCTGTACGACGCCCTGGTGACCCACCGTATCGCCGGCGCCGGGCTCGACGTGCACGACCAGGAACCCCTCCCGTCGGACAGCCCCTGGCGCGGGCTGGACAACGTCACGCTCACCACCCACTACGCCGGTGACACCACGACCACGACGGTGCGCTCGGCGCGACTCGTCGCCGAGGCCGTCGCCGAACTGGCTGCGACCGGCCGATGCGCGGCCGCGGTCAACGCCCGTGAGCTGGGGTGGGTGTGAGCGTTGCCGCGTGATCTGGTGCTCGGCGTCGATGCGGGACATACCGCGACGAAGGCGGTGCTGTTCGATGCGACCGGCCGGCAGGTGGCGCGGGGCATCGGTACGGTGCCGCTGAGCACCCCGCGCCCCCGCTGGGTCGAGCGGAATATGGACGACGTGTGGCGGACCGCGCACGGGGCCATCAGGAGCTGCCTCGCCGCGGCGGGCCCGGAGGGGCGGGCCGTCACCTCGGTGGGGCTGACCGGACACGGTGACGGCCTCTACGCCGTCGATGAGTGGGGACGACCGGTGCGGGCCGCGATCGTCGCGATGGACACGCGTGCCGAACCGGTGCTGGCCGCATGGCGGGACACACCGGTCTGGACGCGTGCCCTCACGCTGTCGGGCACCGTTCCGTTCGCAGGTTCCCCGGCCGCCCTGCTGGCCTGGCTCGAACACCACGAGCCGGGCGTGCTGGAGCGTGCCCGCTGGCTGCTGTCCTGCAAGGACTGGCTGCGGCTGAATCTGACGGGTGTGGTGGCCACTGACCCCACGGACTCCAGCGCTTCCTTCACCGACCTGCATCAGGGCGGCTACTCACAGGAACTGCTCGACCTCTACGGGCTCGGCGGGCTCGCTCCCAAGCTGCCGCCCGTACTGGCCTGCGACGCGGTGTGCGGAACAGTCACCCCCGCGGCCGCGGCGGCCACCGGGCTCACTGCCGGTACACCCGTGGTCACGGGCGCACACGACGTCGACGCGGCCGCGCTCGGGATCGGCGGTATGGGCCCGGGTGAACTCTGCCTGGTCGCGGGGTCGTTCAGCATCAATCAGGTGATCAGTGACCGCCCTGTCATCGATCCCCGGTGGCAGGTCCGCAGGTTCGTCCGCCAGGGATGGTGGATGATCATGTCCACCTCTCCCGCGTCCGTGGCGAACCTGGAGTGGCTCCTGCGGGTCATGGGCGCACCGGCCGGGCATCGTGACGACGTCTACGACCTGATCGACCAGGAAGCCGCGGCGCATCTGGCGGGCCGGTCGGAAGTGTTGTTCCACCCGTTTGTCTACGGATCCCCGCATCGGCAGCCCGCTTCCGGGACGTTCCTCGGCCTGCGCGGCTGGCATGAACGGGGTGATCTGCTGCGGGCTCTGATGGAAGGCGTCGCCCTCAACCACCGATGGCACGTCGACGCGCTCTGTTCGAGGCTGCGCATCACCGGGCCGGCCCGGCTGACCGGCGGCGCGGCGCGCAGTGAAGTCTGGAGCCAGATGTTCGCCGACGCGCTCCAGCGGCCGGTCGTGGTGACGGATGTCGAGGAGAGTGCCGCCCGGGGAGCGGCCCTGCTCGCGGCCACCGCCGTCGGGCTGCTCGACGGCGTGGAGGATCCGCGCGCCGGCACTTCCGTCCTCCGGCACCATGAACCGGGTGCCGATCGGGTCGCGGTGCTGGAGGAGGCGTACCAGGTGTACCAGGAGGCGCTACACGCTCTCGGGCCGATCTGGGCCCGCCTGGAGGCGCCCGGGACGGCGGAGTGAGCGTCACTGCCAGCCGGCGCCGATACCTCGATGCATGCGATGTACCGTAATCACTTATCGCACTTTCTGAGATTTTCTCCCAGAATCTATTGCAAATGGACGCGTGCGAGCGTAGACAAGCCTCAAGGCAAACCCTGCGGCCTCCCCGCTCTCTGCGGCTCGGTCACCCGCCACGCGACGTGGCACCGGCTCCGCCCGCAAGCCCGAAAGCTACCGCCATGCCCCCCGACATCGCCCCCTCGATACTCCCCGGACCTTCGCCCCTCGCGCCGTGGACCGACGTCACGTTCCCGGGCCCGAGGGCCCCGGCCCCGCGCCGTTCCCCGAAGGCCCAGTTCACGCTTCCGGCACAGGAGGCCCTGGTCGGCTGCCTTCGCCGCATCGCCGCCGATCTGCTCAGCCGCTGGCACCTGCCGGACGAGGAGCGGGACGCGGCCGTCCTGATCGTGGGAGAGCTCGCCGCGAACGCCGCCCTGCACGGGCGGAGCGACATGTCGCTGTGCCTGATCCTGGGTCCGGGCATGCTGCGTATCACGGTGGGCGATCACGGCGACCCCGCCCCGCCCCGCGAGCCCTCCGCACCGGACGATCCGGACGAGCACGGCCGCGGCCTCACCCTCGTCCACGCCCTCTCCAGCAGGGTTGACCTGCACTGCGACGACCACGGCACCTGGGTCCTGGCCTGCCTGGCCGTCACGACCACTCACCCACGAGCCGACTGACGCCGGAGCCGGCACTGCCTCCCCGGGGGCAGCCGGCCGGCCGGTCCGTGTGTTTTGGTCCGGCACCCGTGCGGGATTCCTTGACGAGAGATCCAAAGAGAATTTCTCGCAAGATGTGTTAACAACAGAGCAGAGACCTGATATTAATTCCGCCATAGATGCCGTGCCCACCACCCCAGGGAGGCATCCACACCCCCCTTCCTCGGCCCTGCCCCAGTCGAGGTTCCCGCGCGATTCCACCCCGCTGAGCAGCTGTACCCACGAGCGGCGCCGCCGTGGGCCCTGGGCCCCCAGGCCGTTTCCCCGCCCCACCCGCACGAGAGGCCCCCTGTCATGCAATCGACCAGATCGACCAGATACGTCCTCCTCGCCGGCGCCACCGCCATCGCCCTGCTCGCCACCGCCTGTTCCGGAGCCGGAACAGGCGCGTCCCCGGAGGGCGGGAAGAGCATCAATGTGCTGATGGTCGGCAACCCCCAGATGGAGGACATCGCAAAGCTGACGAAGAGCACCTTCACGAAGGACACCGGCATCAAGGTGAACTTCACGGTCCTCCCCGAGAATGAGCTGCGCGACAAAGCCACCCAGGACATCGCGACCGGCGCCGGCCAGTACGACGTCGCCACGATCGGCGCCTACGAGGTACCCATCTGGCACAAGAACGGGTGGCTGCGCGACCTGAACGGCTACGTCGACAAGGCCAAGGACTTCGACAAGAGCGACCTCCTCACGCCGATGGTGCAGTCGCTGTCCGGCGAGGACGGCAGGCTCTACGCGCTGCCGTTCTACGGCGAGTCGTCCTTCCTCATGTACCGCAAGGACGTCTTCGCCGAGAAGGGCCTGAAGATGCCCAGGCATCCGAGCTGGCAGCAGGTGGCCGACCTCGCCGCGAAGGCCGACGGCGCCAAGCCGGGGATGAAGGGCATCTGCCTGCGCGGCCTGCCCGGCTGGGGCGAGCTCGGGGCCCCGCTGACCAGCGTGGTCAACACCTTCGGCGGCACCTGGTTCACCAAGGACTGGAAGGCGCAGGTCAACGGTGCGGGCTTCAAGAAGGCCACCCGGTTCTACGTCGACCTGGTCCGCAAGCACGGTCAGGCGGGCGCGGCGCAGTCCGGGTTCACCGAGTGCCTGAACGGGATGAGCCAGGGCAAGGTCGCCATGTGGTACGACGCCACCAGCGCGGCCGGCTCGCTGGAGGACCCCCGCACCAGCAAGGTGGCCGGCAAGATCGGTTACGCCTATGCCCCCGTGGAGCGGACCAAGAGCAGCGGCTGGCTGTGGGCCTGGGCGTGGGCGATGCCGAAGACCACCAAGAACGCCGACGCCGCCTCGAAGTTCATGCTCTGGGCGTCCAGCAAGAAGTACGAGAAGCTCGTCGGCGCGAAGCTCGGCTGGGCGCGGGTGCCCGCCGGAAAGCGGGCCAGCACCTACCAGATCCCCCAGTACAAGAAGGCGGCCGCCTCGTTCGGGGACATCACCCTTCGGTCCATCCAGCAGGCCGACCCGGTCAACCCGGGCGTCCAGCCGCGGCCCACGGTGGGCATCCAGTTCGTCGCCATCCCCGAGTTCCAGGACCTCGGGACCAAGGTGACGCAGGAGATCTCCGCCGCCATCGCCGGCAAGACCAGCGTGGACAAGGCGCTCAACGACGGCCAGAAGCAGGCGGAGGACGTTGCCGAGAAGCACAGGTAAGCCGCTTCGCCCCGGCCGGCACCGCGTCCGGCCGGGGCACCAGTCCACCGATCCCCGGCCGCCGACGGCGGAAGAAAGTCAGCCCATGAGCACGCACACCCGTCCATCCAAGAAGACCGGGCGACCGCCTGCCCGCCGCGTCAAGTCCGCTCGCATCCGCACATGGCGGCGGCGCTTCCCGCTGCTGCCGGCGCTGATCTTCACGATCATCGTCACGCAGCTGCCGTTCGTGGCCACGCTCGTCATCTCGACCTTCCAGTGGAACATCCTTCAGCCGGGCGACCGGCACTTCACCGGCCTGTCCAACTACACCGCCGTCTTCACCGACGAGAGGCTGCGCTCCGCGGTCGTCAACACCGTCGTGCTCACCGCGTCCGTGGTCATCATCAGCGTGGTCCTCGGACTGTGCCTGGCCCTGCTGCTCGACCGCCGCTTCCTCGGCCGGGGCCTTGCGCGGACCCTGCTCATCGCCCCGTTCCTGGTCATGCCGGTCGCCGCCGCGCTGCTGTGGAAGCACGCCATATACAACCCCGACTACGGCCTCCTCAACGGCACCCTGAACGCCGTCTACCGGCTCTTCGGCGCAGACAACGGCCCCACCGTCGACTGGGTGTCGTCCTTCCCCATGCCGGCCCTGGTGATCGCGCTGGTGTGGCAGTGGACCCCGTTCATGATGCTCATCCTGCTGGCCGGTCTCCAGGCCCAGCCCGGTGACGTACTGGAGGCCGCCAGGGTCGACGGGGCCTCCGCGCTGCAGACCTTCCGCCTCATCACGCTGCCGCACCTGCGGCAGTACATCGAGCTGGGCACCGTGCTCGGCAGCATCTTCGTCGTGCAGACCTTCGACGCGGTCTACACCATCACCCAGGGCGGGCCCGGCTCCCGGACCACCAACCTGCCCTACGAGATCTACCTGACCATGTTCCGCAAGTTCGAGTACGGCCAGGCCGCGGCCGCAGGCGTCGTCGTGGTGATCGGCTCGATCGGCATCGCGACGTTCGCCCTGCGGGTCGTCGCCTCCCTGTTCCGTGAGGAGGTGTCCCGATGACCGCCACGACCACCCCGGCAGCGTCCGGCACCGTCATCCAGAGACTCCGCCGCCGTCGGCGCCGCGACGACCACGGGCAGACGCCGCGTCTGTCGCCGCTGTGGACCTTCGTCGCCTGGCTCGCCACCCTGGCCTTCTTCATGCCGGTGGCCTGGCTGGTGCTCACTTCCTTCCATCAGGAGTCCGACGCCGCGACCAACCCGCCCAGCCCGTTCGCGCCGCTCACCCTCCACCAGTACGCGCTGCTGCTGGGCCGGGACATCACCCCGTACCTGCTCAACTCGGCCATGGCCAGCGTTTTCTCGACCCTGCTGGTCCTCGTCCTGGCGGTGCCGGCGGCCTACGCGCTGTCCATCAAGCCGGTCGAGAAGTGGACCGATGTGATGTTCTTCTTCCTGTCCACGAAGTTCCTTCCGCTCATCGCGGCCCTGCTGCCGATCTACATGATCGTCAAGGACATCGGGATGCTGGACAACATCTGGACGCTCATCGTCCTCTACACCTCGATGAACCTGCCGATCGCGGTATGGATGATGCGGTCGTTCCTCGCCGAGGTGCCCAAAGAGATCCTTGAGGCAGCCGAGGTCGACGGGGCCGGACTGCCCACCGTGCTCCTGCGGATCGTCGCGCCGGTCGCCATGCCGGGGCTCGCCGCCACCTCGCTGATCTGCTTCATCTTCAGCTGGAACGAGTTCATGTTCGCCGTGAACCTCACTGCGACGAAGGCGTCCACCGCGCCCGTGTTCCTGGTGGGCTTCATCACCAACGAGGGCCTGTTCCTGGCCCGGCTGTGCGCGGCGGCCACGCTGGTGTCGCTGCCGGTCCTCATCGCCGGTTTCGCCGCCCAGGACAAGCTGGTGCGCGGCCTGTCCCTGGGAGCAGTCAAATGAGGGCCGCCGCCCTCGCCGAGCCGGACAGGGGGGAGCGCACCGCCATGGACGACCCGGTGCCCGGCGGCGACTGCCCGCAGTTCGTCCGCACGATCCAGATCCAGCCCGGCCTCGCCACCGGCGTGAACGCCCGAACCGAACGGAACCCGTCACCATGACCGAGCAGATCCGCCGCGTTCTCGTCCGCTCCCTCACCGATATCACCATCGAGCAGGTGCCCGCCCCCGTCCCCGGGGACGACGAACTCCTGGTGCGCACGTCGGTCGTCGGCGTGTGCGGCTCCGACACCCATGCCGCAGCCGGCCACCACCCGTTCATCGACCTGCCCTACCACCCCGGCCACGAGGCGGTGGGCACGGTGGCCGCCACGGGGAGCGGAGCCGACGACTTCGCGCCCGGCGACCGGGTTATCGTCGAACCCAACCTGTACTGCGGCGGGTGCGCCCAGTGCCGCTCCGGCCGCTACAACATCTGCCAGGAACTGAAGGTCTTCGGCTGCCAGACGCCCGGTGCCATGGCCGACCTGTTCACCATCCCCGCCGACCGTGTTCACCGCATACCCGACGGCATGACCGACTTCCAGGCCGCCCTCGTGGAGCCGCTGGCCACCCCCGTGCACGCGGTGGCCAAGGCCGGCGATCTCACCGGCCGCACGGTCGCCGTCCTCGGCGCGGGCCCCATCGGTCTGCTCAGCCTGATCGCGGCCCGGCACGCGGGCGCCGCCCGGATCGCCGTCACGGACCTGCTGCCGGGCAAGCGGGAACGGGCGCTGCGGCTCGGCGCCGACACCGCGCTGCCCGCAGACGCCCCCGATCTGGTCGCTCAGGCCCACGCCGCGCTCGGCGGGTCCGCCGACGTCGTCTTCGACTGCGTGGCGCGCGAGCAGTCCATGGCCCAGGCCACCGGCCTGGTGGCGAAGGGCGGCCACGTCGTCGTCGTGGGCGTGGGGGCCGCCGGTGCCACACCGATCCGCCTGGACCTGGTCCAGGACCGGGAGATCCGCATCGAGGGCACCCTGATGTACACCAGCGACGACTACCGCACCGCCATGTCCCTCATCGCTTCGGGAGCCGTTGGCCCAGCCGATTTCGTCACCGCCACCTACACGTTGGAGGACGCCGCCAAGGCCTTCACCGCATCCCTCGACCCCGAGCAGGTCAAGGTGCTGGTCACGGTGGACGGTCCGTAGCGGCCCATGTGCGAGACTGCGAAACTGGAGCCACCGGACAACCGCCCTTCGGCCTCCAGGAGCGTCGCCGGCGCCGGAACCGCAGTGCCACGTGTGAGCTCCGGTCCGTCCCGCACCATGGGACCGACCAGGACACGAAGGGGAAGGAGAGGTGCTGTGCCCGCCCGTACGCGACCGTCGCATGCCGTCGTCGAGGAGCGGCGGCAGGCCATCCTGCGTTACGTCGCTGACCACGGTGAGACCCGCATCGACACCCTCGCCCGGCACTTCGGTGTGAGCCTCATGACGATGCACCGGGATCTGGACCACCTCGCAGGGCGCCATCTGCTGCGCAAAGAGCGCGGACGGGCCGTCGCCTTCCCCGCCCTCACCATGGAGACCGCCACTCGCTTCCGGGAGAACAGCAGTCTCGCGGCCAAGAACGCGCTGTGTGCGGCCGTCGCCGACCGGATCAAGCCGGGCAGCACGGTCCTCATGGACGACTCGACCACCCTGTTCCCTCTGGTTCCTGCCCTGGCCGAGCTGGACCAGATCCATGTCGTCACCAACTCGGTCGGCCTGGCACAGCGCCTGGGATCCGCGCCCGGAGCGGCCGTCACCCTGCTGGGCGGCCGCTACCGCGGCGACTTCAACTCCTGCACCGGTCCCGCCGTCACCCGCGCCCTGTCCCGGATCCATGCCGATCTGGCCCTGATGTCCGCCACCGCCATCCTGGAGGGCCGGCTGTTCCATCCCCTCAACGACTACGTCGAGGTGAAGCTGGCCATGCTCGCGTCCGCGGAGCAGGCCCTGCTCCTGGTGGACCATGCGAAATTCGGAAAGACCGCCACGTACGCCTACGGCACCGTGGCCGACTACCACGCGGTCATCGCCGACACGGGCACCCCCGCGGCGGAACTCGAAGCCATCCGCGATCTCGGAGTCCCCGTGGAGACAGTCGCCCCCGAAGAGCCCTCCTCGTGATACAGACCCTGTTCGAAACACCGAGCACCTATCGCCTCACCGAGACCGAGATGGCCGCACCCGTGCCACGGGTGCAGGCGGTGCTGTTCGACTTCAGCAACACGATCTTCCAGATGACCTCCCTGCCCATCTGGCTGCGCCGGGTGGGCTCCGCCTCCGGCCGGCTCGCCCTGCTGGACAAGCCCGGCGCCGAGGCCGAGGTGGCTCATCAGCTGCGAACTGCCTTCCGGCAGCCCGCCGTTGTCGCACTCCAGGAGAGCCGGGACCTCTCCCCCGAACGGCACCGCCGGGCCATGTGCGGGTGGTGGAGCCGGGTGGACTTCCTCCGTGGCGCGGAGGACGCGGCCTACCGGGAACTCGCTGCCCCGGACGCCTGGATCCCCTATCCCGACACCGAGCCCGTCCTGCGCGCACTCCGCGCCCGTGGACTGCGCATCGGCATTGTGAGCGACTTCCCGTGGGACCTGCGCACCCACCTTGCCCACCACGGACTGGACGCCCTGATAGACAGCTGTGTCATCTCCTACGAGCAGGGCCGCGAGAAGCCCGATCCCCAGCTGTTTCTCCAGGCGTGTGCCGGTCTCGGCGCCGAGCCGCGCGCGACACTCATGGTCGGCGACAACCCAGTCCGCGACGGCGGCGCAAGCACCTGCGGCCTGCGGACCTACATCTTGCCGGCTGAGAACCGCACCGGAGAGCGCGGCTTGGCGGACGTCCTTCGCCTCGTGGACTGAGGCGCAAAGGCGTTGGGCCTTCCGGAGCGGTCGAGGTTAGCTGGAGGTCTCAGCGTCCGAGGCGATGATTCCGGGCCAGTCCCCGCAGGACCAGTACAGCCGATGCCGTACGGGCGCCAGGGGGAGGACCCCCACCAGATTCGCCCTGTCTGTCGAGTGCATCGTCTCTGGGGTCAGGACAGCCGGTTCCTGCTGCTCCTGGTCTCCTCGGATGTCGAGGAGGTCAAGGGTCAGGGACGGCATCTGCGACAGGTCGCCTTCGTCGTCGCGGTAAAAGGTCCGGCAGAAGGGGTCTGCGGTCTGGGCGGCCCGCACGATCTGGAGGACTTCGCCGGCGGCGATGATGATCTCGTCCTGGATCAGGGGGATTTCGTAGACATTCAGGTCCGGTGCACACGCGTCCTTCGTGCCGACGGCAACGCAGACGGCTTCCTCCCCGCCCTGTGGTGGGAGTACTCCCCGCATGTAGGTGTTCCCGTGCACCGGGAGGGACAGGTGGCGCAGGACCAGGTGGGCCACCTGTGTCTGTATACGGGTGCTGTAGAGAGAGGAGGAAGGCGTCTACGTCGACTCCGATCAGCAGATCAGACGGATTCGGTCACACCCCGCATTTGACGCGGCGGACCTTGGTCACGGCCTTCTCCGGGGTGTCGGCGACGCCGATGATGTCAGCGTCGATGACGCTGCGCCATTCGCGTACCTGGCGGTTCGCCACTTCTTGCGGGCGTCCTGAGAGCCGCTGTGGCGTCGGGCCTTTGGCCTGCTGTCCGTGCGTTCGACGGTCACCTCCTGGTCCTCGTCGGCGACGCCGTCCCGGGCCGCGGGCCGCAGCCCCCGAGCGAATCGGGTGGGCTACCGCGGGCTGATCGTGACCCTGTAGGCGGCTCCGGCGCTGCCGTGGGTTCTCACGGTGACGGTCTGGCCGTGGTCGTCCCAACTGGCCTTGTTGCCTCGGATATCGACGCGGTAGCCGCCTGGGTACGTGTCCCTGGGCACGGTGATCCGGGTGGGTCCCTCTGCGTTGTCGCGGGTGCGGAAGGTGAGCGTGTAGGTGCGTGTAGCCGGCTCGTACGCGAACGTGAGCGGGTCGCCCGCGACGGCCTGCGCGTACGGCTGGACGAGCAGCTGGGCGTTGGGCTTCGCGGCGCCCGTCTGGTCGAGGAAGCAGTAGCCGCCGCCCCGGCACCACTGCCACCACGTCCAGCCACTGGAGAAGCGGTCCAGGGAGGCCGTCATGTCGGTGACGAACTGGCTTGCGTGCGGAACGTAGGGGTTGCCGCCCCACTCCCCCACGATCACCGGCATGCGGTGACGGGTCGGGTAGTCGCTGATCGCGGCCTCGTAGGCGGGGATGAAGGTGCCGTTGGGGTCGTAGTCGGCGCCGGTTTCCATCGCGGTCTCGTAGAAGTGCGGCGCGTAGCCGGTGTGCGGGTCGTCGATGTGGCCCATCTGGGTCGGGACGCCGGCACCGACGATGACGGTTGGTTCGACGAATACCCACGACCTGTGGTCGACCAGGCGGATCGCCTGGGCAAGGCGGTTCCACAGCTCGGTGAGCTCGGTGGCCTCGAAGCGGGCCGCGGCGGCGGGGAGGTCTTCGCCTTCGAGGAACTTCGCGAACGGCTCATTCATCAGGTCGTAGCCGAGCAGCGCCGGGTGCCTGCCCAGGGCGGAGGCGACCGTCATCCACATGCGAGCGTGCGCGGCGCGGAGGTCGGCGTCCTTGTACAGGTGGTCAAAGGCGGTCTGTACGGATGGCTCGAAGTACTCGGAGAACCAGTCGTCGGGTATCGGCCAGAACGGCAACCCCTCGTCACGGGTGGCCCAGTCGGGGATGCCGCGGGAGCCGAAGTGGGGGCCGTATACGTCCTGGTGGGCGTCGAGGATGACCTTGATGTGGTAGCGGTTGGCCCAGTCGAGGATGCGGCGCATCTTGGTGAGGTAGCCGCGGTTGTAGTGCCCGGGGGTGGGTTCGAGGTCGTCCCAGAAGAACGCGAGGCGCGCGAGGTTGAAGCCCCGGGCGGCCATGTCTTTGAGGTCGCTCTCGTGGATGTCGGCGAACGCGTTGGTGCCTCGGCTGCTCTTGTCGGCGAGGTTGAAGCCGCGCCACTGGAGCGCGCGGCCTTGGCCGTCGGCGATGAAGGTGCGGTCACCGACCGTGACCCGGTCGGGGGCACGGTCGGGGGCGCGGTCGGGGTCGGCCTGGGCCTGCGCGGGGAGGGCGCCGAGCAGGAGGGCGGCCACGGCGAGGGCGGCGGGGGCGACGCGGGAGGTCAATCGCATGCAGGAGCCCCTTTCGAGGTGGCTGCTTGGGCGGCGTGCTACTGGCCGGCCGGATGTTACTGGCGGGTGGGTGAAGTTCCCAGGAGTTCGCGGGAGTTGGCGGGAGTTGGCGGGAGTTGGCCGGGCTTCCTTCTTCAAGGGCTTCCCCGGCGTCATCGCCGGGAAATTCCCCAGGGCCTTCGCCTGGGTCTTCCTCGAGGCCTTGGCTGGGGGTTTCCTCGGGCTCTTCGCGGCTCCCGGCCCGCGCCAACCACCGCAAACCCAGCTACCTGCACGGCTCCCTCAGCGGCTCGCCGAACCGGTTCGGCAAACCCCGCCTCGAACGTCTCGCGAGCCCGACCGGACACTCGCCAGAACTGCAACGAGTCCTGACCCATACGCGTTCGTCTCACCGACACCGCAAGGCCGACGCTCAGACGTTACACCGTGTGACACGAGCGTCACCGTGCACAGCCTGTTCCGACGTGCCTGGACCACCCAGCACTGGCAAGAGCACCCCACCCGCGACCCTCTATCCGGGCGAGCCCCTAATATCGCTTGGCGTCCTCCGACGGACGCTGACGCCCGCTGGGTCGTGCCCGCCGCCCAACGCCCGGCACGACGACTCCACTGCATGGCAATGGAGTCCAGCACCGAGGAGAGGAACGTTCATGCGCGCCCGGACCATCGCCACGGCCACCGCAACAGCATTGGCACTGGTGGCCGCTCGTGACCTTGTCCAGAAGAAGCACGCATTGCTCCGGAACTTCCCCGTGCTCGGGCACGCCCGGTACCTGTTGGAGACGATCGGGCCTGAGCTGCGGCAGTACATAGTGACCTCCAACGACGAGGAGCGCCCGTTCAGTCGTGACCAGCGCACCTGGATCTACGCGTCGGCGAAGGGGGAGAACAACTACTTCGGGTTCGGCACCGACAACGACGTGGAACACACGCAGGGGCACGCCTACCTGAAGCAGCGCACGTTCGCCGGCACGCTGCCCGACATGCACGACCCGCAGGCCCCACTGCCGTCAGCCAAGGTGCTGGGCGGGCCGCGCGGGCGCGCCAAGGCGTTCCGACCGGCGAGCGTGGTGAACATCTCGGCGATGAGCTTCGGATCGCTCTCCGGCGCGGCGATCACGGCGCTCAACAAGGGGGCGGCGCTTGCGGGCACCCTGCACAACACGGGCGAGGGCGGTCTCTCGCCGCACCACCGCAACGGCGGCGACCTCGTCCTTCAAATCGGTACGTCCTACTTCGGCTGCCGCAACGAGGACGGCAGCTTCAACATCGACAAGCTCAAGGATGTGGTCGCCGGCGCCCCGGTCAAGGCGATAGAGATCAAGCTCTCCCAGGGTGCCAAGCCGGGGCTGGGCGGAATGCTGCCGGGCGCGAAGGTGACACCGGAAATCGCCGAGATCCGCGGCATCCCGCTCGGCGAGGACTGCGCTTCCCCGTCGCGGCACACCGCGTTCGGCGACGTCGACTCGATGCTCGACTTCGTCGAACTGCTCGCCACCGAGACCGGCCTGCCGGTCGGGATCAAGAGCGCGGTGGGCGAGATGGAGTTCTGGCAGGAACTGGCCACGCTGATGGCGCGTGGTGACCGTGGTGTCGACTTCGTGACCATCGACGGCGGCGAGGGCGGCACCGGGGCGGCACCGCTGACCTTCTCCGACTCGGTGTCGCTGCCCTTCCGGATGGGCTTCTCCCGGGTCTACGGCGCCTTCGCCGAGCGGGGGCTGACCGACGACCTGACTTTCATCGCCTCCGGCAAGCTCGGCCTGCCCGAGAACGCCGCGGTCGCCTTCGCTCTGGGTGCCGACATGATCAACGTGGCCCGTGAGGCGATGCTGTCGATCGGCTGCATCCAGGCGCAGAAGTGCCACACCGACAAGTGCCCCACCGGCATCGCCACCCAGAGCCCGTGGCTGGCCCGCGGCCTCGACCCGACCTCGAAGGCCACCCGGGCCGCTGTCTACCTGCGCACCCTCCGCAAGGAGCTGCTGAAGGTCTCGGCGGCCGTCGGTGTCGCCCACCCGGCGCTCATCACGGCCACGGACATCGAGATCATGAACGGCGACTACGAGGCCCGCACCCTGGCCGGCGTCTACGGCTACAAGGACGGCTGGGGCGAGCTCGGCCCGCACCTCGCCGAGGAGATCACCGCACTGCTCACCACCGAGCAGTCCTCCGGCCAGAAGCCGACCGCCTGACGCGCCGATCACGGCAGGCACCGCGCTCGGCGCTCCCCTGCCCGGAGCGCGCGCGTGGCGCCGGCCGGTGGCACCCTTGTCTTCCCTGCTCCACGAACAGCCCCTGCCTAGGTGATCACAACATGAGCGAAAAAGTGAGATTCCCGAGCGTCGTCGGCCCCGAACTGGCCGGAGCGATCGACCTGCCGGACGGCGAGATCCGCGGCTGGGGGATCTTCGTGCACGGATTCACGCTCGGCAAGGGCTCGCCGGCCGCGTCGCGTGTCAGCAAGCAGCTGGCACGCGAGGGGATCGGAATGCTGCGCTTCGACAACCTCGGGATCGGGGACTCCGACGGCGACTGGGGGGACGGTTCCTTCACCGTCAAGGTCCAGGACACGATCCGTGCCGCAGCCATGATGGCGGAGCGAGGGACTCCGGCAGACCTGCTGGTGGGGCACTCATGGGGAGGCGCCGCCGTCCTCGCCGCGGCGGCCGAGGCAACCGGCGTCCGCGCGGTCGCCACGATCGGGGCGCCGGTCGATCCCAGCCACGTCGAGCGACAGTACGACGCGGTCGTGGATCGCGTGCTCAGCGAAGGGTCGCACGAGTGGTTCGTCGGCGGGAGGACCCTGGTCCTCAAGCGCGCCTTCGTCGAAGACGTCCGCCGTGCTCACCTGCGCGACCGGATCGGTGAGTTGGACCTGCCGCTACTCGTCCTGCATTCGCCGACCGACAACACCGTCGACATCGACAACGCCGGAGAGATCTTCCGCGAGGCACGACACCCGCGAAGCTTCGTCTCACTCGAAGGAGCAGACCATCTCCTGACCGCCCGAGGACAAGCACAGCGAGCCGCCCACATCATCAGCGCCTGGGCCGACCAGTACATCCACGGACCACGGCCCGCAGGAGACACATCTCAGGTGGTGAAGAGCTCGCTCGGATAGTGCCGCAGGGTGCACCCCCTGGCCGGCACCCAGTCAACGGACGCAGACGAGAGAGCCGCCCGGATCGGCGCCCCCAAACGACCAGCGAACGACGGTGCCCCGTGGCACATGACCCTCGTCTGCCTCCCCGTCGATGATCCGAATGAGGTTGGCCGGTGTCGGGAAAAGACCCCCCGGGCCCGTCCCCGAACGCAGGGACCCCCGCCGGCAAGCCGCCGGGGGTCCCTCAGCACAAGCCACTGGAATCTCCAGCCAAACGCAGCAGGCGAGGTCAGAACTTCACGGTCGAGACGGTGTGGACGACGGGGTGCCCCGGCTCGTCGTAGTTGACCATGATCCGCTGGTACGGGTGCGGTGCCCGGCCCGTGGTCGTCGTACCGGCCCACGGCACGTCGAGGCTGAAGTCCCAGCCGACCTTCGACGCCTGGTCGGGCGGGATCGTCTTCTGGTTCTTCTTGAGGGCGGCGGTGCTGGTGCCGACGGCGTTGAGGTAGTGCTCGAGGCCCCACTTGTTGGTCCTGAACTGCACGAACAGCGAGCTGGTCTGCCAGGAGTTGGTCTCGTAGTAGTAGACCGGGGTGGAGCCGATCGGTACCGGGACGTTGTAGATCCGCTGCTGGACCTTGGAGGGGAAGGCGTTGGTCAGGCCGGTGGCGGCGGCCTCGGCCTCCTTGCCCTCGCCGCTGTCCCGGCTCTGCTCGGCGGAGATGACGATATAGCCGGCCGGGATCGCGATCAGCAGGAAGACGATCAGTGCCATCAGCACGGGGCGGCGGCGCTTGACGCGGGGCGGCGTAGCGGGGTGCGGATCGTCGTGCACGGTGTGCAGGTCGGTGTCGGTCATCGTCGGCCCGCCCGTTCGTAGCGTTCGTAGCGCTCCACGCGGCGCCGGTTGGCGCGCCGGAAGCGGCGGGCCACCAGGCGGGCGAGGTCGGCGGCGCCGACCATACCGGCCTCGGGGCCCAGCTGGGCCTTGGTGATGGTGGCTTCGGGGCGGTAGCCGCGGCCGGTGAGATGGCGCCGGAAGGCGTCCCTGGCCGGGCCGATCAACAGGTCGTCGGCGGCGCTGACACCGCCGCCGATGACGAAGCAGGACGGGTCGAGGGCGGCGGCGAGGTTGGCGATGCCGACGCCGAGCCACTGGCCGATGTCCTGGAGGAGCTCGACGCACATCGCGTCGCCCTCCCGGGCCAGCTCGGTGATCAACGGTCCGGTGATGTCGCCGATGCGCCCGCCGACCCGGTCGATGATGTTGTACGCGACCGGGGAGTCGGCCACGGCCAGCTCGCGGGCCTCGCGCACCAGGGCGTTGCCGGAGCTGTACTGCTCCCAGCAGCCGCGGTTGCCGCACGGGCAGCGGTGGCCGCCGGGGACGACCTGCATATGGCCGAATTCACCGGCCACGCCGTACTTGCCGCGCTTGACCGCGCCGTCCTCCAGGATCGCGCCGCCGATGCCGGTGCCAAGGGTGATCATGACGAGGTGGTCCTCGCCGCGGCCGGCGCCGAAGCGCCACTCCGCCCACGCGGCGGTGTTGGCGTCGTTGTCGACCATGACCGGGACCGCGAGACGGCCGGCGAGGCGGTCGCGCAGCGGTTCGTTGCGCCAGTTCAGATGCGGCGCGAACAGCACCTTGCTGCGGTCCGCGTCGACCCAGCCGGCCGCGCCGATGCCGACCGCATGGACGTCGTGCCGGTCGGAGAGGTCGAGCACCAGCTCGGTGATGGTGTCCTCGACGACCCTGGGGCTCTTGGACTTGTCCGGCGTCTCGGTGCGGACCTTCTCCAGGATGGCGCCGTCGGCGTCGACGACACCCGCCATGACCTTGGTGCCGCCGATGTCGATGCCGACGGTGGGCACCCGGGGGGCGGTCAGATGCGAGCGCCGCTCACGGGTGCCGACCGTGCGCAGCACGGTGGCTCTGGCGGATCCTCGGTGCACCCGGTCCCGGTACATGCTCATCGACCCACCTCTTCGCCGTTGCTCCCCCATTGCCTGAGGGGCGCGGGTGGTACCCCCATGCGGCGGCTGCGTGCTCGCAAGAGTCGTCTCGTCCCTGCGGGGTCTCGGGAGGCCGGGGCCTCGATGTGCGGGTTCGGTGCGATTGTGCATCACCGGCGGCGTCCGGCGCACCGCGACGGGGAGTAATGCGCCCCGCGCGGCCCGTGGGCCTGCGCGGGGCGCGGGGATGATCACTCGGGCCGGTGACCGCCGGGGAATTCCGGTGTCGCGGTCCGGGCAAGCTCATGGCTGAGCTGTTCCAGCTCGCTGCCGCCCGCCATTTGGCGGGTCAGCTCCTCCAGGGCGATCTCCGATTTGGCGTGGCTGCCGGCCATCGTGCCGCGTTTGAGAAGGACGAAGCGGTCGCCGACGAGATAGGCGTGGTGCGGGTTGTGGGTGATCAACACCACGCCGAGCCCGGCGTCCCGCGCGGCCGCGACGTACTTGAGGACGACGCCGGACTGCTTGACGCCCAGTGCCGCCGTCGGCTCGTCCAGGACGAGGACCTTGGCCCCGAAGTAGACGGCGCGGGCGATGGCGACGCACTGCCGTTCGCCACCCGAGAGGGTGCCGATGGGCTGGTCGACATCGCGCAGGTCGATGCCCATCCGCAGCAGCTCGCTGCGGGTGGTCTCGCGCATCGTCCTGACGTCGAGCCGCTTGAAGGGGCCCACGCCGGTGGTGGGCTCGGAGCCGAGGAAGAAATTCCGCCACACCGGCATGAGGGGGACGACGGCCAGGTCCTGGTAGACGGTGGCGATGCCGCGGTCCAGGGCCTCGCGCGGGGAGGAGAGGGAGGCCTCCTCGCCGTCGATGGTGAAGGATCCTGCGTCGTGCCGGTGCAGTCCCGCGATGATCTTGATGAGGGTGGATTTGCCGGCGCCGTTGTCGCCGAGCACACAGGAGATCTCCCCGGCGTGCACCTCCAGGGACACGCCTTCCAGTGCCCGGACATTGCCGTAGTACTTGCTGACGTCTCTCAGCTCGACCAGCGCTGTCATGCCTTTTCCTCCGCCCGCTTGCGGACCCATGCGTTCAGGAGTGTGGCGAGCAGCAGCATCGCGCCGAGGAAGAACTTGTACCAGTCCGGATTCCACTGCGCGTAGACGATGCCCTTGCTGGCCATGCCGAAGATGAAGGCGCCGACGGCGGCACCGATCGCCGAGCCGAAGCCGCCGGTCATCAGACAGCCGCCGACCGCCGCGGCGATGATGTAGAGGAATTCATTACCCACGCCGTCGCCGGACTGGATCGCGTCGTACGAGAACAGCAGGTGCTGGCCGGAGACCCAGGCGGCGAAGGCGACGCCCATGTAGAGGCCGATCTTGGTCTTGGCGACCGGGACGCCGACCGCCCGCGCGGCGTCGGCGTTGCCGCCGACCGCGAAGATCCAGTTGCCGACGCGGGTGCGCAACAGGATCCAGGTGGCGACGGCGACCAGCACGATCCACCACAGGATGGTGACCTGGATGTCGACGCTGCCGAGGGTCAGATGCGAGGCGAAGAGCGTACGGGCCGATTCGAAGCCCTCCATGTCGGCGATGGATTTCGTCGAGACGGTGCCGCTGATCAGTTTGGTGAAGCCGAGGTTGAGGCCGGTCAGCATGAAGAAGGTGCCCAGCGTGATGATGAAGCTGGGCAGTTTGGTACGGGTCAGCAGCAGCCCGTTGAAGGCTCCGATGGCCAGGGTGACCAGCAGGGACACCCCGACACCCACCCAGGTGTTGGCCGTCATCTGGTAGCTGAACATCGAGGAGATCAGCGCCGAGCTGACGACCATGACGCCGGCCGAGAGATCGAATTCCCCGCCGATCATCAGCAGCGCCACCGGCACGGCCATGATCCCGATCGTCGAGGACGCATAGAGCACGGTGGAGAGGCTGGAGGCCCGCAGGAACGGTTCGGCGACGATCGAGAAGAACACGAAGACCGCGGCGGCGCCGACGACCGAACCCAGTTCGGGGCGGCCCATCAGCCGGCGCCCCAGGGAGCGGTGCAGCAGCCGCTCGTCGCCGTTGCTCTTGACCGGCGGTCCCGCGGGCGCCGGCGGCGCCGCGTCGGCGTGGCTCATCGGGTCCCCCGCTTCGTGTAGTCCTCCAGCGCGGCGGCGTCCTTCTTGGTGATCACCTGGGGTCCGGTGAGCACCGGCTTTCCGCCGCCGAGGACATCGGAGTTGTACTTGTAGAGCCACAGCAGGTCGACCGCCTCGTAGCCCTGGAGGTAGGGCTGCTGGTCGACGGCGAAGCCGAGGGTGCCGTCCTTGAGGCCGGTCGCGACCTGGGCGTTGAGGTCGAAGGTGTCGATCTCGGCTTTGCTGCCGGCCTGCTCCTTGGCCTTGACGGCGGTGGGGGCGAACGGGGCGCCGAGCGTGACGACGGCGTCGATGGAGCTGTCCGCCTGGAGCTTGGACTCGATGGAGGACTGCACGTCGGGCATGTTGGTGCCCTCGACATACAGCTTTTGCAGATCGCCCTTGAAGGTCTTCTTCGCGCCGTCGCAGCGCTGCTCATGGCCGACGTTGCCCTGCTCGTGCAGGACGCACAGGGCCTTCTTGCGGCCGCGCTTGTTCAGCTCCTCGCCGACCGCCTCGCCGGCCACCGTCTCGTCCTGGCCGATGTGGCTGAGCGCCCCGAAGGCCTTGGACTCCTCGGCGCCTGAGTTCACCGTGATCACCGGGATACCGGCCTTCTCGGCCTTGGCGACCACGTCCTTCATGGCATTGGGCTTGGCGAGCGAGACGATCAGCCCGTCGACCTTCTGGTCGATATAGGACTGCACCAGCTGGCTCTGCCGCTGAGCCTCCTTGTCGTGCCCGTAGACGAACTTGATGTTGTCCTTGACGGCGGCCTGCTGGGCGCCGTTCTGGACGATGTCCCAGAAGGTGTCGCCGTCTCCCGAGTGGGTGACCATCGCGAACGTCCACCTGGGGGTGTTCACCGCGGCCTTGCCGCCGGCGGCCTTGGCGGCGCGCTCCTGTTCGGCGCGCAGGCCTCCGGTGCTGCTGCACCCCGCCAGGGAGGCGCCGAGCGCCGCCGCCAGCACGGCGCTGACGACGCGTCCCCTTCTTCCAACCCGTGCCACGAGGACTCGCCCTTCCCGCTGATGCTGCCGTGTCGGCTGCGTTGGTTGTATTCGCTGTCCGGACCGGCCGGTCCGTGCGCGGGCGGTGTCCTGCACCGCCTCCGGCGCCGGTCGGCCGGGCCCAACCGGCCAAGTATCCGTTACCGGTGATCTGTCCCGGTTCATCGGGTCCCGTCTTCCCTGTGGCTTCACCGGGTGCCTCGCCCGGTGTATTCGGTCAGCTTCGGTACATCCTTCTCGGTGACCAGGGCGGGCCCGGTGAGCACCGGCTTTCCGCCACCGAGCACATCGGCGTTGGCCTTGTGGAGCCAGAGCAGATCCACCGCCTCGTAACCCTGGAGGTAGGGCTGCTGGTCGACGGCGAAGGTGACGTCCTTGGCCTTGAGCAGCTTGACGACGGCGGAGTTCAGGTCGAAGGTCGCGATCCGGGCACCGCTGCCCGCCTCCTCCTTGGCCTTGACGGAGATCGCCGCCATCGGCGCGCCGAGCGTGACGATCGCGTCGAGGGACTTGTCCGACTGGAGCTTGGCCTCGACCGAGGACTGCGAGGCCGGTGCGTTGGTGCCGTCGACATCGAGGTTCTCGACGGTCCCGTGGAAGGCCTTGCGGACGCCGGCGCAGCGGTCCTCCAGCGACACATTGCCCTGCTCGTGGAGGACGCAGAGGACCTTCTTCGCATGCCGGTGATTGAGCTCCTCGCCGACCGCGCGCCCGGCCACCGACTCGTCCTGTCCGATGTGCGTCAGTGCCCCGTACGCCCGGGAGAACTCGCCGCCGGAGTTCACGGTGATGACCGGGATGCCCTGCGCCACGGCCTTGCGGACGGCCGCCTTGACGGCCTGCGGCTTGGCGAGGGTGACGATCAGCCCGTCCACCTTCTGGTCGATGTACGACTGGATCAGCGCGGCCTGCTGGGCGCCCTCCTTGTCATGGGCGTACAGGAACTTCACGTTGTCCTTGGCGGCGGCCTGCTCGGCACCGTTCTGCACGATGTCCCAGAAGGTGTCGCCGTCGCCGGAGTGGCTGACCATGCCGATGGTCATGCGCGGGGTGCCGGCGCCCTTGCCGGATCCACCGCCCGCACCGTCGGCGTCCTCGCCGCCGGTGGCGCTGCACCCGCCGGCCAGCGCGACAGTCGCCAGTAAAGCGGCGGCGCGGCGCACCGCGACGCTGCGGACAGTGAGGGGACCAGCCGTACGCACGCCGATCATCGTGGGACCGCCTTTTCTCCCGGCCGCCGGAATGCGGCTGGAGGAGTTTGTAACGGCGCGCGCAGAGCCACGTCAATAGTTTGTCAGAACATTCTGACGAGGGGGTGTCGCGCGGGTACCCCATAGCCGGGCATTGCGGGTGATATTGCTCCACCTGCTCGGGGCCGGGGTGGCGAATCGACCGGTCCGGGGGCCGCGTCAGGGACGTGCCGGGGCACGCACGGGCACGCACGGACGGGCACGGACGGACACCGGCGGGCACGGACAGGCAGGCACAGGAGGGCCCGGCCCCGGCGTTGCGCACACGGGCGCTACGGGGCCCATGCCGCGCTCAGGGCCAGAGGGCGGGCAGTCCGCCCCCCCGCTCAGGGACTCAGGGCCGTACCAGCAGCTGGAACTCGAAGGCGTAACGGGAAGCGCGATAGACGTGCGAGCCGAACTCGACCGCGCGCCCGGTGTCGTCGAACGTCGTCCGCTGCATCGTGAGCAGCGGAGCGCCCTCGGGCTCGTCGAGGCGCTCACCCTCCTCGGCGGTCGCGGCGCGCGCACCGACGGCCTGACGAGCGCTGTGCAGGGTGATGCCGGCCGACCGCATCAGGCGGTACAGACCGGTCTCCTCCAGCTCGGCGGTCTCCAGCTTCAGCAGCCCCACGGGAAGGTGATTGCGCAGATGCGCGACGGGCTCGCCATGCGTCAGCCGCAGCCGCTCGACCAGCGCGACCTCGTCCCCCTCGGCGATCCCCAGCGCGGCGGCGACCTCGGCGTCGGCCGTGGTGGTGGTGTTGAGCAGCACGCGGGTGGCCGGCTTCTGCCCGGCCGCCTCCAGGTCGTCGTAGAGGCTGCTCAGCTCCAGCGGGCGCTTGACCTGGCTGTGGACGACCTGGGTGCCGATGCCGCGACGGCGCACCAGCAGCCCCTTGTCGACCAGCGACTGGATCGCCTGCCGCACCGTCGGCCGGGACAGGCCGAGCCGGCCGGCGAGCTCGATCTCGTTGCCGAGCAGACTGCCGGGAGCCAGCTTGCCGTGCTCGATCGCGGCCTCCAGCTGCTGGGACAGCTGGAAATACAGCGGGACCGGACTGCTCCGGTCCACGCTGAACTGGACGGGGCTCTCGGCGCCCAGGGCATCTTCTGTTTCGCGTTTCCCCACGCTCGCGAGCGTATCCGTCCGGGCAGATGACGGGAAGTCCGGAGGTCACATTGTCCGGACAAGGGCAGGTGGAGAGGTCGGCTTCCTGGCTCGTAGCGGGGGCGGGGTGGCCCCGGGGCGGGAGCCCAGGTGGCTCCGGGACGGCCACTTCCGGCGCCGCGGCTGGCACACTGCCCTCGTCGGTCACATCCACCGGAGCGGGTGCGACATGAGCATCGAGGTCGACGACGTGGACGCGGCCTACGCAGCCGTGCTGGCCGGCGGCGCACAGATCGTCCGGACGCTCCAGGACGAGGAGTGGGGCGTCCGCCGCTTCTTCGTCAAGGACCCGAACGGCCGGATCGTCAATGTCGTCGGGCATCAGGCGTCACACGGCGAAACCGGCCCCGGGGCCGGCGCGAGCACCGACGCCGACACGGACACGGACATCGATACCGCCACCGGCACGCGTACCGGTGGCGGATCCCGCACGCCCGCCGCCGGCTGAAGCGCCCGGGTCCCGACTACCCCTCACCGTTGCCGCCCGCCGGCCCGTTGAGGGGCAGTACCGTCCCCTGCGCCACCGCGCACACGCTCTCCTCCCCCTCCGCGCCGATCACCGTCAGATCGCAGCGGCACACGGCCTGCCGGCGCCCGGCCTGGACGACCTCGGCGCGGGCGCGCAGCGTACGGCCGACGGCCGGGCGCAGGTACTGGATGGAGAAGCCGCCGGTGACGATGGCCGGGCCCAGGGCCGTGGCCGCGGCGAAGGTAAGGGTGTTGTCGGCGGCGTACGACAACACTCCGCCGTGCACGAAACCGTGCTGTTGCAGGAGTTCCTCGCGGATATCGATCTCCAGCGTCGCCGCACCGTGCCCGAACTCGGTGATCCGCGCCCGCACCAGCCTGCTGAACGGCTGTGCGTCCAGTGCCTCTTGCGCCGACGCAAGATCGAGCACCGCACTCACCGCACTCTCCCGCACCGCACCGGCCATCTCGCCACCCGCCTCTCGCCCGTACCTCCGACGCCCTGACCGATATTAGAGTCAGCTCTCCAAAACGACACGCATACGAACGGTGCGCTACTTCATCCAGGCGTCCTCGTACGTGCGGTACGTCCCGTCATGGGTGGCCAGGTGCACCCACTGGTCCACATACGCCTTGAACTCGTTGTCGCCACGGGGCAGGGCGTAGGCCTTCTCGGAGAAGGAGAAGGGCTTGTCCGGGTGGAGTGAACAGAGTTCGGGGTGGATCTTGGCCTGGTAGCGGGTCTCACTGGCATCGGTCATCATCACGTCCGCACGGCCCGCGATGATCTCGTCGAAGATCGTCGTGTTGTCCGGGTGGACCGTGATGGTGGCCTGCTTGAGGTGAGCGCGCGCGAATTCCTCGTTGGTCCCGCCAGGATTGACGATGACCTTCGTTCCGGGCCGGTCGATCTGCCGCAGGGTCTGGTACGTGTCCTTGTCCGCGCAGCGCACGATGGGCGTCTTGCCGTCGGTGCGGGTGGGCTCGCTGAAGTAGACGGAACGGGCGCGCGGGAGGGTGACCGAGACGCCGCCCATGGCGATGTCGCAGCGCCCGGCCGAGAGGTCGCCGACGAGCTCGGCCCAGGTCGTGGCCACGTAACGGGGCGTGGCATCAAGGCTCTTGGCGAGATCCTCGGCCATCTTGATGTCCACACCGCTGTAGGTGCCGGTCTTGGGGTCGCGGTGGCTGAAGGGGCGGTAGTCGCCGGTGGTGCAGACCCGCAGCACCCCGCGCCGGGGGACCGCGTCGAGGGCCGACGTGTTCCCGCGGGCCGCGGGCGTGGCGCCCCCTCTCGCGGCGGGTGCGTCCGACACCGCCGGGGCGGCGGCGGTGACGGCGAGCAGACAGGCAAGAGCGGAGAGGGTGGCGACGCGCTTCATGACGGCTCCTGTGACTCCGGTACGCGGCAACGTGATCACATGATCGAAGCGCTCAGAGTGGCAGAGCCCGTGGTTCAGGTGAACCCCTTGACCGGCCAGTGGGACGGTGGAGGGCCGGAGGGCTGAGGCAACGGCGCGCCGACGAGCCGGCGAACCGTCAGTCCTCGTACAGGTCCGCGGTGCCCCTGGTCGTCGGGCGGTGAGGAGCGGCTTCGTCGAGTCGGCTGAGGAGGTCGGCGGCGCGCTTGGCGACGGTGTCACGGTCGCCCTCGGAGAGCGCCGCCCCCATGCCCACGGCAACGGCCCCCGCCGCGATCCACTCCGGCGCGCTGTCGACCGTCACCCCGCCCGTCGGCAGCAGCGGCACCTGCGGAAGCGAGGCACGGACCTCCGCCAGCCAGGACGGATCGTGCGCCGAGGCGGGGAACAGCTTGAGCGCGTCCGCACCGAGTTCGAGCGCACGGACCATCTCGGTGGGCGTCGACACCCCGGGGAAGACCGGGATGCCATAGCGGTGGCCGGTACGGATGACCTCGGCGTCAAGGCTCGGCGAGACGAGGTAGCGGGCGCCCGCGTCGACCGCCATGCGCGCCGATGCCGCGTCAAGGACCGTGCCCGCACCGATGATGGCGTCGTCGCCCAGCTCTCGGGTGAGAGTCGTGACCGCCTCCAGGGCGAAGGGGGTGGTGAGGGATATCTCCAGGCTGGTGATGCCGGCTGACAGAAGAGTGTCGGCCGTGGCGCTCGCCTCGTCATAGGTTCTGCTACGGACGATGGCGAAAACCCGCTGCGCCAGCGCGGCCCGGGTGATCTCCCAGCGATACACGGCAGTTCGCCGTCCTTCCTTGTCTCCAACGCTCCATGCCGGCTCGCCGTGCCCCACGGCGGATACGGCACTTTCCGGGGCGTGCCGCAGCAGCTGACCGCACATGGTCTTTTTCCGCTGATGCCCGCCCGATCCTCGTTTCTGTCGAAACGCTACCGGCAGCCACTGACAATCCTCTCGCGGGGGTGCGCCCTGTGCGCCCCTTCTGCCAAGAATCGGGAGAAGAGGGAGGTGGGAGGGGGCGCACGGCAGGGGAGCGCAGCTCCGGCGCACAGCACGGCGGCGGCCGGGGTGCATGTGCACCCCGGCCGCCGCGGGTTGGGACAGCAGGCCCTGACCGGCCCGCCGCCCCCGTTGTTCGGTTGTGGTGCGGCTCTCCGGCCGCTCAGCCGTCGGTCTCAGCAGCTGCGGTCGACGAGATCGAACGTCTTGTAGTGGTCGGCGGTGTAGTAGTCCTCGTCCTTCTTCTCGCCGGCCACGATGCGTCGCGCACCGCGGTCGGGAGAGCCCGGCGTGATGACGGTGAACTCGTGGTAGTAGTCGGAGCTCTGGGACGGGAGGATGCCCTCCCGGTTGTCAAAGACCGTCCCGTCCTTCGGATACGGGTAGGGCCCGCCCTTCGCGATCAGGTCGAGGGTGTCGTGGGCCTGCGAAGGCAACTTGGAGTAGCAGACGTTGCCGACGCCTTTGACGTGCACGGACGTGACGTGCGCCGCCGCGGCGTACGAGGTGGCCGTGTGGGTCGTGGCGACGGCAGGCGTGGCGGCGACCGCGGTCCCGCCGATGAGAAGGGCCGAAGCGAGGGCGCCGGCGGCGCCGATCCTGGTGATCCGTGGGGGGATTCTCATGCTTACCAGAATGACGCGCGTAGACATGATCCTGTCAATCCCAACGGGCCGAAGTTTGCAGGGAGTTCACCACATCGCACCCCTCAACCGCCCCAATCGTCCCTATATTGCACCTGCGTCCCACCGGCATGGCGCCCGCTCCCCCGCCCGGCCCCTGGAGGGCACCAAAACAGGATTGATCGTCTCGACCCGTGAGAATTCGGCTTGCATGGCCGTCGCAGGCCCATGAGACTCCGGGGCATGAACGCGAAGATCACCCGCATGAATCCCGAGCAACTGCACGCCACACCTGGCTACCACCACATCACCGTCGTCGAGGCCGGCCGGACGGCCTACTTGGCGGGACAGTGCCCGCTGGACAGCGACGGTTCCCTCGTGGGCGACGGAGATCTCGGCCGGCAGATCGACCAGGTCGCGGCGAACGCACTGACCGCCCTGGCGGTCGTAGGAGCCAAGCCTGAGGACGTGCTGCGCACGGTGATCTATGTGTGCAGCGAGGAGACCGAGGTCCTGTGGACGGCCTGGCGGCGGCTCACCGACTCCCCCCTCGCTCCGGCCCTCAGCGCCGCCAGCACCCTCCTGGGCATCTCACAGCTGGCCTTCCCCGGACAGCTCGTCGAGG
Source organism: Streptomyces sp. NRRL S-1813 (assembly GCF_000719605.1). Taxonomy (NCBI): domain Bacteria; kingdom Bacillati; phylum Actinomycetota; class Actinomycetes; order Kitasatosporales; family Streptomycetaceae; genus Streptomyces; species Streptomyces sp. NRRL S-1813. The sequence goes on from NZ_JOHB01000004.1 coordinate 280,316, forward strand.
TGGACCTCACCGTGGCACTGCCCGACTGAACCGGCCCGATGAACCGGCACGGCGCACCGGCCCGATGAACCCTCCCGCCTCAAGGCCGGTCACGGCCGGAGGGATTCGGGACGGGGCCGGGGCAGATCCGGAATGGGTCCGGGCGAGGTTCGGGTTGAATTCACCGTGGACCGGACCGGTCCGGTGGAGCGGTGCGGACAGAGCTGCACCAGGCGCGGTCCGAACCGGCGGCCCGGACCCGGTGGCACCGGGCCACCGGGCCGCACCGGACCACCGGGCCGCACCGGACCGGGCCGGCCTCTGGGCCGGATGACATCACTGGAGGGATGCCCATGCGCGTCAAGGACTTCGATCATCTGGTGCTCAACGTGCAGGACGTCGAGCGTGCGCTGGACTTCTACTGCGGGCCGCTCGGGCTGGAGCCGGTCCGGGTGGACGAGTGGCGGGCCGGCACCGCCCCGTTCCCGTCCGCACGGATCAGCCCGACCACGATCATCGACCTGGTCGCCCGCCCCCGCGGCGAATCGAACGTGGATCACATCTGCCTGGTCGTCGAGCCGTTGGACTGGCAGGAGGTCATCGACTCGGGCCGGTTCACCGTGCTGGAGGGGCCGGGCAGCCGCTACGGGGCACGGGGCGAGGCCCAGTCGATCTACGTACAGGACCCGGACGGGAACACCGTGGAGCTGCGGTGGTACCCGGAGGACGCCGCCGGGGAATGAGTCCCGGAGCGGGGGCGGGAGCATCCACTGGGGGCTCAGGGCGGAGCGCCGGGAGGTGCGCCCGCCCCGCACCGCGTTTGCCTCTCAGGCAAATCTTTTGCCTGAGAGGTGAAGTGTCGTTATACCGGGGATATGACCGAGCTCCCCGACGAGCCCTCCGGCACTCCGCCGGAGGATCTGTCCACCGTCGCGCCGCGACTTCGTGACCTGCGCAAGCGCAGTGGTCTCACGCTGGAGACCGCGGCCCGGCTGGTGGGACTCTCGCCCGCGCATCTGTCGCGGCTGGAGACCAATCAGCGACAGCCCTCACTGCCCATGCTGCTGGCGCTGGCCCGTACCTATGGCACCACGGTATCCGACCTGCTCGGCGAGACCGTGCCGGAGCGGGACCCGGTCATCCGAGCGGGCCGTACGGAGCCGTCGGAGGCCGGCGGCTGGACGTACTGGCCGGTGGGCGGCGCCGGGCGGGCCATGCAGGCGCTGCGGGTCCATGTGCCCCAGCGGGCCCAGGGCGATCTGGTGCGGGTGCATCCGGGCGAGGAGTGGCTGTACGTCCTCGACGGACGGCTGCGGCTGACGCTCGGCGCGGCGGTGCATCTGCTGGACCCGGGCGACGCCGCGCACTTTGACTCGCTCACCCCGCACCGCATCGCCGCCGCCTCGCACGGTGGGGTCGAGCTGCTGTTCGTCCATACGTTGCTGCAAAGCGGGACCGCCGAGCTGTGCTTCGGCGACGACGCGAGGCGCCGCGGGCTGTGAACCCTCGGCGCCGTTCTTGAAGGAAGGACCCTACGTCGTGCCCGATCAGACCACTCCTGCCGCTCCCCCGTCTTCGGAGCCGCTTCCCGAGGTGTCACCCGCCGCATCGAGCTACAAGGAGGACACGCCACCGCGCGGGCTGTATGTGCGCGTGTTCATCTATGTCGTGGCGACGCATGTGCTGCTGGCGTTCCTGAGCTTCCTGGTGATCGTCGCCAAGACGCGGTGACGCGTGACGCGGCGCTGGGCTTTCGTCCCACGTTTTCGGCTGTCCCGCCGTGGTGGTTTCTCGCCGTTGCGCCTGCGGCGGGCGGGTGGGTGTCGGGTGCGGTGACCGGCCCGTCCCCTCCCGTGAGTGGGTGGGGAAAGGCTTCGTGGGGGCGGGCGTAACGGCTCGGTGCGGGGTGGGTGGTCGCCCGGCTTCGGCAACGTCCATCTCTTCGGTTCGAAAGTCCATTGCCCCGGTGCGGTGGGCAGGTGAAGGGTGCTGGCGCGAAGGTTCGCACGACTCTCGTCCCTGCACCTCGCTGTACCGAGGAGGACCGAAGGATGCACCGTACGCGCACGGCGGCGGCCACCGCGTTGGCCATGGCTTTGGCTGTGATCCCCCTGACGGGCATGGCGGCACCGTCGGGCGCCGGGGGGAATGCGGGGCACGACGGCCCCGGGGACAGCCCCGGAATGGCTGCTTCCCGTTCCATCTCCCCCACGCCCCGTTCCGTTCAGAGCCGGTCCGACCTGGTCACCATCACCCCGTCCGTGACCGTCGTCGCCGGGCCGGACGCCGATGCCCCGGCACTGGCCGTCGTCGAGAAGTCGCTCAAGGACGCGGGTGCCGACCGGGTCGTACGGGCCGAGCGGGCCCCGGCGCACGGGCAGTTGACGGTGTATGTGGACGGTGCGGGCGCGGCGCGGGCGCTGAAGGGGCTGGGGGCGCGGGGCAGCGAGGGGCTGCCCGCCGAGGGCTATGCGCTGGCCGTCGGCGAGGGGCGGATCGCCTTGTCCGGCAAGGACGCCACCGGTACGTACTACGCCGCGCAGTCGCTGCGGCAGTTGCTGCCCCACCGGGAGCGGCCGGGTGCCCAGGTGCGGGGCACCGCCGTACGGGACTGGCCGGCCACGCCGCTGCGCGGTGTCATCGAGGGCTTCTACGGAACTCCTTGGTCGCATGACGCCCGGCTCGACCAACTCGACTTCTACGGCGAGCACAAGATGAACATCTATGTGTACTCGCCGAAGGACGATGCCTATTTGCGGGAGAAGTGGCGTGACCCGTACCCCGCGGAGCAGCTGGCACAGATCAAGGAGCTGGTGGACCGGGCGCACGAGCGGCATGTGGAGTTCACCTATGCGCTCTCCCCGGGGCTGTCCGTCTGCTACAGCTCCGACGCGGATCTCAAGGCGCTGACCGCCAAGTTCCAGACGCTGTGGGACATCGGTGTGCGGACCTTCGCGGTGCCGTTGGACGACATCAGTTACACGGACTGGAACTGCGCGGCGGACAAGGACGCCTTCGGGACCGGCGGCGGGGCGGCAGGGGCGGCACAGGCGCATCTGCTCAATCGCGTCCATCAGGAGTTCATCGCCACGCATCCGGGCGCCGAGCCGCTCCAGATGGTGCCGACCGAGTACTACGACGTGAAGCCGTCGCCGTACAAGAAGGCGCTGGCCGCCAAGCTGGACGGGAATGTGCTGGTCGAGTGGACGGGCGTGGGGGTGATTGCGCCGACGATGACCGTCGCCCAGGCGCGGCAGGCCCGGGAGGTGTTCGGGCACCGGATCCTGACGTGGGACAACTATCCGGTCAATGACTATGTGACCAACCGGCTGTTGCTCGGGCCGTTCAACGGCCGGGAGAAGGGGCTGCCGGAGCAGCTGGCGGGGATCACCGCGAACCCGATGATCCAGCCCGCCGCGTCCAAGCTCGCGCTGTTCACGGTGGCCGACTATGCGTGGAACGACGCGGCGTACGACGCCCGTGCCTCCTGGGGCGCGGCGATCGAGGAATCGGCCGGTGGCGACGCCCGTACGGCACGGGCGCTGCGGGCCTTCGCCGATGCCCATTACGCCTCGTCGCTCAACCCGGAGCAGGCGCCCGAACTGGCCGCCGCCATCGCGGAGTTCGGCAAGGACGGGGACGCGCGACGGCTGGACGGGGTGCTGCGGACCCTTCAGGACGCGCCGGGGGTGCTGCGGGACCGGCTCGCCGATCGGCGGTTCGTCCAGGACAGCGAGCCGTGGCTGGATGCGACCCATGCCTGGGGCGTCGCGGCGCGTACCGCCCTGCGGCTGATCGAGGCGAGCAGGGCGGGTGACGGCGCGAAGGCCTGGCAACTGCGGCAGCAGATTCCGGAGTTGGTGCAGCACGCCAAGTCCTTCGTGTATGTCGACATGTCGGGGAAGAAGGTCCCGGTGCTGGTGGCGGACGGGGTCCTGGACACCTTTGTCGAGGACGCGGTGGCCGCGCACGACGAGGCGCTGGGCGTCGTGGGCCGGCCGAAGGGGACGACGGATCTGTCGGTCTACCAGGACAACGCGGTCTCCCGGATGACCGACGGCGATGACGCCACATACTTCTGGAGCGGCGCGGGGCCCAGGGCCGGTTCCTTCATCGGGCTGGATCTGCATGCCGAGCGTCCGCTGGGCACGGTCCGGCTGGCGATGGGCAAGAGCGGCAGCACGGACGACTATCTGCGGCACGGCGTCCTGGAGTACTCCTCGGACCACAAGAACTGGCAGCAGCTGGCCGCGTTCGACGGGAAGGCCGAGGTCAGTGTCGCGCCGCCGGCCGGTGCCAAGGCCCGGTACGTCCGCGCACGGGCCACGCAGGCGCAGGACAACTGGCTGGTGGTGCGGGAGTTCGCGGTGGCCGGGGCCGATGCGGTGACGGTGGCCGGCGGCCCGCCCGCGAAAGCCGGCAGCGCCCTGCGGTCGGCGGCGGACGGTGACCCGGCGACCGTCTATCGCGCGGCACGGGCGGCGCAGTCCGGTGAGGCACTGGAGTGCACACCCGACGCGCCCCGCGCGGCACGGTCCGTGGTCGTTCTGCGGCCGCAGGGCGCACCGGCCGGGGTGGCGAAGGTCGAGGTCCGTACGGGCGGAGCCTGGCGGACGCTCGGCACGCTGTCCGGGGCCTATACGCGGCTCGCGGCGGGCGACGGGGCGATCGAGGCCGTGCGCCTGGTCTGGCGGGACGGGGCGGCGTCCCCCGAGGTCAATGAGGTGATTCTGCACTGAGGGGAACCGAGGGGCTGAAGGGAGATGCCTTTTCTCCCGGCGGACGCGTCATCGCGCCCCCGGTCTCCGCCGTGCGCCCTACTCTGAGGCCCTGGCCGCCGCCCCTCGCCCCGGAGGAGACCGACCCATGGCCCGATCTGCGCCCGATGCCCCTCGTCCGACCGCGGCCGCCGTGCTGGACGACGCAGTCCGTACACTCGTCCCGGACCCCGGCGCCAACCGGCTGGTCGCGCGGATCGAGGCCGGTGAGGCGCCGCGCTCCGTGTTCGCCACCTTCGCCCTCGAACAGCACCAGGTGATCGCCGCCGACCGGCTCAGCTTCCAGCACCTGGCGCGGCGGGCGGACGGCGACCCGGCCGTGGCCGACTTCTTCGATCTGCTCGCCCAGGGCGAGACGCTGGCCATGAAGCGGCTGGCCGGGCTGGCGGACGCCTGTGGGCTGACCGAACGGGACATCGCGGAGTATCAGCCGCGCCCCGGCTGCCAGGCGTACCCCTCCTATGCGGCGCGGCTCGCCCTGGGCGGCGAGCCGGCCGATGTGGCGATCGCCCTGACCGCCAACTTCGCGGCCTGGAGCGGCTATTGCGCCGTCGTCGAGACGGCGATGCGAGGCCACTACGCCTTCCCCGAGGAGGCCCGTGGGTTCTTCGGCCTCTTCGCCGAGCCGTCACCGGCCGTCGCGGAAAAGGCGCGCGAGGCGGTGCAGCACGGCCTCGACACCCGCCAGGCGGAGCCGGCCACGGCGCACCGCTACGGCCGCCTTCTCCAGGCGTATGAACTCATGTTCTGGAACTCCGTCGCCGACTGATCCGGTCCGGCCGTACCGGCAAGGCCGGAGCCACCGGCCCGTCGGGGGCACCGGCCCGTCGAAGCCGCCGGCCGGCAGGAGCCGCCGCGCCCCGGTCAGCCGCTCAGCTCGTCGTGGCGGGCGCCGAGCCGTCGGGCGCCCGCCTCGGTGAGTGAGCCGTGCAGACGCAGCCGGGCTATGCCGCCGTCCGGGAAGATGTCGATCCGGACGTGGGTGGCGGGCGGTGCGTCGGCGAGCAGGAAGCGGTGGACGGTGTCGGGCTGAAGGCGGGTGCGGGGCAGCAGTTCGGTCCATTCGCCGTGCTCGCCGTCGCGTCCCGACAGCGCTGCCCAGCCTGCCGCATTGCCCTTGAGGCAGCCGGTGTCGATCTCCACCGCGCGGATCACGGACTGTTCGGTGAGGCGGTAGCGGACCCAGTCGTTGCCGGTGCCGCGGCGGCGCCGGGTCTCCCAGCCGTCGTCCATCTTGCGGGAGCGGCCCGGCTGGATGGTGTGCGTGGGCGAGGAGTAGAAGCGGTCCGAGGCGTCCTCGACCTGACCGCCGTTCTCCAGCGCGGCGACGTCGAACGTGCCCAGCGCGGCCAGCCAGCCGGGCGCGGGGACGACCTCGCCGTGGACCCGGAGGCGGGCGATGCCGCCGTCGGGATGCTGGTTGAGGCGCAGATGGGTGAAGCGGCGGGCGGTGTCGACGGCGAAGCCGTTGGCGGCGTGTCCGCCGACGGCGGTGCGCGGGACGAGGGTCGTCCAGGGCACGTCGTCGGCGAGGAGTTCGGCCGGCGACGGGGAGCCCTCGCGGCAGGTGCCTTCGACGCTGACGGACTGGGGGTAATTGCCGCGGAAGTGGGCGGTGTCGACGACGATGCCGTGGATCACTCCGGGCGCGCCGAGCCGGATCAGCGCCCAGTCGTGGTCCTCGTCCGCCGGGAACGGGTGCGCACTGTCGTTGCCGCGGCGTCTGCGGGTCTCCCAGCCGTCCATGATCTTGCCCTTGTGACCGAAGGCCTCGGGGTCGAAGTGGGCGGGCTCGGGCAGCAGGAGGTTCTCCCGCTCGGCGAAGAACTCGTCATGGGCGGCGAGCACACCCGCGCCCAGCCGCCGGTCGGCGAGGTCGGGGAAGTGGGTGAAGGGGAAGCCGTCGGGGCCGGGGGTGCGGTAGTCGGCGTAGGGGTCGCCGCCTGCGTACGGGCCGGCGTCGCCGGTGTAGTGGGGGAGGCCGGCGGTGGTCATGCGCGGTGCGGCCGTTCGAGCAGCTCGCCGGTGGGTTCGGTGAGGGTGGCGCCGTCGGTGATCTGCCGCCCGCGCAGCCAGGTGGACCGTACGACGCCGTGCAGGGTCTTGCCGGCGTACGCGGTGATCTTGTTGCGGTGCTGGAGAGCCTGCGGGTCGACGGTGAAGGTCTCCTCGGGCGCGAGGACCGCGAAGTCCGCGTCCCGGCCGGGCTCGATGGCGCCCTTCCGGCCGAGGCCGACCAGTGCCGCCGGTGCGGTGGCCATCCAGCGCACGACGTCGTCGAGGGTGTGGCCGCGCTTGCGGGCCTCGGTCCAGATGGCGGGCAGGCCGAGCTGGAGGGAGGAGATGCCGCCCCAGGCCGCGCCGAAGTCGGCGGTCTTGAGGTCGGCGGTGGAGGGCGAGTGGTCGGAGACGATGCAGTCGATGGTGCCGTCGGCCAGTCCCTCCCACAGCGCGTCCTGGTTGGCGGCCTCGCGGATCGGCGGGCAGCACTTGAACTCCGTTGCGCCGTCCGGGATCTCCTCGGCGGTCAGGGTCAGGAAGTGCGGGCAGGACTCGACGGTGATCCTGACGCCCTCCCGCTTGGCGGCGGCGATCAGCGGCAGCGCGTCGCTGGAGGACAGATGCAGGACGTGCACCCGTGCGTCGAGCCGCTTGGCGAGGGCGATCAGTCCGGCGATGGCGTCGTTCTCGCTGGCGCGGGGGCGGGAGGCGAGGAAGTCGGCGTACTTGGCGCCGTGCGGCTCGGGGGCCGCGTCCAGTTGGCCGGGGTCCTCGGCGTGCACGATCAGCAGGCCGTCAAAACCGGCGATCTCGCCGAGGGCGGCGGCCAGTTGCTCCTGGTCGACCTCGGGGAACTCGTCCACGCCGGAGGGCGACAGAAAGCATTTGAAGCCGAAGACGCCGGCGTCGTGCAGCGGGCGCAGATCCTTGACGTTGCCGGGGATGGCGCCGCCCCAGAAGCCGACATCGATATGGGCCTTGCTGCGGGCGACCTCGCGCTTGGTGTCGAGGTGGGCGGCGGTGGTGGTGGGCGGAAGGCTGTTGAGCGGCATGTCCACGAGGGTGGTGATACCGCCGGCCGCGGCCGCGCGAGTGGCCGTCCAGAAGCCCTCCCACTCGGTGCGGCCGGGGTCGTTGACGTGGACGTGGGTGTCGACGAGGCCGGGCAGCAGGACGTCGTCACCGAAGTCCCGGGTCCGCGCCCCGGCCGGAGCCTCGGCGTCGTGCGGCAGCACCGCGGCGATCCTGCCGTCCTTGACGACGACGGACGCCGCGCGCGTCCCCTGCGGGGTGACGACGCGTGTGGAGCGCAGCACCAGCTCTGTTTCGGACACCCGGTCCCCTCCTCGTATCTGTCTTCATCGTGGCGTGATGGCGTGCGCGCTGCACGGCCGCCGAGGAGGCCGTGGTGCCCGGGGCACGGAAGGCACGCAGGAAACGACTGCGAAATTCAACAGTCTGTTGAATGAGTCTTCACTCCGGACCGCGGCACGTCAAGACCCCTTCACCGACACCGGCGCACCGACCGGACCGGCTCCCCCTGACCCCACCGATTCCTCCTCCATAGCCGCCCTGACCTGGGACGAGATGATCTCGTCCGGGACCGGTGCGGCGCCCGTCGCGGACCGGTCGCGGCCGGAGACCAGGACGTAGAGCCCGCCGGAAAGCCCCATTCCGAAGATCCAGGAGAACGGCGCCACCGCGTGGAACGCCGGGACCAGGGCGAGCGCGGCGGAAACCGCGGCGGCCGGCAGGAAGGCAGCGACGGCCTTCGGGTTGAAGCCCCTGCGGTAGAAGTACGCGCCCCGGGCATCGGCCGAGAACAGCGCATCGACATCGATCCGGCCGCGGCGCACCAGGTAGTAGTCGACGAGCAGAATCGCCACCAGAGGGCCGAGGAAGGCCCCCAGCGCCCCCAGGAAGTACTGGATCACCAGCGCCGAGGAGTACAGCTTCCAGGGCATGACGACGATGGCCAGCACCGCGGTGATCATGCCACCGCGCTTGAAGTTCAGATACTTCGGCGCGAGGTTGGCGAAGTCGTAGGCGGGCGAGACGAAGTTGGCGACGACATTGATGCCGATGGTGGCGACGATGAAGGCCAGCGCGCCGATGACGGTGACCACCGGATTGTCGATCTTCTGGATCACCTTCACCGGGTCGTAGACCGCCTCGCCGAAGACCGAGATCGTGCCCGCGGTGACGAGGACGGCGACGACCGCGAAGGCGGTGAAGTTCACCGGCAGCCCGATCAGATTGCCGCGCCGGTAGGAGCGGTGGTCGGGCGTGAAGCGGGCGAAGTCGGCGTAGTTGAGGACCAGCGTCAGGAACGTGGCGACGGTCAGGCTGACCGCGATCAGGCTCTGCTCGACCTGCGCGGAACCGCTGAGATCGGTGAGGCTGCGGGTCAGCGAGATGTCACCGCCGGCCTTGACGACCAGATAGACCGCGAGCGCGAGGACGACGAGCCAGACCACCGGACCGGTCGCGAAGTCCTGGACCTTGCGGATGAACTCCATCCCGCGGGTCAGCAGCACGGCCTGAAGCCCCCACATCACCAGGAACGCGGTCCATCCCAGGGTGGACAGGCCCAGCACCGAGTTGTGGTGATAGGCCTCCAGACCGGGCGCGAGCTGAAGCGTCAGCAGGACCACGGCGGTCGAGGCCAGCCAGGTCTGGATGCCGTACCAGGCCACGGCCATGATCGCGCGCAGCAGGGCGGGAATGTTGGCGCCGTAGACGCCCCAGCTGGCGCGGGCGAGCACCGGGTAGGGAACGCCGGTCCGGTGCCCCGCATGCCCCATGCGGTTCATCAGCCAGTAGACGATCGAGATACCGGCCAGCAGCGCCACGAACACCTCCCATGCGGGCAGGCCCAGCACGAACAGGCTGGCGGCGAAGGCGTAGTTGCTGATGGCGTGGGTGTCGGACATCCACAGCGCGAAGATGCTGTACGTGCCCCATTTGCGCTCTGGGGCCGGCGCGAGGTCCTCGTTGAAGAGGCGCGGGTCCGGCTGCGGGGGCTTCGGGGGTGTTGTCACGTGTCCTCCCAGGCAGGTTGGGTGGAGTTTAGGGACCAGTTGTCAGATGCCTGATGTCTGTGCGGAAAATTCGGTGTTACGTGGGGAGCTCCGAGCGCGCTCCGCGGACGGGTGCAGATGCGTGCTCAGCGGCCAGGAGCCGATGACCTTCGGGCGGGGCGGCGCGAAGCTGCGTCCCGTACTGGTGGTCAGCCCGAGACCGACGACCGCCTCGGCGAACTTCACCGCCGCGGCGACGCCGTCCACGACGGGCACCCCGAGCGCCGCGGCGACCTTCTCCTGGAGCCCGGCCATCCCGCCGCAGCCCAGGCAGATCACCTCGGCACCGGCCCGGACGGCCTCGCGGGCGGTCTCGATGATCACCTCGACGGTCCGCTCCACGTCCTGCTCCAGCTCCAGCACGCCGAGCCCGGTGCCGCGGACCGCGGCACAGCGCTGGAGCAGCCCGGCGGTCAGCAGCCGGTCCTGGATCTGCGGGACGGCCCGGTCGAGGGTGGTGACGATGCCGTAGGCGTGGCCGAGCATCATCGCCATCTGGGCGGCGCTCTCGGTGATGTCCAGGACGGGTACGTCCAGCAGCTCCTGGGCGCCCTCCCGGCCCGGCTCGCCGAAGCCGGCCATGACCAGCGCATCGAAGCTCATCTCGAGGGTGGCGAGCCGGTCCAGGACCGCCGCGGCGCTGAGATAACCCTCGAAGTGGCCCTCGATCGACTCCGGTCCCCACAGGGGTTCGGTGGCGATGATCTCGGTACTTGGAGCGGCGGCCGCGGTGGCGGTGGCGCGGATCGCGGCGGTCATGGAAGCCGTGGTGTTCGGGTTCATGACGAGAATGCGCATGACTCTCCAGCAATTTGGAGGATTCCACAGAATGGACAGTAGGTTTCGCGCAGCAGAACGTAGCTATGGCCACTGGCACCGTCAAGGGTTCGCGGCTAGGAGCTTGCCGGACGGCTCATACCGTGGGACAAAGAGGGCCTGACCGGCGGGAACGAGTGTGCGAGAGACCGTGTGTCAACGTAAGGGGACCGGTAGGCTTCTCCGGTCGGGCCCGGCGCCCGCTAGCCCAGCCGAGACCGATCCCCGCCCCGAAAGGAACGCGACGTGCCGCCGTCCAGCGCCAGCACCTCCGCCGCCGAAGCCAAGCCCGCAGGCGCCAGCGGCGGCGTCCAGTCCCTCGAGCGCGCCTTCGACCTGCTGGAGCGGATGGCCGACGCCGGTGGCGAGGTCGGCCTGAGCGAGCTCTCCGGCAGCAGCGGACTGCCGCTGCCCACCATCCACCGCCTGATGCGCACGCTCGTCGCCTGCGGCTACGTCCGGCAGCAGCCCAACCGCCGCTACGCACTCGGCCCCCGCCTGATCCGGCTCGGCGAGAGCTCCTCGCGGCTGCTCGGTACGTGGGCACGGCCGTTCCTGGCCCGCCTGGTCGAGGAGACCGGCGAGACCGCCAACATGGCACTGCTCGACGGCGACGAGATCGTCTACGTCGCCCAGGTGCCGTCGCGGCACGCGGTGCGGATGTTCACCGAGGTCGGCCGGCGGGTGCTGCCGCACTCCACCGGCGTGGGCAAGGCCCTGCTCGCCCATCACGCCCCGGAGGAGGTCCGCGCGCTGCTCGGCCGTACGGGCATGCCCGCCGCGACCGAGAAGACGATCACCGATCCGGACCGCTTCCTCGAAGCGCTCGCCGACGTCCGCCGCCTGGGCTATGCGGTCGACGACAACGAGCAGGAGATCGGCGTCCGCTGCCTCGCGGTGCCGGTGCCCAACTCCCCCACCTCGGCGGCGATCTCCATCTCCGGCCCGACCGGCCGGGTGACCGAGGCCTCGACGGACAAGATCGTGCCGGTGCTCCAGGACGTCGCGGCGCAGCTGTCGGTGGCGCTGGCGAATCAGACGCCGGCGTAAGGCGCGACGGGCCCTCAGCGGGCCTCGCGGGCCGGGAGGCGGCATACCGGTGCCGCTTCCCCGCGCGGGCCTCGCAGCGGGCTTGCCGTCGATCCGGGGGCGGATTCAGCGCATCGGCAGAGCGGGTCCTGGTCCCTTCACCGGCGCACGCGGTCGGCTTCCGGCACCGGCGTACCGGGAACGCTCCGGCTCCGCGCTCGCGGTCACCCTGCGCGCGGGAACTCACCGAAGCGGTCGATGCCCGCACGGACCTCCGCCAGCGCAGGGGACAGCGCACTCACCGATCCGACCGCCCCGGCGATCAGCAGGAGCGAACGGCGCAGCCGGGGCACTTCCGGCAGCCCATGACTCACCATCGCGTCCAGTGCGGCCAGCTCGTCATCGGCGGCCGCCCGGTCCGGTAATTCCCCTGGAAGTACGGCCAGCTGACGGCGCAAACGGGCCACTGCCCCGCGCAGGTCCTGGACACGTGGGTCACCCTCGACCCCGGTCACTCGTCTGTCTCTCTGTAGCTGCTCCACAACGACGGCGTCCTCCAAGGCCGTTGCCCGTTTCCGCAATGCGGGACAGTTAACGCCACTCTGCGCTGATCGCGCCACACAGAGAGCGAAAAAACCGGATCATCGAGTGGATCCGGTTGCCATGGCCAAAGCTTGACGGCTCATGAGTGTTGCCTGTGGCCGGCTGCCTTCTGACGCCTCTCCCCCGTTCTCCCCTTTTCTTTTCCCCGCCGCCCACCCCCCTTCGGGGGGTGGGCGGGTGTAGTGACGCGGGTGCCCACCCCTGATGGGGCGGGGGAGGCGGTGGGGAGGTGGATGGGAGGAGGCCAGTGAGGACGCCGTCATCGTGGAGGCCAGTGAGGACGCCGTCGTTACGGAGACCGGTGAGGCGGCCGGTGGCGCGGAGACCGGTGAGGCGGCCGGTGGCGCGGATCAGGAATCCTGCTTCGGCTCCACTGCGTTGCGCCACACCCGCACATCGACGGTCATGTAGCTGCTGGGGTCCGACTTCGGTGCGTAGCCCTTGAAGGTGATCAGGGCGACATGGCCGTAGTCGGTGGTCAGGCACATCTGGGCGCCCTTGGTGAGCCGCTTGGTCATGATGGAGTCGGTGAACCGGGTCTCGCTGCGGCAGGTGGCGAGCGAGCCGTCCTGACCGGGGTTGAGCAGCACCAGCTTGCCGGTCTCGGTCTCGACCTCGTCGTCCGAGTAGGTGCTGTCCTGGTACGAGAAGTCGATGTCCGTGTCGTTGTCGGAGTTGGTCGGGTTGACCGGCTCGTCGGACAGCGACAGGTGGTACTCGTCGGGCAGGTTGATGCCCTTGTAGTCGACCGGGGTCGGGTCCTGCACCGGGGCGGCGGGGGACTTCGTACCGTCGCCGCCAGGGGTCGCCGTCGGGTCCCCCGCGGGCGTCGGCGAAGCGCCGCTGTTCTTCGCCTTGTTGTCGTCGGTGGCCTGGTCCTGCTTCGTCCGGCCGTCGTCCTTCATGACGGCATAGACGAGGCCGCCGCCGGCACCCGCGAAGGCCAGCAGACCGACCAGCACGAGGGCCGCGATCAGCCCCTTGCGCTTCTTCTTCGGCGGCTGCGGGACCGTACCCATGGCGGTCGGCCCGATGGCGGTCGGCCCCGTGACCGTAGGCCCGGTGGCGCCCGCACCGACGCCCATCGGCGCGGACGGCGCGGCGGCCGGACCGGCGGCGGACGGACCGGCGGTCGGCGCATGGGCCGCCGGTCCGAACCCCGGCGGCGGTGTCCGCGGGTGATCCAGGGTGGTCGGCACCGGCGCGGCCGGCGCCCCGGGCCCGGCGGGCGGCTGCGCCGGCTGAACCGGCGGCTGGGCGGGCCGGGTCGGCGGCTGCGCCGGAGCACCCGCGGTGGGCGCCTCCAGCGGGGGCGGCGGAGTCTGCGCGGGGGCGGGCGCGGCCGCACGCGTGGTGATGTCGGCCGCGACTGCGGTGGGCAGCCACTCCTCCGGGCGGCGCAGCTGCGTCTGGCCGGAGGCCGCGCCACACAGCTCGATCACTTCGGCGACGGACGGCCGCTCCCCCGCGTCCTTCGCCAGACACCGGGTCACCAACTCCCGCAGCTCCTCGGGGAGCCCGCTCAGATCCGGCTCCTCGTGGACGATGCGGTAGAGAACCCCGTGCGAGGTGCCCTCGCCGAACGCCGGGGTGCCGATGGCCGCGTACGCCGCGACCTGGCCGAGCGCGAAGACATCGGTGGCGGAGCTGATGGTGCTGCCCGCGGCCTGCTCGGGCGCCATGAAGGTGGGGGTGCCCACGGTGACGCCGCTGCTGGTCAGCGAGGTGGCGTCGGCGGCGCGTGCGATACCGAAGTCGATGACGCGCGGGCCGTCAGCGGCCAGCAGCACATTGGACGGCTTCAGGTCGCGGTGCACGATGCCCGCGCCGTGGATGACCTGGAGCGCCTCGGCGATTCCGGCCACCAGCAGCAGCACGGCGGAGACCGGGAGCCGCCCGTGCTCGGCGACCGCCGCGGCGAGCGAGGGGCCGGGCACATACGCGGTGGCGAGCCAGGGGCTGGCGCCTTCGGCGTCACTGTCGATGACCGGCGCGGTGTACAGGCCCTGGACGCGCTGCGCGGACTGCACCTCCTGCTTGAAGCGGCGGCGGAACTCCGGGTCCTCGCTGAACTCGGGGCGGATCACCTTGATGGCGACGGGGCGCCCGCCGGGTGTGTAGGAGAGGTAGACCTTGCCCATGCCGCCGGAGCCGAGCTTCGCCGTGAGGCGGTAGCCCGCGATCACCCGCGGATCGTCACCCTCCAGCGGCCGGAAGATCCCGGACCCGCCCACACTGTTCACCACTACGTCCCCCGACTCAGAAAAGAAGCCCGCTGTTTCCGCCCGGCAGGCGCATGGCCCGCAACGGGGAAGAACCATATCCGGCCATGCGCCGCACCGTGACATCGCAGGTGGGCGAACGTCACGCATGTCCGAAGAGCCGGTTTCGCGACGGGTTTTGGCCACCACGGCACCCCGGAAATGACCGTGCCGCGCCTTACCCGAATTCGACCTGAAGGTGCGTCAGCACATCCGTTCGCCGTGCCACCCGTTGGTGTGGGCGCACACGATCCGAAGCGTATGGCGCGACACGATGGAGCATTCTCCCTTTCAAGGAAATATCCGGCATATCACTGGATCGGAGAACGCCATGGAGTCCAACTCCGGCCCCGAGACCGGCTCGAACCACCGTCGCGTCAGCGTCGTGCAACTCATCTGTCGCGCGTACGGCCTTTCCGATGCGTCGGAGATCACGATGGAGCACATAGACCGCTATGTCTCCGAGCGCCGACGCGCGGAGGAACGCATGCCTCATCTGCGTGACCGGTTCCGGCCGGGCATTCCCCGTCCGCGCGCCTCGGGGGACGCCGCCTGACCGGCGGGCCACGCCCCAGCCGGCCGCGGAGCGAGGCGCCATGAGGTAAGCAGTCCCCATGGCACCGACGACACCCCGACAGCCGGGAGAACCGGAAGAACAACCACCCGACAGCCCCAGAGGGGCGCGGAACACCGGGCGGCCCGAGGGGAGGGTGGCCGGTCTGCTGCTCGCCGCGGGCGGTGGCCGGCGCCTGGGGGGACGGCCCAAGGCGCTGCTCGACCACCGGGGACGACCACTGGTCGAGCACGCCGCAGGGGCACTGCGGGACGGCGGCTGCCACCCCGTACACATCGTGCTGGGGGCGGCCGCCGATTCCGTACGGGAGCGGGCCGACCTCTCGGCGTACGGCATCTCGGAAAACCCGGACTGGGCCCAGGGTATGGGCTCCTCGCTCCGGGTGGGCCTCGCCGCGCTGGCGGATTCGGGGGCGGATGCGGTCGTGGTGTCCCTGGTGGACCAGCCGGGCATCGGCGCCGCGGCGGTGGCGCGGGTGGTGGCGGCGTACGCGGGCGGCTCCTCGCTCGCCTCCGCGGCGTACGACGGCCGCCGTGGCCACCCGGTCCTCTTCGGCGCCGGCCGATGGGCGGACATCGCCGCCACCGCGGAGGGCGACCGCGGTGCGCGCGCCTACCTCCGCCGGCATGCGGACGACCTCACCCTTGTCGAGTGCTCCGACATCGCCGAGCCGTACGACATCGACACGCCGGAAGACCTCCGCCGCCTGGAGTGACCCCGGACCGAGGGCGACGTGCGCACCCCTCACAACTGCCGGGCGCGGTACGGCAGTACGTACGCGGCCAGGAGTAATGGAGAGTGACCGGCATGGCACCGAGAGCCATTCGGTCACGGCTTCTGTCGACCCTGAGAATCTCGACATCAACAAACCATTGAAGTTCCGCGATAAGGAAACTAGTCTCCACTGGTCAGAAGCGCCCTGAACCCAGACGGCGCCCGCGACCGTATCCCGGAGCCCGCGGCACCCCGTGCCGCCCGGTGTTCTGGAGGCCGCCAGGCACCGCCGCTGAATGGAGTGACACTCATGTCCGCACCAGCGCCGTCCCCGCTGGCCATCGCCGAAGTCGACCCCGCTCACACCCCCGAACGGCAGGACGAGGTCCTCACCGACGCCGCCCTCACCTTCGTCGCCGAGCTCCACCGCCGGTTCACCCCGCGCCGCGACGAGCTGCTGGCCCGCCGCGCCGAGCGCCGCGCCGAGATCGCCCGGACCAGCACGCTGGACTTCCTCCCCCAGACCGCGCAGATCCGTGCCGACGACAGCTGGAAGGTGGCCGAGGCGCCCGCCGCGCTCAACGACCGCCGGGTGGAGATCACCGGTCCCACCGACCGCAAGATGACCATCAACGCGCTCAACTCCGGCGCCAGGGTCTGGCTCGCCGACTTCGAGGACGCCTCCGCCCCGACCTGGGAGAACGTCGTCTCCGGTCAGCTCAACCTGATCGACGCCTATGAGCGCCGCATCGACTTCACGGACGCCGCGTCCGGCAAGTCGTACGCCCTCAAGGACGCCGAGGAGCTCGCCACCGTCGTGATGCGCCCGCGCGGCTGGCACTTGGACGAGCGCCACCTCCAGTTCGAGGGCCGGCCGGTCCCCGGCGCGCTGGTCGACTTCGGGCTCTACTTCTTCCACAACGCCCAGCGCCTGCTGGACCTCGGCAAGGGCCCGTACTTCTACCTGCCGAAGACCGAGTCGCACCTGGAGGCCCGCCTCTGGAACGAGATCTTCGTCTTCGCCCAGGACTACGTCGGCATTCCCCAGGGCACCGTGCGCGCCACCGTCCTCATCGAGACGATCACGGCCGCGTACGAGATGGAGGAGATCCTCTACGAGCTGCGCGACCACGCCTCGGGCCTGAACGCCGGCCGCTGGGACTACCTCTTCTCCATCGTCAAGAACTTCCGTGACGGCGGCGCCAAGTTCGTCCTCCCGGACCGCAACGCGGTCACGATGACGGCCCCGTTCATGCGCGCCTACACCGAACTCCTCGTCCGCACCTGCCACAAGCGCGGTGCGCACGCGATCGGCGGTATGGCGGCCTTCATCCCCAACCGCCGCGATCCCGAGGCCAACGAAAGGGCCCTGGCCAAGGTCAAGAACGACAAGGACCGCGAGGCCGGCGACGGCTTCGACGGCTCCTGGGTCGCCCACCCCGACCTGGTCCCGGTCGCCCGCGCCTCCTTCGACGCGGTCCTCGGCGACAAGCCGCACCAGAAGGACCGCCTCCGCGAGGACGTCTCGGTGTCGGCCGCCGACCTCATCGCCATCGACACCCTCGACGCCAAGCCCACCTACCAGGGCCTGATCGACGCGGTCCAGGTCGGCACCCGCTACATCGAGGCCTGGCTGCGCGGCCTGGGCGCCGTCGCCATCTTCG
This sequence comes from Streptomyces sp. NRRL S-1813, assembly GCF_000719605.1. Classification (NCBI taxonomy): domain Bacteria; kingdom Bacillati; phylum Actinomycetota; class Actinomycetes; order Kitasatosporales; family Streptomycetaceae; genus Streptomyces; species Streptomyces sp. NRRL S-1813. The sequence goes on from NZ_JOHB01000004.1 coordinate 297,815, forward strand.
GCCTCATGGAGGACGCCGCCACCGCCGAGATCTCCCGCTCCCAGATCTGGCAGTGGGTCGACGCCGGGGTCGTCTTCGAAAACGGCGAGAAGGCCACCGCGGAGCTGGTGCGCACGGTCGCCGCGGAGCAACTGGCCGCCATCCGCGCCGAGGTCGGCGAGGACGCCTTCACCTCCGGCAAGTGGCAGCAGGCCCACGATCTGCTGCTCCGGGTCGCACTGGACGAGAACTACGCGGAGTTCCTGACCCTTCCCGCGTACGAGCTGCTGGGCTGACGCCTACTCCAGCCCCATGGGCCCGAAGGGCCGGTACGTACCGCCGCACTGCGGTGCGTACCGGCCCTTCGCCGTTCCGCTCCGTGCGCCTGTCAGCTGTCGTGCCCGGCGGGCCGGCGCTGCTTGGCGCGGTGGGCGAGCGCCTCGACGATGCGTTGCCATGCCGGTGAGGCCTCGGAGATCCGGGAAGAGACCAGCTTCAGGTACCCGGCACGGTCGTTGTCCCGTTCATGTTGGATCTCCCATGCGTCCAGGTCGTCGATGAGCCGGTCCAGGCGTGGATCGTGCGGATCCCAGTCGACTGACTGATCACAGGCGAGATACAGGCGTGTCGTCTCGGGGTCGTCGAGGCCGGCGTTCTTCTCCCGTATCCGCTGCGGCATGACGTGCGGATCCAGTGCCTGCATCAGGATCCACGCGTCGCGCTCGAGTCGTACCCTGCGTTCGCTGACCCCGAGACGGCGCATCCGGTTCAGGATGGCGACCACCTCGGAGGGCAGGACAAGCCGCTCGCCGCCGGCCAGTTCGGCGATCCTGCGGCGGTTTTCGTTGAGCTGGTCGATCTTGCGCTGCAATGCGGCGTCGATGCCGGTGAGGGCCTCGGCGAATTCGGCCGGCTGTGCATGCAGCAGCGCGTCGACACGGGCCAGTGGCACCCCGGCATCGGCGAGGGTCCTGATCCGGATGAGGTCCACCGCCGCTTGCGCGCTGTAGCGGCGGTAGCCGGAGGCATCGCGCTCGGGCTCGGGCAACAGGCCGACGTGGTGGTAGTGGCGGACGGTGCGCACGGTCACGCCGGCGGTTGCCGCGAGCTGCCCGATCGTGAGCACCGTCCCCCTCAGGTCTTCGTACAACGTGGTCGTGCCGAGTCTAGGCGCGGGATGCCCGGTCGACGACGTCGCGGATCGCGCGGACCACGGCATCGGGGCGGTCGAAGCAGAGCCGGTGGTGGACGGTGTCGGAGAGGATGCGTTGCTCCCCGTGCGAGACCCCGCTCACCAGGGCCGCGTCCAGCCTCGTCCTGCCGTCGTGCATCTCTTGCAAGGTCCGCTCCGACGTCAGTGCCCGCTGGCCGGGGTCGGTGCCCACCACGGAGAGCGCTACCACCGGGACGTCGGGAATGCCGGGCCCGGCCCGCAGTTCGGTGGCCAGTTCGGCCAGCTTGCTGCGCTCGGCGATACCGGCATCGGTCCATTCGTCACTCACCTTGGCCTCGATCAGCGCCTGCCGCACATGCTCCGGGTAGCCCGCGAGCAACTCGGCGCTCATCTCACGCAGGGCCGGGCGCATCTTTTCCAGCTGCTCCCGGTCAGGTGCCATCTGCTCGACCGCGGCCAGAGCAGCCGCGGGCGGCATGAAGTCGTCCCAGTCGCGGTGGAAGGCGTCCAGCCAGACCAGCCCGGCCACGTCCTGCGGGTAGAGCTGCGCGAACCGGTGCGCGTAGAAGCCGCCGAGGGAGTGCGGCACCAGAACGTAGGGGGCGGCGATGTTCCGGGCGTGCAGCAGCTCGCGCAGTTCCGTGGCGACCGCGGCGGCGGTGCGCGGCAGCGGGAGGGGATCGCTGTAGCCCGTGCCGCCGCGGTCGTACACGACGGCGGTGGTGAACGGGGAAACCTCCTGCTGGACACCGAAATAGTCCAGGCCCACCGCGCTTGCGCCCGGCAGGAACACCACGGCCGGTCCGCCGCTGCCCGACCGGTGCACGAAAATGCGGCGGCCGTCGATCTCCTGGAACCCTCCGACCGGCGGCGCGAGCCGGGACGGGGAAGTGCTGTTGGTCGTCATGCGACAAGGCTCCAACCTTGACGCAGGGTCAGGGTCAATCCCTGCCGCCGCAGTACCCGAGACGTGCGCCGCTGTTCAGCCTCGCGGCGGATGGCGTCGGGTTCTTCGCCGGCGGAGCCGGGCCGGCGGGCTGTGGAGTCGTTACGGGGTGTCGCCGGGGCGGTAGGCGGCGGCGTACTCGGCGAGGAAGGCTGTTTCGGCGAGCAGGGCGCCGCGGAGTTCGGACCGCAGCACCCGTTCGTTGGGGCCGTGCAGACCGCAGAGGTTGTCCTCGGCGCCGAAGAGCAGGATCTCCGCGTCCGGTACGGCCTTCGCCAGGCCGTTGACCAGGGGGATGGAGCCGCCGGTCGCGCAGTGGACGGGGTCGGTGCCCCAGGCGCGGCGCAGTGCGGTGCGGGCGGCGCGGTAGGCCGGCCCGTCGGTGGCGGCTTCGTAGCCGGGGCCCGCGTCGCCGGGGGTGACGGTGAGCGGGATACCGAAGGGCCGCAACCGTTGCAGATGGCGGACGAGGGCGGCCTGCGCCTCCCGGGGGTCCTGCCGGGGGTGGACGCGGAGGTTGAGCTTGGCGCGGGCGAAGGGGACGACGGCGGAGGCGGCGCGGTCGACGGGCGGGGCGTCCAGGCCGATGACGGTGAGGGCGGGGCCGCTCCACAGCCGTTCGCCGAGGCCGCCGGTGCCGAGCAGCGGGGTGCCGTGCGGGATGCCGGCCAGCTCGCGGAACTCGTCGTCGGTGAGGGCGGTGCCGCGCCACGGTTCGCGGCGCAGTCCCTCGACGGCGACATCGCCGTGCAGGTCGTGCAGGGTCGACAGGGCCTTGAGGAGGACGAGCAGTGCGTCGGGGGCGGCGCCGCCGTACTCCCCGCTGTGCACGGCGGCGTCGAGGGTGCGCACCTCGGCGAAGACCTCGGCGGCGCCGCGCAGGGCGGTGGTGAGGGTGGGGGTGCCGGGGCGGATGTTGCCGGTGTCGGCGATGATCATCGCGTCGCAGGCGAACAGGTCGGGGTCGGTGGGCGGGTAGTCGTCGAAGGGGCTGCCGTACTCCTCCTGGCCTTCGAAGACGATTTTGATGCCGACCGGCGGGCGGCCTCCGTAGGCCCGAAGGGCGCCGATGTGGACCATGAGGTTGGCCTTGTCGTCGGCGATACCGCGGGCACGGATGCCGCCCTCGATGTCGGTGGGTTCGAAGGGCGGGGAGTCCCAGAGCCGCTCGTCGCCGGGCGGCTGGACGTCGTAGTGGCCGTAGAGGAGGACGGTGGGCGCGTCGGGGGTGGGCGGCGGGAGGCTGCCGGTGATGACGGGGGCGGTGTCGGGGAGGTTGAGCTCGCCGATGTCGGCCACGCCGGCGTCCCTGAGCAGGGCGACGAGCAGATCGCGGGCCTGGAGGACCGGCTCGGGCGAGAAGCCGGGGAAGGCGATGGAGGGGACGGCGGCGAGCCGCTTGAGATCGGCGCACACCCCGTCCATCAGCGCGTCGACGGTGGTCTCCAGAGCGGCGGCGGCCGTCCGGGCGCGGTGGGCGTGCGGGTTGTCGGCTTCCTGGTTCACCGCGAAACCCCTCTCCGTGGCGCCGTCGGTGCGCACACATTGACTCACTTTCAGGGCCAATGCAGCATATCGGGCGTTACGCGCCTGAAGGTGGCATGCGCTACGGCGCTCAGCCCAGCGGGCCGCCCAGCGCCAGTGCGGTCCGCATCGCGGCGTTCCGCAGCCCGGTCAGCCGCCGGGCATGCGCCATACGGTTCATCAGCCGCCCGGCACGCACCAGCCGCTGGGTCGCCGGACGCCGCACCCGGTCGTACGCACGCAGCGCGGTCGGCACATCCGGCGCGGCCGCCAGCGCCCGCGTCAACTCCACGGCGTCGATGAGCGCTTCGCAGGCTCCGCGGCCGAGATCGGGGGTCATGGCGTGGGCCGCGTCGCCGATGAGGACCGTACGGCCCTTGGCATAGGCGGGCAGTGGCGGATCGAGGTAGTAGAGGTCCAGGCGATGGACCTCGGACTCCGTCAGCCGGTCGAGGACCTCGCGCACTCCGGAGTGCCAGTGGCCGAACAACCCGCGCAGCGCGGCGGCTTCCCGGCCCGGATTGCGCTGCCCCTCGGGGGTGACGGCGCAGGCGAACCAGTTGGTGCGGCCGTCCGGGAGGGGCGTGATGCCGAAGCGGAGGCCCTCGCCCCAGGTCTCGGTGATGCCCCCGGTCTCCCCGTCGACGGTGCCGCGCCAGGAGGACGCGCCGACGTACCGGGCCCGGTGGCGCGGGCCGAACAGTGCCGTACGGGCCGCGCTGTTGAGCCCGTCGGCCGCGACCACCACGTCGTACGAGCCGTCCAGCGTGCGGATGTCCGCGATGCGCGCGTCGAAGGTGACCGCCCCCTCCCCTGCCGCGCCGTACAGGAGGGCGAGCAGGTCGGGACGGGAGACGAGCCGGGTCGCCTCGCCCGTACGCCGCTCCAGCCCCGCGACGTCGAGGGTGGCGATCCGGCCGCCGTCGGGCCGCAGGAAGGCGCCCGAGGTCTGCGGGCGGCTCAGGGAGCGCACCTGTGCGCCGACACCGAGGGCGTCCAGGGCGCCCAGTGCGGCCGGCCACAGGCCGAGTGCGGTACCGGCCGCGGGGAGCCGGCGGGCGCGTTCGAAGACATCGACCGACCAGCCCTTGTTGCGCAGGGAGAGAGCGGTGGCGAGCCCTCCGATGCCGCCGCCCACGACGGCCGCCGTGCGTGGTTTCCGGGTCATGGCCGCACGCTACTATGTTTATAGTGGATTGACACTACAAACATAGTAAGAACTGGGTCGGCACGAAGGGCGCACAGGGTGACACGACGGCGGGAGCAGGTGCTGGACGCGGGGATCCAGGTGCTGGGCAGCGAGGGAGCGCGGCGGCTGACCTACCAGGCCGTGGACACCGCGGCAGGAGTGCCGCCGGGCACCACCTCCAACTACTACCGCAACCGGGCGGCCCTGATCGACGGCATCGTCGACCACCTCCAGACGCTGGAGCGCCGCGACTGGGAGGCCTTCGCCGCGGCGGCCACCCCGGCCGACGCCGGCGAACTCGCCGATGCCGTGACCCAGTTCCTCCGGCACGCGACCGGCCCCGAGCGGGCCAGGACCGCCGCCCGCTTCGCGCTCTACCTGGAGTCCCCGGCCCGTCCCGAGCTGCGCCCGGCGCTCACCCGCGGCCGGGAGACCGTCGTCGGCTGGGGCGCGGAGTGGCTTCAGCGCTTCGGCTCGCCGACGCCGCGGCGGCACTGCGAGATCCTCTTCGACTACATGGACGGCGTCGCCTTCCACCAACTCGCTTTCCCGGCGGAGGACTTCGACCCGGGGCCGGGCATCCACGAGCTGCTGAGCGGGTTGCTGGGCTGAACCTTGCAGGTCGGCGGGGTGCAGGGGCCCGCCCCGGCGCCCGCACCCCCTCCGACGGCCCCACAGGAAGGCCCCGACCGGGGCGGCCTGACGGGTATACGGCCCCTCGCCAGTCTGGTAGGAAAGCTTCCTAACGATTGGGGAACCCCCCACGGCCCTCTCCGACTGGAGGACTCCATGCGCACCCGATCGATAGGCAAAGCCCTGCCCCGGACCACCACCCGCGTCGCCCTGGGCCTCGCCCTGCTCGCCGTGCCGGCCACCGCCGTCGCCACCACCGCGGGCCCGGCCGCCCCGTCCCGTCCAGCCACGGCCCAGCACGCTGCGCACACGGCACGCGCCGCGACCGGTCTCGACGACCCGGCGAAGAAGGAGATCGCCATGCAGCTGGTCTCCAGCGCGGAGAACTCCTCGCTGGACTGGAAGGCCCAGTACAAGTACATCGAGGACATCGGTGACGGCCGCGGCTACACCGGCGGCATCATCGGCTTCTGCTCCGGCACGCACGACATGCTCGAACTCGTCGAGCTGTACACCCATCGCAAGCCCGGCAATGTCCTGGCCACGTACCTCCCCGCGCTGCGCGAGGTGGACGGCAGCGACTCGCACGACGGCCTGGACCCGGACTACACCGAGGACTGGCAGAAGGCCGCCCAGGACCCGGAGTTCCAGAAGGCCCAGAACGACGAGCGGGACCGGGTCTACTTCGGCCCCGCGGTCGAGCGGGGGAAGGCCGACGGGATCGGGGTGCTGGGCCAGTTCGCCTACTACGACGCGATCGTGATGCACGGGGACGGCGACGACAGCACCAGCTTCTCCGGCATCCGCAAGCGCGCCCTGGCCAAGGCCGAGCCGCCGGCCCAGGGCGGCGACGAGAAGACCTATCTGAACGCCTTCCTCGACGCCCGGGTCTGGGCGATGAAGCAGGAGGAGGCCCACAGCGACACCAGCCGGGTCGACACCGCGCAGCGGGTGTTCCTGAAGAACGGCAACCTCGATCTGCACACCCCGCTGGACTGGAAGGTGTACGGGGACAGCTACCACATCGGCTGACCCCGCCCCGCCCCGCCGCACAGGTCCGCGCCCGCCCGCAGCCGTCCGCGCACAGCCCAACGGCCCGCAGAAGAGCCGCAGTTGCCGCTCCCCACGGGCCGTTGCCCTGCCCCGACGTCAGTGGGCGGGCGCCACCGCGGGCTCGCCGGCGTCGTCCGTGCTGCCGGGGGCGGGCCGTTGCGGTATCCCCGGATCGACAGGGCCCGCGGCGACCGTGTCCCCCGCCGCGTCCCCGTCCGCCGTCTTCCGGCCGAAGTGGTTGAAGGCGAGGTTGAGGATGATGGCGACCAGACAGCCGGTGCTGATACCGGAGTCCAGGACGACCAGCAGGTCCTTGGGGAGGTGGTGGTAGAAGTCCGGCGCGGCGATCGGGATCAGCCCGATGCCGACGGCCGCCGCGACGATCAGGGCGTTGTCGCCCTTCTCCATCGCGGCGGAGGCCAGCGTCTGGATGCCGCTGGCGGCCACCGAGCCGAAGAGCACGATGCCGGCGCCGCCGAGGACCGGCAGTGGGACCAGCGAGATGACCGAGGCCGCCACCGGACACAGACCCAGCACGATCAGGATCAGACCGCTGGTCGCCACGACGTAGCGGCTGCGCACCTTGGTCATCGCGACCAGGCCGATGTTCTGCGCGAAGGCGCTGTTGGCGAAGCCGTTGAACAGCGGGCTGAGGGCCGTGCCGAGGGTGTCGGCGCGCAGTCCGCCCTCGATGGTGCGCTCGTCCGCCGGACGGTCGACGATCCGGCCCAGGGCGAGCATGTCGGCCGTCGACTCGGTCATACAGACCAGCATCACGATGCACATGGAGACGATCGCGGCGATGTCGAACTGCGGGGCGCCGAAGTGGAAGGGCGTCGGGAAGCCGACCAGGGAGGCCTCGGTGATCGCGGAGAAGTGGGTGATGCCGACGGGTATCGCGATCAGGGTGCCGGCGATCAGACCGAGCAGGATCGCGATCTGCTGGAGGAAGCCGCGCAGCACCCGCCGCAGCACCAGCACGATCACGAAGGTCAGCGCCGCCATCCCGATGTTCGTCAGCGAACCGTAGTCCGGGGCCCGGTCGTTGCCGCCCTGGGACCAGTTGAAGGCCACCGGCAGCAGCGAGACGCCGATCAGGGTGATGACGGTGCCGGTGACCACCGGCGGGAAGAACCGTACGAGCTTGGAGAAGTAAGGGGCGAGCAGGAACCCCAGCACACCGGCGACGATCACTGCACCGAAGATGATCGGCAGCGCGTTGTCGGGGCTCTGGGCCTTGCCGATGGCGACCATCGGGGTGACACCGGCGAACGAGACGCCGTTGACGAACGGCAGCTTCGCGCCGACCTTCCAGAACCCGAGGGTCTGGAGGAGCGTGGCGATGCCCGCCGTGAAGAGGCTGGCGCCCATCAGGAAGGCGGTCTCGGTGGCGCTCAGCCCGCAGGCCGGCCCCACGATCATCGGAGGGGCCACCACGCCCGCGTACATCGCGGCCACATGCTGGAGGCCGCTGGTGAACATTTTGAAGGGCGGGAGGGTCCGGTCGACCGGATGCTTCCGGTCCCCCTCCGACTTCTGCCCGGTCATTGCGGCCACTGCGGGCCTCCTTCGTTTTCTGCGTCGCCGGGGCCCGGCGAGGCGAGGCTGTCACGGAGGGCTTGCCATGTGGTGCGTTGGTGCAAGAAGTTGCCTGGTGAGCGGTGCTGCGACACTCCGCGCTCGTGGCGCGTGGACGGCGGTGGGGCCGGCCGGCCCAGGGGTGGGAGCCGACCGGCCCGGGGGTACGAGAAGATCCCGCACCCCCGGGTCCGGCGCTTGCGGATCCCGCTCGGATCCACAAGCCCGGCCGGGAGCCGTCCCTCCCGGCCGAGTTCAGGGGTATGCGTCGGCCGTGTGACCGCGCCGTGGGGTCAGCCCCCGGCGGCGATACGGGCCAGACGCTGTGCCTCGGCCCGCGCGGTGCGGGCGATGGCGTCCTCGTCGACGTTGCTGAGGTGGTTGTCCTCGACGACCGGCCTGCCGCCGACGAGGGAGAGGGTGACCGGCGCCGCCGCGCCGAAGACGAGGGCGGTGACCGGGTCGGCGATGGAGGAGTGGCCGAGGCCGTCCAGCTTCCACAGCACCAGGTCGGCGAGCTTGCCGGCCTCCAGCGAGCCGATCTCGGACGTCCGGCCGAGGACCTGCGCGCCACCGTAGGTGCCCAGCCGCAGCGCCTTACGGGCGTTGAGCGCGGCCTCCCGGTGGGCGCCGAGGCGGTTGATCAGCAGCGCGTTGCGCAGTTCGGTGTGGAGTTCGCCGGACTCGTTGGAGGCGGTGCCGTCGACGCCGAGGCCGACCGGGACGCCGGCCGCGAGCATGTCGGGGACCCGGGCGATACCGGCCGCGAGACGGGCGTTGGAGGACGGGCAGTGCGCGACGCCGGTGCCGGTGCGGGCGAAGGCGGCGATGTCGGAGTCGTTCATGTGGACGCAGTGCGCCATCCACACATCGTCACCGAGCCAGCCGGTCGACTCGAAGTAGTCGGTCGGGCCCATGCCGAACAGCTCGTGGCAGAACTTCTCCTCCTCCACGGTCTCCGAGCCGTGGGTGTGCATCCGTACGCCCTTACGGCGGGCCAGCTCGGCTCCCTGCCGCATGAGTTCGGTGGAGACGGAGAACGGCGAGCAGGGCGCGGCGGCGATATGCACCATCGAGCCGAAGGAGGCGTCGTGGTGGGCGTCGATGGCCTCCTCGGTCGCCAGCAGGGCGCCCTCGGTGGTCTCGACGGCGAAGTCCGGGGGCAGCCCGCCGTCCTTCTCGCTGCGGTCCATGGAACCGCGGGCCAGGGTGATCCGGGCCCCGATCTCGGCGGCCGCCGCAAGCTCCGCGCCGACGAGGTCGCCGGAGCCCCGGGGGAAGACGTAGTGGTGGTCGGAGGCGGTGGTGACGCCGCCCTTGACCATCGTGCCGAGCGAGCCCTGGGTGGCCGCGGCGAGCATCGGGGCGTCGATACGGGCCCAGGTCGGGTAGAGCGCGACCAGCCAGTTGAACAGGTTGTGGTCGGTGGCCAGGCCGCGGGTGATCCACTGATAGAAGTGGTGGTGGGTGTTGACCAGTCCGGGGGTGACGAGGTGTCCGGTGCCGTCCACCCGGCGGACGACGTTCTCCAGGCCCTCGGGGGCCCGGCCGGCGCCCACCGACTCGATGAGGTGGCCGGCGACCACCACATGACCGGTGGCGTACTCGGTGTCGTGGGCGTCGACCGTCGCGATGGCGCAGTTCTCGATGACGATGCGCTGCTTCACCGCGCTGTCAGGGGATGCCGATGCAGCCATGAGGCTTCCTACTTTCGGTACGGGGCTTTGGGCACGGCATGGCCCCAGGGGATTTGAGTGCCGGAGCCGGGCGAGGCGGCTGACAGTACCGCTGCCCGCGGGGTGCTCCGGGTGCCGAGATGGTGGAAGAACAGGTTGAGCAGGACCGCGACCAGCGCGCCCGCACTGATCCCCGAGCCGAGCACGGTCTGTGCCCAGGCGGGGAAGTCGGCGTAGAAGGTCGGCGCGGCCAGCGGGATGATGCCGGCGCCCAGCGACACGGCCACCAGGATGATGTGGGAGCTGTCGTCGAGACCGGCCTCGGAGAGCGTACGGATACCGCTGACCGCGATCGACCCGAACAACACGATCCCGGCGCCGCCGAGGACGGGCATCGGCACCAGCGAGACGACCGCGCCCAGCACGGGGAACGCGCCCAGGACGAGGAGCGTGCCGCCGGCCAGCGCCACGACATACCGGCTGCGGACCCGGGTCAGCGAGACCACCCCGACGTTCTGCGCGAAGGCGCTGGTCGGGAAGCCGCCGAAGACGGGGCCGAGCAGGGTGGCGAGGCCGTCGGTGCGCAGTCCCCGGGTGAGGGTGGCGCCGGTGGTCGGGCGGTCGCAGATCTCGCCGAGCGCCAGCATCCCGGCCGACGACTCCGTCATCAGCACCAGCATCACGAGGCACAGCGAGAGGATCGCGGCGGGCTGGAACTCGGGGGCGCCGAAGGCAAACGGGGTGGGCAGGGCGGCGACCGGGGCCGTGCGCAGCCCGTCGAAGCTCGCCATCCCGAAGGGGATCGCGGCGAGGGTGCCGACGACCAGGCCGATCAGCAGCGCGATCTGCTTGAGGAAGCCCCGGGTGAAGCGCTGGACGAGCAGGATCACCACGAGGGTGAAGGCGGCCAGCGCCAGGTATTTCATGGCGCCGAAGTCGGCGGCGTGTTCGTCGCCGCCCTGCGCCCAGCCGACCGGCACGGGCATCAGGGTGACCCCGATGAGGGTGATGACGACACCGGTGACCAGTGGCGGGAAGAAGCGGAGCAGTCTGCCGAAGAACGGGCCGACCGCGAGGCAGAAGACCCCGGCGACCATCACCGCCCCGTAGATCGCGGGGAGTTGATGCCCTTTGGCCGTGGTCTCGGCGATGGCGAGCAGGGGGGTGATGCCGGCGGAGCTGGCCGCGTTGACGAACGGGAGGCGGTTGCCGGCGAGTTCGCGGATGCCGAGCGTCTGGAGGAGCGTGGCGAGCCCGGCGATGAGCAGACCGGCGGCGATCAGCCGGGTCCGGCCCGCGGGGTCCAGACCGACCGCCTGGCCGATGATGAGCGGAGGGGTGACGACACCGGCGTACATGGCGGCGATGTGCTGGAGTGCGGCCGGTACGAGCCGCTTGGCAGCCGGCTTCTCGTCCACGGGATGGACCGGTGGCGCGGGGTGGTGCGGGGCGTGCGATTGCTGTGCCATGGGTCGTTCCCCTCGGGTTTCACGTTCCCCTCCCCGCCGCGGGGCGGGGAGGGGAACGCGAGGCACGGCGTGACGTCGGAGCCACTCAGAGGTTCGTCAGATCCACCGGGATCCTGGGCTCGACACCGTCGCGCAGAACAGTGGCTTCGATCAGGCCGTACGGGCGGTCGGCCGCGTAGTAGACAGCTCCATCGGCGGTATCGTTCTTGAGCCCGAACGGCTCCAGGTCCACGAGGAAGTGGTGCTTGTTCGGGAGGGAGAAGCGGATCTCGTCGATCTCGGAGCGGTTGTTGATCACGCGCGACCCCATTTGGTACAGGGTCTGCTGGAGCGAGAGGCTGTAGGTCTCCGCGAACGCCTGGAGCATGTGCTTCTTGACCTGCTCGTACGAACGCTCCCAGTTCGGCATCCGCTGCTCGTCGTCGGTCCAGTTGAACCGCCAGCGGCTGGACACCTCGGTGGCCAGGATACGGTCGTAGGCCTCTTTCAAGGTCGTGTACTTGTCCTTGATGTAGCCCCAGAACTCCGAGTTGGTGGAGTTCATCACCACGAGGTCCTTCAGACCGGAGATGACCTGCCACTGCTCACCGTCGTAGGTGATCTCGGTCAGCCGGGTCTCCTGGCCCTTGCGGACGAAGGAGTGCTGGACCTCGTCGGCGCCGATGAAGCGGGAGCTGGCGTCGGAGGTGGCGATCCGCTCCCAGGAGTACTCCTCGATCCGGATACGGGCCCGGTGGATCGGCTCCTGGCTGGTGACGAAGTGCCGGGCCAGATGGATGCCGAACTGCTCGGCCGACTCGATCCCGTGCTCCTTGGCGAAGGCGTACACGGTGTTCTTCGTGGTGTCCGTCGGCAGGCAGTGGGCGTTGGAGCCGGAGAGGTGGACCTCTTCCAGGTCGCCGGAGAGCGCGACCGAGACGTTCAGGTCCTTGATGTGGTGCGTGTCGCCGTCGCGGGTGATCTTGACGACGCGGTTCTCCGCTTTGCCGTACTGGTTCTGGCCGAGAATCACCGGGCGGGCCGGGCGGGAATGGGCAGTCATGTCGGTGCTAGCTCCCTCGGTATACGGAGTAGCCGAACGGGTTGAGCAGCAGCGGTACGTGATAGTGCTCGCCCGGCATGACGGCAAAGGTGATTGCCACCTCCGGGAAGAAAGCTCCGCTGTCCCTTACGCGGGGGGCGTCCTGCTGTTCCTCGGCTTGCTGAGTTGCCTTGTGGTCTGCGCGGTGCTGATGCGATACGAAGTACTCCTCGACGGCGAAGTCGAGGCGCACATGGGTGGTGCCTTCGGGCAGGGCCGGAAGGTCCTTGCAGCGTCCGTCCGCGTCGGTCGTGGAGGCGCCGTGGGCGGCCCAGGCGCCGTCGCTGCCGGAGCGCACCGAGAGCGTGAGGGCGACGCCCTCCGCGGGGCGGCCCACGCTGGTGTCCAGGATGTGCGTGGACACCGACGTCCGTGCAGCCGTCTCGCTGCTCATGCTGCGTCTCCTTCTGCGTGCGCGATACGGGTCAGGCGGATGCGGTTGATCTTGCCCAGTTCCCCACGGACGATCTCTCGTTCCTGTTCCGGCGTGTTGTCGATCCGGTTACGGACCGCGTCACGCATCTGCTCTCCGGTACGGCCGGAGGCGCAGATCAGGAAGACGTGCCCGAACTTCTCCTGGTAGGCCAGGTTGAGTTCGAGCATCTCCGCCTTGAGCGCTTCGGAGGCGCCGGACATACCGCTCTGCTCGCGGTGCGAGGTGGGGTCACCGGGCTTCGGCCTGCCGATCGGCGGGTGCCCGGCCATCGCCTCGGCCAGGTCCTCCGCGGTCAGCTCCGCCATGGCGGCGTCGCTCGCGGCGAACAGGGCGTCGGTGGTGGCGTAGGGGCGCTGCGCGAGAACCTTGCTCCCCCAGGCCCGGCTGGCACACACCTCGTGCAGCGCGGCCCGCGCGGTGGTGTCGTCGGCGGTGTTGAACCGGGTGAGCCCCGGCGTGGGCTCGGGGGTGTCCCCCGTCGAGCGTGGTGAACTCGAAGACACGGGAAGCCTCCGTGGCCTGGTGCTGGACAGCTCTGCTTGGCTGGAAACAGCTAAGACCCCCGGCAACAACACGTCAACACTTTGTTGAAAACTCGGCGACACAAAAGCCGCCGCCCGGCGCTGCGGGGCGGCGGCCCGGGGAGGGGGGCCACGCCCCGGCGAGGACCCGCCTCAGTCGGCGTCCTTCGCGGCGTTTTCCCTGTTCAGGTAGTTGTACACGGTGAAGCGGCTGACGCCGAGGGCACTCGCGACCGTCTCCACGCCGTGCCGTACCGAGAAGGCGCCACGGGACTCCAGGATCCGCACCACCGATTGCTTGGTCTTGCGGTCCAGCTCCGCCAGCGGCATGCCGTGCCGGCGCTGGAGCTCGGCCAGGATGTGGTCGAGCGAGTCCGACAGATGCGGGAGCCGTACGGCAACCCGGTCCTGCCCCTCCCAGGTCAGCACGACATCGTCGCCCTGAGCCTGGTCCGGCGCGACCAGCTGTCCGCCCATCGCGTCGATCAGCGGCTTGACCGCCTGGACGAACGGGTGGTCGGCGGGCTCCGTCACGTCGCCTCCCCCTCGCCCTGCCCGGCATCCCGGATCACGTTCACCTGGAGGGAGACCCGGGTGGCACCCGCCTGGAGGGACTCGCGCAGCAGGGCGGCCACCGCGCCGAGCACCTGGTCGGCGTCGCCCTCGGCCGTATTGCCGAACGGACCGACGTCGACGGCGTCCAGCCGCGCGCCCGTGACGACGTCCCGCGCCACCACCGCATGCGCCGGCGCCTCGTCCAGGTCGAACGGCTCCGTCGTGAACTCCACTCTCAATCGCACGCCGCTCAACCTACGCGCGGTTCGGCCCGGCCACCAGAAATTGCCCCGGGGCCCTCTTGACAGCCTTTGAGGCCGCCAGGCAGTGTTCCAGTAAGCAGAAAAACAGTTCCACTATCCGGAAGGAGCGCCCGCCCCGATGGGTTTCACGGACACGCGCTTCAACGTCAATCTGTCGATCCTGTTCACCGAGCTTCCGTTGCTGGAGCGGCCGGCGGCCGCACGGGCGGCGGGCTTCACGGCGGTGGAGCTGTGGTGGCCGTGGGTGGATTCCCCGGTGCCGGAGCAGGCGGAGCTGGAGGCGCTGCGCGCCGCGCTGAACGATGCCGGGACGCGGCTGGTGGGCCTGAACTTCTACGCCGGGCAGCTGCCCGGCCCCGACCGCGGCGCCCTGTCGGTGCCGGGCGAGGAGTCGGAGAAGTTCCGGGCGAACGTGCCGGTGGCCGTGGAGTTCGCCCGCTCGCTGGGCTGCACGGCCTTCAACGCCCTCTACGGCAACCGCATCGAGGGCGTTCCGGAGGCGGAGCAGGACGAGCTCGCGCTGGAGAACCTGGCCTTCGCCGCCCGCGCGGTCGCCGAAGTCGGCGGGTCGCTGCTGATCGAGGCGCTCAACGCGCCGGAGTCGCCCCACTGCCCGATCGTGAGCGCGCCGAAGGCCATCGAGGTCGTGGACGCGGTGAACGCGGCGACGGGGCTGGACAACGCCCGGTTCCTGATGGATCTGTACCACCTGTCGATGAACGGCGAGGACCTGGACGAGGTCATCGACCGCTACACCGCCAAGACCGCCCACGTACAGATCGCCGACAACCCCGGCCGCGGCGCCCCCGGCACCGGTGACCTGGACTTCACGGCGTTGCTGGGCCGGCTGAAGAAGGCCGGATACGACGGCTGGACCGGCCTGGAGTACAAGCCCGGCGACGGGCCGGGCGCGAGCGCCTTCGAGTGGCTCCCGGCCCCTCTGCGCGCCGCCCACTCCTGACGTCCCACAGCTTTTCGAAAGAGGCACCCTCATGAGCAATCTGCCCAAGATCGCGTGGATCGGTCTCGGCATCATGGGC